>JAFAOU010000030.1 GCA_019247495.1 Acidobacteriota bacterium
GCTGCCCGGCTTCGTCGACATGCACGGACACTCCGGCGGCGCGGAGCAGGGGACGACGGCCGAGTACGTGTTCAAGCTGTGGATGGCGCACGGCATCACCAGCGTGCGCGAGCCGGGATGCGGCAATGGCGTCGACTGGTGTCTGCATGAGCGCGACCGCAGCGCGCGCAATGAGATCGTCGCGCCGCGCCTCTTTCCGTACGTCTTCACCAATCGCCGGAGTTGGGACGGAACTCCGATCGACACGCCCGAGCAGGCCCGCAAGTTCGTGCAGTGGGTGTCGAAGAAAGGGGCCGACGGAATCAAGATCCTCAGCTCCGGTGATCCTGTCTTCGACCCCGAGATCCTCTCCGCCCTCATCGATGAAGCCAACAAACTCCACCTCGGCTCGACCACGCATCTCGCGCAGATGGGCGTGGCGCGCTCCAACATCGTCGACGCCGCGCGCATGGGACTCGGCGGCATGGAGCATTGGTACGGATTGCCCGAAGCGCTCTTCACCGACAAAACGATTCAGGACTATCCGACCAGCTACAACTACAACGATGAGAGCGATCGCTTCGGACAGGCGGGCCGGCTCTGGAAGCAGGCCGCACCGCCGGGCAGCGACAAGTGGAACGCCGTCATCGACGAATTGATCGCGAAGAAATTCAATATCGATCCGACGCTCACCATCTACGAAGCCAGCCGCGATCTGTCGCGGGCCATGCGCGCCGAGTGGCACGACCGCTACACGCTTCCGTCGCTGTGGCGCTGGTATCAGCCCAGCCGCACCGCGCATGGCGCGTACTGGTTCAACTGGACCACCGCGGATGAAATCGAGTGGAAGAACAACTACCGGCTCTGGATGCGCTTTCTTAACGACTACAAAAACCGCGGCGGCCGCGTCACGACCGGCTCCGACTCCGGCTACATCTTCAAACTCTACGGCTTCGATTACATCCGCGAGCTGGAGCTGCTGCAGGAAGCCGGCTTCCATCCGCTGGAGGTGATTCGGTCGGCCACGATGTGGGGCGCGGAGGCGATCAATGCACCGCGCGGAACGAAGACGGAGTTCGGCATCGTCCGTCCCGGCATGCTGGCCGATCTCGTCTTCGTCGACCAGAATCCAGTCGAGAATCTGAAGGTGCTCTACGGCACCGGCTGGATGCGCGTGAACGACACGACCGGCGCCGTCGATCACATCGGAGGAATCAAGTACGTGATGAAGGACGGGATCCTCTACGACGCGAAGAAGCTGCTGCGCGACGTGGAAGTGATGGTGCAAAACGCCAAGGCCGCCGAGGTGAAGAAGTGAAGCGAATTGCACTCGCCGTTCTGGTGCTTTGCGCCGCGTGCGGACGGAAGGAGCCGTCGAATACGACGACGACTGCCGCGCCGCAACCCGCACCGCCTCCTTCCGCGACCTCGATCCCTGCTTCGACGCCTGTCGTGCCGCACGCGGCAAATCGCTCCACGCCGCAGAAATGTGCGGGCGACGGCAGCTACGAAGACGCCATCGACTGCTTCCGCATTTCGTCCGGATTCCATTTCACGCTCGACGGCGTCCGCGGCGAGATGTCGCGTCCGACACCGGGCCTGGAGCGCGTGCAATTCAAGAAGGATGGCGTCACCTGGATCGGCGAGACCAAACACCAGGGCGTGGTCTGGAACCGCAACGGCACGCACGAGTTGTCGCCGCCCGACTTCGTCAATCACGTCTGGCAGCGAGCGACGATGGTGCTCGATCCGCAGAAGAAGGAAGGAGCGCCGCAACTGGCCGGTACGGAGACGATCTTCGGCGAGCCGGCCAACCACTATCACTTCACAAACGTGAACAGCGGCGACGCGAATGACGTCTGGGTCAGCACGCGCGACGGACGGATCGTGAAATGGACGGCGGGGAAGTCGGTGCTGGAGCTGCGGTGAGTTTCAAAAGGGAACCGTTTCACGCGGAGACGCGGAGACGCGGAGAAAAGAAACTGCCTCCGCGCCTCCGCGACTCCGCGTGAAATCGATCTCCCGCTGAAACCTGGGAACCGAAGATGAACACAGTGGTTTGGCTCGCAGCGATTCTCTTCGTGGCGGTCGGAGCTATCTTCATCCTCCGCCGCCACGATCTCGCTCGCGCGCAATCGCTCGTCGCCGGCGGACGCCTCGGAGCCGGATGCGCGATCGCGGAAGGAATCCTCTTCCTTCTGATGGCAATCGCGGCGGTCGTCCTTCATCGATACGGCTGGTTCGATTGACTACACTTGCCCCCATGGCCGGTTACTCGGGGACGCCGCTGTCGAAGAAGCTGGGGATCAATGCCGGCTCCAAGGTCTTCGCTGACGGCGCGCCATCCGACTACGCATCCCTCCTCGCGCCGCTGCCGGACGGCGTTACGTTCGTTAAGAAATTGACAGCCTCCGTTGACGTCGTCCATCTCTTCACGAAATCCGCGTCCGAGCTGGACACGAAACTTCGCCACTGGCGCACTGCGATACGACCCGATGCCGTCATCTGGATCTCCTGGCCGAAGAAGGCGTCGAAGGTTGCTACGGATATCACCGAGGACGTGATCCGCGAGATCGCGCTGCCGATGGGGTTCGTCGATGTGAAAGTCTGCGCGGTCGACGACACGTGGTCCGGCCTCAAGCTGGTCATCCGAAAAGAACACCGGCACGACTGACGCATTACCGATGAGCATGCCTGCGCCGTTGATCCCCGAGGTGCTCGAGCCGGACGAGAAACTGCCGCCCGATCTCGTCGTGTTGCGCCGCTTCGCCTACCTCATGGACGAGGCGGTTCCCGTTCCCGGAACGAAGAAGCGCGTTGGACTCGACGCCGGATTGAGCCTGATTCCCGGCGTCGGCGAAATCATCGGGGCGTTGCTGTCGGCGTGGATCATCGTCGGCGCGCTGAGGCATCGCGTTCCGATGCCGCGCATCCTGCGCATGGTCATCTACATCCTCCTCGACATGATCCTCGGCTCGATCCCGATCGCCGGCACCGTGTTCGACTGGCTCTTCGAAGAGAACGTCATCAACCTCAACTCGCTAATCCTGCATCGCGACCGGACGCGCCCTCCGCGATCGTTCGGCGCCATCGCCGGCGCAGCCATCGCGATTTTTGCCATCATCCTCGGCGTCGCATTTCTCATCGCCGCGGGCATGATTGCGCTCATCATCTGGATCGCCTCGAAGCGCTGATGTTTTTCCGCAAGAACAAACCGCCCCGCTATCCGCACCGGCCGCCGCTGCCGATCATCCGGCGCAAGCTGCCGATGCGCTACCACATGAAGCACCAGTTCGGCGTGCGCGACCTGGCGTTTCTGCAGACGATGCACGCCCTCACCGGGTCGCCGATGTCGGAAGGAAATCTCGTCACGATTCTGAAGAACGGCGTTGAAATTTTCCCTTCCATGCTGGCCGCGATCCGCGATGCGAAGCGCACCATCAACCTCGAGTTCTACATCTACTGGGACGGCGAGATCGGACGCAAATTCGCCGAGGCGCTGGCGGAGAAGGCGCGGGCGGGCGTGGCGGTCAAGGTGATCCTCGATGCCGTCGGCAGCGCGCAGATGTCGCGATCGCTCGTCAACTTCATGGCCCGCAACGGCATCGACATGGAGTGGTACCACCCGCTGCGCTGGTACACGATCTCGACGCTCAACCACCGCACCCATCGCAAGCTGCTCATCGTCGATGGACGGATCGGATTCTCCGGCGGCGTCGGCATCGCGGACGACTGGCTCGGCGACGCGGACGCGCCGAACCACTGGCGCGACACGGTGGCGCGGGTCGAAGGTCCGGTGGTAACGCAGATGCAGTCGGCGTTCATGGACAACTGGGTGAAGAGCCGCGGCGAACTGCTGACGGGACTCGATTACTTCCCTCCGCTCGCGCCGTGCGGACCGCACCTCACGCAGGTCTTGAAATCGTCGCCGAGCGAGGGAAGCTCGACGGTGAAGCTGCTGTACATCATCTCGATCGTGAGCGCGGTGAAGTCGATCTACATCGCCAACGCCTACTTCGTCCCCGACGGAGACACGACGCGCGCACTGGAAGCAGCGGTGCGGCGCGGCGTGGATGTGCGCGTGATCGTGCCGGGCGAGTTCACGGACGTTCCGATCGTCCGCCAAGCCAGCCGCTGGCACTACGAGCGCCTCCTCGGCCGCGGCATCCGCATCTTCGAATTCCAGCCGACGATGATGCACGCCAAGACGATGGTGGTCGACGGCGCATGGACCACGATCGGCTCATCGAATTTCGACGACCGCAGTTTCCGGCTGAACGACGAGGTGAACATCAACGTCTACAACGATGAGGTCGCAGCGCAGATGGAGACGATGTTCCACGCGGACCTGGCGAAGTGCGAGGAAGTGAAACTCCGCAAATGGTTCCGCCGCGGGTTGATCGAGAGGACGAAAGAGAAACTGGCGAGCATCTTCCGGCCGCAGTTGTGATGTAGTGCGATATCACCACAGAGACACAGAGATCACAGAATTCCTTTGTGTCCTTTGTGCCTCTGTGGTTGAAACGATTTCATGTTCCTCATCTATGGCGCCAACGGCTACACCGGCGAGTTGATCGCGCGCGAAGGGGTTCGGCGCGGACTGAAGCCGATCCTGGCCGGACGCAGCGCGGAAAAACTCGCACCGCTGGCGAAGGAGCTGGGCCTCGAATCGCGCGCCTTTCCGCTCGACAAACCGCAGCTCGACGGCGTTGACGCCGTCCTCCATTGCGCCGGTCCGTTCGTCCACACCAGCGCGCCGATGGTGCGCGCGTGCATCGGCGCCGGCGCGCATTACCTCGACATCACCGGCGAGATCCCGGTCTTCGAATCGATCATGGCCATGAACGATGACGCGGCGCGGGCCGGCGTCACGCTCATCCCCGGCGTCGGGTTCGACGTCGTCCCCACCGACTGCCTCGGCGCGATGCTCGCGGCGCGGCTGCCCGGCGCGACGGAACTGGAGCTGGCCTTCTACTCGCCGGGCGCCGAGATCAGCCGCGGCACGCTGAAGACGATGATCGAAAGCATCGGCGACGGCGGCGCGATCCGCCGCGATGGAAAAATCATTCGCGTTCCGCCGGCGTACGACGCGAAGGAAATCCCGTTCTCAATCGGCCCACGCATGGCCATGACCATCCCATGGGGCGACGTCTCCACGTCGTTTCACACCACCGGCATTCCGAACATCCGCGTCTACACCGCTGCGTCGCCGAAGTCGATCAAACGCATGCGCCGCCTCCGTCCGTTCTTCCCACTGCTCGCGATCAAACCGATCAAGCGACTGCTCCAAACATTCGCCAACCGCCGCACCGGTCCGGACGAAGAACGCCGCACCAGCGGACGCACCTACCTCTGGGGCCGCGTCAGCAACGGCAAACGCGAAGTGACGATGACGATGACGACACCGGAAGGCTACGCGTTCACGGTCATCAGCGCGCTGCGAGCGGTCGAACAACTCCTCGCCTCGCCGAAGCGCCCCGGCGCCTTCACCCCCGCCAAATTCTTCGGCCCGGAATTCGTCACGACGCTCCCCGGTGTTGAACTCACGTGAGACGCCGCCTCCTCCCGTTCTACGCCGCCTTCATCGCCCTGATCGCGATTTCATTCGCCTGGCAAATGCTGCACGGCATCTGCCCCGTGCCGTAACACTGTCATCCTGAGCCGCCGGAGCGGCATAGGCGAAGCCGAAGTCGCGCAGGACGGTCGAAGGACCCCCCGCTGATAACCCGGGAAGGGAGGGCAGCCGCGACGGAGCGCTGGCGTCGTCGCCGGGCTTGCTCCAGCCACCGCCCTTTCCGGGTTACCAGCGGGGGGTCCTTCGACAGTTGTGTACGTCAAGTTCTGCAAATTGGGCTTCGGTTCTCCTCACCTGTTTTCTCCAGCAGCAGGGGCTGTGGGAGCTGTGGGAAACGCGCAGCGTTTTCCAAGTCTTGTGGGAAGGCGCGGCTTCATCGCGGCTTTCCACAAGACGGCAGCTTCCATAGCCCGGGTTCTCTACGCCACCTCGCGCAGCAGTTGTTTTTTGTGTTCGCGAAGCAGATCCATGTTCAGGTAGCGCGTGGCTTCGATCCAGTTCTCATGGGTCTCGACGGCCAGAGCGCGTACGAGCCGCAGACAACTGGCCGCATTCGGAAAGATGCGGACCACATGCGTTCGGCGTTTGAGCTCTTCGTTCAGCCGCTCGAGCATGTTCGTTGACTTCAGATGTTTGTGGTGCTGAGCAGGGAGCCGATAGAAGGTGAGCGTCTCTTCGATGTTCTCTTCGACCCATGACACCAGCTTCGCGTATCGGGTCTCCCACTTCGCGATCCACGCTGCCAGATCGTTCCTGGCTTCGCCGAGGTTGCGGCGCTCGTAGATCCAGCGCAGCTCGCGCAGGCAGTCGTCATCGCCCTTGCGCGGAAGGTGGTCCAGGCAGTTCCGCAGAAAGTGCACGTAGCAGCGTTGCCATGCCGCCTCCGGCAGCACTTCCGCGATCGCCGCCCGCAGGCCGGCGTGATCGTCGGTCACCACCAGCTCCACGCCCGTGAGTCCTCGACGGCGCAGCCCCAGCAAGAACTCCTTCCAACTGCTGATGCTCTCGCGATTGGCCAGGTCCACTCCGAGAACGCACCGTCGGCCGTCCCAGTTGATCCCGATCGCCACCAGCACGGCACGTTTGTGGATCGTACCGTTCTCCCGAACCCGCTCGTATCGCGCGTCCAGGATCAGATACGGATACTCCTCGTCCAGACGCCGCGACGAGAACTGCGCCAACTGCTCGTCGAGCGTTTTGTTGATGTCGCTGATCGAGCTCGCGCTGAACGAATGCCCGCAGAGCTCTTCGGTGATCGCCTTAACCTTCCGCGTCGACACGCCCTGTACATACATCTCCGCCAAGGCCGACACCAGGGCCTTCTCACTTCGCTGGTAACGCTCGAACAGTTGCGTGCTGAAGCGTCCATCCCGGTCCTGCGGTACGCGCAGTTCCAGCTTCCCCACGCGCGTGATCAGAGTTCGCGAGTAATACCCGCTCCTCAGTCCAACTCGCTCGGCCGTCCGCTCTCCCGGCCTGGCCTGCACCGTCTCGGTCATCTCCGCTTCGAGCACTTCCTGCAGCACCTCTCGGAACAACTCCCGAACCACATCCCCGCCCTCGAGCAGCTCGGATTTCCAATCGATCGTGTTCGCGTTAGTCTTCTTCGGGGCCATCGACTCTCTCCTGTCTGTTTTGGTTTGGCGACTTGAATTTACAGGAGACTCCTTGGCCCTTTCTTTTTGCAGAACTCTTCGGACACTACCTCTTCGACCGTCCTACGCCGCTTCCGCGCTTCGCGCTCCACGGCTCCGGCGGCTCAGGATGACAGGCTCGCCAGAAACTTTGGCTTCTGCCGCGCTTTGCTCGCCTGCTCGAATGCGTACGCGAACTTGATCAGCGTCGGCTCGCTCCATGCTCCGGCGAAGAACGACAACCCCACCGGCAGCCCGAACACCATCCCCGCCGGCACCGTGATGTGCGGATAGCCCGCGACCGCGGATGCCGATGAATAGCCGCCCGTGAAGTGATCGCCGTTGACGAGGTCCGTCGCCCAGACAGGTCCGCCGGTCGGCGCGATGATCGCGTCCACCTTGTGTTTGGCAACCGTCGCGTCGATCCCCTCGGTGCGCGCCAGGCGATGATTCTTCGCCAGCGCGGCGATGTATTTCTTTTCCGACAACGGCCCGCGCTTCTCCGACTGCTCGAAGATCTCCTGTCCGAAGTACGGCATCTCCTCGGCGCGATGGTCCTCGTTGAACTTGATCAGGTCGGCCAGCGTGCGCGACTTCACCGACGCCGACGCGTTGGCCAGGTACTTGTTGATGTCCGCCTTGAACTCGTACTGCAGCACGTCGTTCTCGGTCGCGTCGAACTTGCCGTTCGTAGCGATGTTGGCAGGATCGACGATCGTCGCGCCGAGCGACTTGATGAGCGCGATGGCGTCCTTCATCAACCTGTCGGTGGCGTCGTTGAATCCGAAGTACTGCCGCGCCACGCCGATTCGCGCGCCTTTCAGACCGTCTGCGTCGAGGAAGCGCGTGTAGTCGGCGTGACCTTTCGTCCGGCTCGACACCGTCACCGGATCACGCTCGTCGGCGCCGGTCAGAATGCCGAGGAGGATGGCGGCGTCGCGAACGGTGCGGGCCATCGGACCCGATGTGTCCTGGCTGTGCGCGATCGGGATGATGCCGGCGCGGCTGATGAGGCCGAGGGTCGGCTTGATCCCGACCAGACCGGACGCCGACGACGGGCAGACGACCGAGCCATCCGTCTCCGTGCCGATGCCGACCGCCGCGAGGTTCGCCGCAATCGCCGATCCTGTGCCCGAGCTCGAGCCGCACGCATTGCGATCGAGCACATACGGATTCTTCGTCAGTCCGCCGCGGCCGCTCCAACCGCTCGTCGAATGCGTCGATCGGAAGTTCGCCCACTCGCTGAGATTCGTCTTGCCGAGGAGGACCGCTCCGGCCTCGCGCAAGCGCGCGACCACAAACGCATCGCGCGCAGCGTGATTTTCCGCCAGCGCCAGCGATCCCGCGGACGTGGCCATCCGATCGGCGGTATCGATGTTGTCCTTGATCAGCACCGGAATGCCGTGCAGCGGTCCGCGAACATGTCCCGCCTTCCGCTCGCGATCCATCGCATCCGCAATCGCCAGTGCCTCGGGATTCAACTCGATGATCGAATTGACCATCGGCCCATGCTTGTCGATCGCATCGATCCTGCCGAGGTATCGCTCCGCGATCGCGCGCGCCGTCCAGCGTCCGCTGGACATCCCATCCTGCAGCTCGCCGATAGTGATCTCTTCGAGCTCCGGACTCGCGCTCGGCGCACTTTGCGCGACAGCGCTCAACGGCTTCGCGAGGGCGAGAGCAGAACCAAGAGCGGCGTATCCGAGAAATCCCCGTCGATCGATCGTCATTCGCGGATTCTACAGGGAACGTTTTCACGCGGAGGTCGCGGGGAGGCGGAGAGCGCGGAGGTTTTCTGCTCTCCGCGTGCTCCGCGTGAAACCGTCCCCTGTCAATTCGATTCGGAATCGGTCGCTTTATCGAGCCTGAAGTTGATGACGATGTTGAAGATGACGTCGACCGGGTTGCCGTCCAACGTGCCGGGCTTGAATTTCCACTGCTTGACGGCGTCGAGGGCTGCCTGATTGAGGCCGAACGGCAGCGGCTTGATTACGGATGCATCCTTCACGAGACCGTCGCGCCCGACGACCACCTCGAGGATGACGATGCCGTTGATCCGTGCGTTCCTCGCCTCCTCGGTGTACGAGGCCTCGACCTTTTCGATCACCAGAGGCGCATGGACATCGCCGCCGACGCGCAACGGGGCGGAGCCGGACCCGGGATCAGTCTCATTCTTATCGAGCATGAAGTTGATAGTCAGATTGAATATGACGTCGACCGGCTCGCCGTTCCGCGTGCCCGGCTTGAAGGTCCACTGTTTTACAGCATCGACGGCGGCTTCGGACAGCCCGAACGGCAGCGGTTTGTGAACGGTGACGTCTTTCACGACGCCGTTGTGGTCGATGATCGTCTCGAGAATCACAATCCCATTGATTCGCGCCCGTCGCGCTTCCTCCGGATAGACAGGATTCACGCGGGCCACCACCACCGGCGCCTTGACGTCACCCCCGACGCGATAGGGCTGAGCGTTCGCAACCATGGCAACGAGAAGAAGGAGAGGAACGATAGAAGAAAATCGACGCATGTGCCATACCTCCGTCCCCGATTGTACATGGAGACTTCAGCTTAGACCGGCAACACGCTGTGACGGATTCTTCCTTGATCAGCTCCGATAAAAGAGCGAGCGAAACATTCACGCGGAGCCGCTTTTCTTCGCTCCTCCGCGTCTCCGCGTGAACCCGTCCCCTGTGATTACTGCGCGCGCGTAACGCTCTTGCAGTCGACGGTACCAACGAGATGCACCCCATCCGCCGTCTTCGCATCGAACGAGATCGTCGCCGTCGACCCTTTGTCGTGCACGGTGATCGTTCCAGTCCCGCTCTTCTTCTCCGTCTCCACCTTGTACTCGGCGTCGCGCTTGAAGATCCGTCCAAATGCAACGTTGAGGAAGAAGTTGTGCGTCCCGTTCGCCGCCGCCTTCGCATCCGGCACGATGATCTGCACGCTGTTCAGCACCTTCGGGTCGTTCTCCTTCGGCAGCGAATACTGATTGCCGAACGAGCCCTTCCCGGTCATCCCCGCCGAACAGCCGCCGCGGTCGGTGCTGCCGTCGTACGTCCCCGCATGTTTGCCGCCGGTGATGACGACATGGACGGTTTCCTTCACATCGGCCGCGAACGCCGCCGGAGCGGCAAGGATGACGAGCACAGCAAAGCTACGAAGCTGACGATTCATACGAAGCTCTCCCTTAGTTGCGAATTTTGGTGGGTATTGTAGGCATATCGGTCCCCTACTTGCACCAGCGAACCGCATGAGAAAGCCCGTGCTTCTTCTGCTCATCCTCGTGCTGGTCCCCATCCACGCCAGCGCACTGAACACGACGGATCTCCTCTCCCTCGTAGCCATGCCGCTCGCCGTCGATGCGGTCTCGCGCGTCACCGGCGTTCCGCAGGATCAGCTCGCGCAACTCGTCTCCACGCTCAACCAGGCGGATGTCCCGCCGCAGCAGTTCGTCCAGACCGTTCGCTACGCGCCGGTGGCCTTGCAGCAGCCCGACTTCGTCCCGTACGTTCAGACGCAGCAATCGCAGGGAATCAACGGAGTCCAGCTCGTCAACGTCATCGACCAGCGCCTGCCGCAATACGGAGTGACGCCGGTGGAAGTAGTCGACGTAACGCCCACCTACGTCCTCAGCGACAACTACATCTATTCGCCAACCTCCCTCGGCAGCGGCAACTCGAACGATCTCCTGTCGCTGATCGCGATGCCGCTGGCCGTGGCCGCTCTCTCCGACATCGCCGGCATCCCGCAGGACCAACTCGCGTCACTCCTCGGCACGCTCAATGGAGCCAACGTCCCGCCGGCGCAATTCGTCGACACGCTGCGCTACGTGCCGGTCGCTCTTGTCGAGCAGCCCGATTTCGTCCCGTACGTGCAGTCGCAGGTCTCGAACGGCGTGACCGGCCCTGCGCTGGTGACGGTGATCGATCAGCGCCTGCCGCAGTACACGCCTGCTCCCGCCGCGGCGAACATCGTCGTGACGCAGGACTACATCCCGCGCCCCGTTCGCATGCGCGTCGCCGAATGGCACGCCCATCCGCACGGCGGACCTCCTGGGCAGTTGAAGAAGATCTACGGCGTTCAAACAGGCGTCGAAGCGATGCGCCAGGAACCGGTCCGCGTCATCCAGCCGCCACCGGTCGTCATCGTTCCTCGGGAGGCGCACATCCCGCCGCGACAGGCAAAGAAAGCGGAGCACCACGCCGAGGCGCATGAAATGGGTCACGGAGAGGGTCACGGAAAAGGACACGGACACGATCGAGCGCCGGTCGTCTTCGTACCGCCGCCGATGGCGTCCGCCGCTCCACCGCCACAGCCGGTCTTTGTTCCCGCTCCCGCTGCTCCGCCGCAGGAAAATGACCACGGTCACGGCCGCGGTCCGGGAGGAGAAGGCCCGCCGGGACAACAGAAGGAAAAAGGCGGCAAGGGACACGGAAAGGATTAGGACGATGAGAAAAACACTGCTCGCTCTGACGATGTTGGTGGCGATCGCCGCCTGCAAGAACAACACAACCACTCCCGCGACGTTATCGACGCCTGCCTCGGGCAACGCCGCCGTCGCGTCCAGCGCCCCATCACTGACGCCGGAACAACTCGGCGAGCTCGGCGCCTCGATCCACAAGCATCCGACCGAGGGAACGAAGATCCTGTCCGACCGCGGCCTGACGCAGGAACAATTCGAACGCGCCATCCGCCAGGTCAGTTCGGATCCGGAAGCGTCGAAGCGCTACGCAGCGGCGTACAAACGCAACGTCTAAAAGCGTTCAACCACAAAGACACAAAGAACACAGAGGTTTCTTTGTGCCCTCTGTGTCTCTGTGGTGATCAGCCTTTGAAGAGAGTCCACACCACGAACACCGCGACGATGATGACGATCCACAGCAGGACCACACGGATCGGACCTCGGGGCGGTTTGGCGACGGATGGCGCCGCGGCGGCGAGCCGGCGGAACGCTTCCCACGACTCCTCATCCGCGAAGAACTCCCGCGGAACGATTCGAAGAAGCTGCGCCGACTGGTAAATGATGACCAGAGTAGGGGTGACCACGACTTTATGCATCATCGCCCACGGCAAATCGCTCCGTCCGTGCGCGATCTCCATCCGCACTCCCTGCTCATCGGCCTCGCCGGTGATCGGTTCCGACAGCAGCTTGTCCGTCGCGAACGCCCGTGTCACGGTCATCCTCGGCATGAACAACAGCGTCACTCCAAAGATCAGGAGAAACGACGGCATGGCCCAGGAAACCGGCGCCGTAAGGTCGGCGAAGCAAAGGTTGATCACCCCCGCAACGGTCAGGGCCAATCCAACAAGCGGCATCGACCCGCCGCTAACCGCGAGCCCGCGACGATAGATCGCGGGTGTGAGCGTCCCCTCAAATCGAATCATCCGCGCTCATTTTCCAACACATCCGTCTTAAGTCTGCGGCAAACCAATCCGGAGCCTCTTTTCTCCGCGCCCCCGCGACTCCGCGTGAAAAAACGGCCTGCGCGACGTCTCGCGCAGGCCGTTCATCGACTACCTCGATGCTATTGCGGAATGGGACCGGGCGACTGCGGAGTCTTTGCCTTGCGCCGGATGCCGGAACGCCCGAGGGCGGACTGCATCGTGCGGACGTGCGCGACGAGCGCGCCGGCACGTTCGTTACGGGTGAAACCTTTGGCGAGGTTGTACACCTGCAACGCCTGCTGCACGACGTCCCAGCGCTCGCGGAACATGTTGTA
>JAFAOU010000035.1 GCA_019247495.1 Acidobacteriota bacterium
AACGACGGGCGACTCGTCGATGCCACGCGCCAGCTCCCACAGCCGCGTGCCCCATTTGCCGAAGCGCGCCACGAGCTGATCGACGGTGAACGAATGCAGGTCGCCGACCGTGGCGATCCCCATCTCCGTCAGGATTTTCTCGGTCGCCTTGCCGACGCCCGGGATCTTGCGCACGTTCAGCGGCATCAGAAATCGCTCGACCTGATGCGGCCGGATGACGAAACAGCCGTCCGGCTTTTTCCAGTCGCTGGCGATTTTCGCCAGGAACTTGTTCGGCGCCACGCCCGCCGAAGCGGTCAGCTGCGTTTCGGATTTGATCTCGCGCCGGATCGTCTCCGCCGTCTCGGTTGCCGTCGGGATTCCGGTCAACTCCTCGGTCACATCGAGGTACGCCTCATCGAGCGACAGCGGCTCGACGAGCGGCGTGTGCCGTTCGAAGATGTCGCGAATCTGCCGCGACACTTCGCGGTACTTGTCGAAGTTCGGGTGAATGAACTCCCCCTCGGGGCAGAGCCGTTTCGCGCGCGTGGCCGGCATCGCGGAGTGCACGCCGAACTTCCGCGCCTCGTACGACGCCGCGCAGACCACGCTCCGCTCGCCCGGCCAGCCGACGATGACCGGCCTGCCGCGCAGCTCGGGCCGGTCGCGCTGCTCGACGGACGCATAGAATGCATCCATATCGATATGAATGATTTTTCGCATGTGACGACGCCCGCGTTCCTCGTCGACCGCTCCATTGTCGAGCAAAACTGCGTTCGTATGCGCGCCAAGGCCCTGGCCTCGGGTGTCGGATTCCGCCCGCATGTGAAGACGCACAAGACCATCGAGATCGCCCGCATGCAGCACGGCGGCGCGACCGGCCCGATCACCGTTTCGACCATGGCAGAAGCGGAGTTCTTCGCGGACGGCGGGTTCGGAGACATCACGTACGCGGTGCCGATCGCGCCCGAAAAACTAGCGCGCGCGGCGGCGCTGGCGGCACGAATCGAGCGCCTGAACATTCTCCTCGACAGCGAGCTCGCTCTACGCGCGGTAGAGGAGTTTCACGCCGCGAACGGAGTCGTCTTCGATGTCTTCCTGAAAGTCGATTGCGGCTATCACCGTGCCGGCGTCGATCCGAATCATCCCGACAGCGTGCGATTGGCGATGGCCGTTGCCAATTCGCCCGCCATTCACCTTCAGGGATTGTTGACGCACGCCGGCCACTCGTACAACGCGTCCGGCGTCGAGGAGATCCGGAGGATTGCCGCCGAGGAGATCGAATCGCTGACGCGATTCCGTGCGCTGCTTGCGATGGACAAGCTGACGCGCAGCATCGGCTCCACGCCGACCACCGCGATCGCCGAGACCTTCGCCGACACCGATGAAGTCCGCCCCGGTAACTACGTCTTCTTCGACGCCTTCCAATCGACGCTGGGGTCATGCTTGATGGATGACGTTGCGGTCTCCGTGCTCTCGACAGTCGTCGGTTCCTATCCCGAGCGAGGCGAGGCGATCATCGATGCGGGGGCTCTTGCGCTTTCGAAGGATGTGAGTCCCGAACACCTCGACCCGAGTTTCGGCTACGGCCTCGTCTGCAACCTCGACCTCCACCCGCTGCCCGCGCGCCTCATCGCGTTATCGCAGGAACACGGCAAGCTCACGACGACTATCCCGCTACCTGTCGGCACCAGGGTCCGCGTGCTTCCGAATCACTCCTGCCTCACCGCCGCGATGTACGACCGCTACCACGTCATCGACGGCAGCGAGATTGTCGAGGAGTGGCGGCCGGTGCGGGGATGGTGATCCGCAGATGGACGCAGATGTACAGATATCTGCGTACCATCTGCGATCTGCGGATCAACGCCCCTGCAACTGCCGGAGCGCCGCAGTCTTCAACGCCATGTTCGATCCGCCGCGCGCAATCGATCTCACCTCGGACTCCGGTAGCGTCGGCAGGATTCGCAATGCGAAGGCGGGTGGGGTTTTGGCGTTGTGAATGAGGCCGAGGCGGACGTCGAGGTTGGCCATC
>JAFAOU010000054.1 GCA_019247495.1 Acidobacteriota bacterium
CGCCGCCGGCCACGATCGGCAACCGGTGGCCGGTCTCGCGACGTCGCTGCGCGCAAAGCCGCTACAGCGGATCGTCGTCCGCGGCGAGGATGGCGCCATCCAGGTCGTCCCCGTCTCCCGCCTCGACTACATCGAAGCCGCCGACGACGCGATCCTCCTCGCGACCTCGGGCACGAAACTCCGCAAACAACAGCCCCTCAGCGAAATCGCCAGCCAACTCGACCCCGACCGCTTCGTCCGCATCCACAGGGCGTACGTCGTCAACATCGAACGGATCGAGAAGATCGAGCTGTATGCGAAAGACAGCCGCGTCGCGATCCTCCGCGATGGAACGCGGTTACCTGTAAGCCGGAGCGGATATCAGCGCCTGAAGGAGTTGTTGTAGACAGCGCGCAAATCACTGCTTGTGCGTTGATGGCGCGCCATGTTCCGAGAGAAATTGCCGCAGCGCCTGATTGACCGTAGCGGAGTCACGGAAGACGGTGGCTACGTCCAGCTCAAGCAGGACTACGTTCGTCCCTTCTCCTAAAGCGACCGCAGGAACGCGATGAGCTGCGCCCTTTCGCTCGCCGCGAGCGCCGTGTAACGACTCTTTGCGGCTGCTGCCTGGCCGTCGTGCGCGGTGATGGCGTCTTCGAGCGTCGTGGCGCGGCCGTCGTGGAGGTAGCGCGTCACGAATCGAAGACCCCACAGTGGCTCGGTTCGCATTTCCGCGCCGGTGGAGCTTGCCATCTCCAGGCCGTCGCCGAGAGTGCCCATGTCGTGGAGGAGAAAGTCGGAGTAGGGATGATACGTCTTCCGATCGAGTGACGCGATGGCGTTGGATCCGGTGGTGAGCGTGCTCACGTGGCACTCGCTGCAACCGATCGACTCGAAGATCTGCTCGCCCGCGATCGAGTCCGGGGTCGAAGGTCCGCGGTTCGGGGCGGCCAGCAGCATCATGTAATTCGTGATCATCGCCACAGCGCTGCCGTCGTCGTTCATGGCAGACACCGGGCTGAACACCAGCTCCGCACAGTTGCCTTGCGGGCAGTTTTCACTCGGGAAGTCCGGCGAGGTGATGCCCACCTCGTTCAGTAGTGCGTCGCCGGAAAACTGGACGAGCGTCGGAACCTGCGCCTTCCAGCCGAAGCGGCCGACTGTCTTCGTACCCGCGCGAAGGTTGTCGGTCATATTGACGCGCCCCGCCACGCCGTCGCCGCGCGCTGCCTGAAGCGCCGCCAGCGTGACGAACACCGAATCGGGCGTGGCGTCGACCAGGCCGAGGCCGAAAAGGGGAGTGCTACGGCGTTGCACGACGATCGTCGCTTGCGCCGGCACGTGCTCCGGCAGGAAGGTGTGCTGCGCCCCCGGCCCGCCGGTAATGGCGTGATCCTGTAGCAACGAACCACCAAGCGACGTGAGTGGATCGAAGACCCCACCAACACGGGTAGCGAATCGCGTCACGTTTCGCGCGCTGCCGCCGCCGGCCGCAGGCGCGTTATGACAGTCGGTGCACGCCCGCTCGTTGAACACCGGCCCCAGGCCGTCGATGTTGTTCCAAGCGCGAAGGAACTGGACGCGGCCCGCATTGAACGAACTGGTCTGCGCAGGGGTGAGGCCGGCGAGCAAACTGCCAGGGAACTGCGGCACGGTCTGCGTAATGCCCGCGTTTCCATCAACCGCGTGGCGCCTTACCTGCGCATAGGAAACGAGCGCGATGGAGATGCAGAAAACGACAATCGTGAAACGCCGCATGTGATGACTCCTCGATAAAACGTACGTCCGGCCATTAGAAGCGCTGTGCCACGAACGTCCCGGCAGGCAGACGCAAAGAATGCGTCATTTCGTCACGATCCGCGAGTCAAATCGACGCGGGGCGTTGGGCAGGCTTCCCCCGACGGATGCTTGGCCGACGTGGCGCCTCGTCGCCTCGACGGTTGAAAGTCGCGCATCGCTCCGCGGAATTGTTGTAGAAGGCACGAATGCGAAGCGTAGGTCGATGTGAGGCATGCAGGTTCAAGTTTGCCTACCAAATCGTTCATAACGGCTTTGGCGACACTGCGTATGCGTACTGCGATTCTTGCGGCATGACCGCTCTAGTCGGAGGCTGGGATGACGACAAGAAACCGCGGGAAGCTCCTTTGAGGATTCAGGGACCCATTCAGCAGGAAACCGAACGTTGGCTCCGGCCCTGCGAGTGCGGCGGCCGTTTTCGCGCCGACTCCTCACCACGATGTCCGAGGTGTCGAAGCGCCCTCTCGGCTGAACATGCGACGACCTACATCGAGAAGAACGCTCCGGGAACTCGAAAAGGATGGCGTTGGCAACGAAGCTGGTGCGGAACGTACTGCCTCATCATCGAGGGCCGCTTGGTTTCGAACAACTGGGCCATGCGACCAGAGCTGGCCGCGAAATCGTGAATACGCAATCTGAGTTTTCGATCCCACGGCTGAAAGCCGTGGGACGGTTCTTACGCCGGCTACGCCGACGGGGGTGAGCGCAGCGGAGCGATCGCGAAGCTTACTGATGCGTTGAGTTGCGATCGCGTCGCCTCGCGCCGATGCGCATGCGCAGATTTGCAAACTTCGTCTTCTGCTCGGGCGTGAGGACCTTCTCGATTTCCGCGTTGGTCGCGTCGAGCTCCTGCCGGACTTGGGGACGGACGTTCGCCATCGTAGCGTCGATTTTGGCGCGGTGGCGTTCGATGATTTGCTGGACTTGCGTTTTCTGTTGGGGCGAGAGGTCGAGCTCTTTCGTAAGGCGCTCGGCCATGCGGTCGGCGGCGAAGCGCGAGGAGGAGTGGCGGGGGGAGAGGCGTCCGTTGCGGAGCAGGTAGAAGTGGTCGCCGGCCACGCCGACGAGGATGCCGGCGATGAAGGCGACGACGACGACCGCGACTGCCGCGGCGCGGGTGTTACTCGACACTGAACGTATCCCCTCCCACTGAGATGTCGACCGACTGTGTGCTCGTCATCGAATCGAGCGATGCGGCGGACGCATCGTGTGATTGCTCGGCCCACTGTATGCCGAGGGTTGCTACGAGCGCGAGCGTCGCCAGCGACACCATGACCGGGCGGAACCAGCGCGCGAGCATCTGCGCGATGCCGGTTTGCGAGTCGGCGGCGATGCGTTCGCGGACGCGCGCGGCGATGCGGGTGGACATCATCTCGTCAGGCTCGAAGCGAAGTTGCCTCGCGTCGGCGCGCAGTCGATCGAGGAAGTTGTCGTTGTCAGTCATTGCTGCCTCCGTGCAGGTCCGCCAGTTTTTCTTTCAGTTTGCCTCGGGCGAGCGACAGATGCGAGCGCACTGTCCCTTCGCTGAGGCCGGTCATCTTTGCAATCTCGGCGTGCCCGAACTCCTCGACGAGGTAGAGACGGGCCACGATCCGCTGCATTTCCGGAAGCGACTCGATGCCGCGATCGATCCGTTCCGCCAGTTCATTGGAAATCGCCGGCAGGTCGGCGCGGTCGCCGCGCGCGGCCGGCGCGGAGTCGGTGATCTCTTCGTGCCGGAAGCGCTTCCGGTGCTTCATCACGTCGAGGCCGAGGTTCGTGACGATGCGGTAGATCCACGGCCCGAACGGTTCGCCGGTCTTGAAGCGGCCGATACTTTCGAACGCCTTGACGAACGCCTCCTGCGCCAGATCCTCGGCGTCGGCAGCGTTGCGGACGACGCCCCACGCGATCGAGACGACGCGTTTCATGTACTTCGAGACGAGGTAGTCGTATGCGGCGGCGTCGCCGGTTTTGACGGCGGCGATTGCTCGCGCCTCGATCGGGTCTTCGTTTGCTGCGCTTCTCGTCCGCGCCTTCTCCACACCGAAAACCAGCCGATCGAAGCCGAGGGGGCCGGCGCCGGCTCCCTCGAACATCGGCAAGGTGCTCATCATCTTCCTACTTGTGGTCGTGCTTCGCCATCCGCTGCTGCAGGAATGCCGAGGCCTTCGCGCGCTGATCGGGAGTGAGCACGTTGAGTGCCTTCGACGCGGCGAGGAGCGCGTTGTGCTTCATCTGGCGCTCGGCGTCGAGCTGTTTGTCGAGAAGCGCCTGAGCGCCGGCGGTGTCATTCGGATTGGCGAGCAGAACCTGCGCGATCGCCTGACGACCGCCGCGCATCGATGTGCGGAGCGGCTCGTTCTGCGTGCGAAGGTCGGTGAAGATCTGCTTGATGTCGGCGGACTGCTGATCGGAAAGCCCGAGTGCGGATTTGGCGCGCTCCAGACCGAACATCATGCCGCCGCGGCCGTGTCCATGTCCGCGCATGTGCTGCGCCATCGCGAACGGCACCGCGGCGAGCACGATGACGAGCGCCGCGGCTGCGAAAATGCGAGTGCGTTTCTTCATTTGAGTCTCCTTGTGTAGCTGGATGCGTTACGACGTTTGTGAGGGAACGTTGAACGTATAATCGGCAAAATAAAAGAGTGAAGGGTGAAGAGTGAAGAGTAAAAAGAGGCGGTTTTTTGACTTTCTTTTACTCTTCGCCCTTCACTCTTCACTCTTTGTCGTCCGCCCCGCTCTCGCGCAGCCGCTCCTATGCCCTCCTGTCGCCTCGGCTGCCGGGAAACCGTGCGAGCTGTTCCATTTCCATGTCCAGCTGTTCCGGCCGGAGCCGCGCGATTTTCTCGAGCTGTACGGCGTCAATCAGTTCGCGTCGGTGGCGGCGTGCGAACGCGCGCGCGATGCGCAGTTCAAGCGCAACATGAGCATCGTCGAGTTCATGCGTGCGCAGCGGCGCGACTGGTGGCAGGCCGACAAGTTCGGACCGTGTCATTGCGACATGACGGTGGAAAAGGCCAGCCCGAATTTTTTGTCCGAGGAGGCGAGGACGCAGCAGCTGCGCGATGCGGAGGAAGTTCGGCAGCGCGTACGCGAACGGCTGATCGACGCGAAGGCGTTGCCCGATTCGGAAGTGATGCGCAATATCGCGCCGCCGCTCAGCGCGACGCCGCTGATCGGTGGACCGAAGATGGTGCCGATGCCGGCGCCGGTCGCGTTGGCCGCTTCGAATTCGCCGGACGATTTGCAGATCACGAAGGCGGTCGATGCGACGCCGTCCTCCGCGACGTCGCTCGACCTGCCGCTGGCCGATATCCCGTTGCCGGGGATCACGCCGGTTGCGGAGACGGCGGCATTGTCGCCACAGATGTCGCCCGCCATGCTCGGCGGCGTTCCGCCGCCGCAGGTTGCAACCGTTGCTCCTCCGGAATCCCCGCAGCAGACGGCTCCGGCGCCCCCGCCTCAGCCGGCAGTCCAGGTTGCGGCCGAACCGGCGCCGATCATCGCCGACGATCCCGATCTGCCTGTGCCCGAGGACGTTGCCGATCGGTTTGTCAGCTACGAGTCGCAGCAGATCCAGAACGTGCTGCAAGTCAGCAATAAGATCGGAGACGAAGCGATCAAAGCGCAGGTGCTCGAAGCGTGTACGCAGCGAATCCAGCTTCTCTCGAACCTGCGCTCGATCATCGTCGGCTCGGGCGCGAAGAGCCGGCTCGTGGCCGCGGCGAACGGCGCGAAGAAGGAGAGCGACCGGCTTGCCGTGGCGACGAAACTCTTCGGCAGCGATATTGGTCCGCACTGGGCGCCCCGGAATGCGGCGGACGTGATCTTCGACCCCGGCGTCACCGAACCCGAACGCGTGCTGCGCGACGCAAGCGCGTCCGATGAGCAGAAACGCCACGCGCTTTACGCGCTGCTGGCGACGTCGTCGCCCACCGAACAGCAGCAGATGTGGCTGAGCACCGTGATCGAGGGACTCCTGAAATGATCGCTCTCCTTTTCGCCGCGGCCCTGGCGCAGCAAGCACCGGCGCCGGCTCCCGCCCCGCAACCTGCCGCAACGGCGGCGATGCCGCCGAGCGAGGAGTTCGTCAAAGCGGTCTATTTCGGGAAGAAGTTTGCCGACCGGAAGGACTACGCCGCCGCGTACACGAACTACGCGAAGGCCGACGCGCTGCAGCCGGACGTGCCGGGCGTGCTGTACAACATGGGCGTCCTGCTCGCGCGCGCGGGGCGGTTTTCCGAGGCGCAGGCGAAGGTCGATCGATACAACCAGCTGTTTCCGAATGGCGCGGAAAAAGCGCTCGTGATGAAACTGCAGCTCGATCTCGAATTCGAGCGCGAGCTGCAGAAAAAGCGGCAGGCGGACGAGGAGTACACCGGCCTCTTCACCCGCGGCCGTTTTCTGTTCAGCAAGGGCGACCTCCCCGCGGCGCTGAAACTGTTCCAGGACGCCGAGCAGCAACGTCCCACCGATCCAGCCGCCGTCTTCAACCAGGCCGTCGTCTACGAACACCTCGGCGATCTCGCGAAAGCGTCGGAACGCTTCCACCGCTACGAAGAACTGGAGCCGGACGCCACCGCCAAGTCCTCCGCCGACCAGCGCATCCTCGGCATCGACAGCGAGATGTCGGACATGAAGACGAAGATCGTCTGCCCGTTCTGCGGCTGGCGGCTTCCGATCGGCGCGCTCTGGTGTCCGCACTGCTGGCACGGTCCGTATCTGACGTCGCAGGCGCCGTGGAACTCGCGCCCGTGCGGCGACGGTGCGACGGCGACTCGCGCTACGTACTACGCCGATAACCGCTTCGCGAAGAACGATTCGCTGCCGTGTCTGTTCACCGGCACGATGCTCGACGCGCTCCGCTACACGCCCGCGCGCCAGCGTCAGGTGCAGGAGGCGCGGAAGGCGGAAGGCTGGACGTACAGCGGCGACGTGATTCAGGGATGGCACGACCGGCAGGGCAATGAAATCCGCTACGTGCAGGGGGCGGACTACCTGGAGAAGATCGTCTCGCCAAGCGGTGGCGACGTGCTGTTGTTTGCGGCGCATCGCGCGGGCGACATCTGGCTGCTGGATCGCGAAGATCAGGTTATCGACGGCCAGAAGTACACGTCGCACTACCTGTTCGACGCGCAGAACCGCATCGCCGGGCAGCAGGTCATCTACCAGAACGCAGCCGGCTGCAACGACGTCATCACTATGACCGCGGTGCCGTCCTACGCGAACGATCAACTGTCGGCCCTGAAAATCCGCGGCAACTACACCGGCCCGACCGTGCAGGGTTCGCCGCATGCCGAGTGGGAAGCGAATGTGACGTACGCGTATGACGCGCACACGCGCCTGACGAAAGAAGAGCTGGCGGTTGCGTCGATGACGAAGACCTACCAGGAGAAAGCGTACGGGATGCAACGGCAGGAGATCGCCACGCTCTATCCCGACATGCGCGTCCGCAAGCCGGTGGAACGCCTCCTCACGACCGGCGACCGCTGCGGCATCGCCGGCGGAACGATCCTCAACAATGAGATCGACCTGCGGCCGTTTTACGCGTTCAGCCCGAATCTGGCGATGACCCTCCCGCCGGGGGTGACGCGGGCGGCCGTGAGCTTCACCTATCCATAGCCGGAACGCTGGCGTCCTCGCCGGCTGGCCCGGCTGCGTCCTCGCTGCCGAATGCGAGGGCTCGCGCAGCAGTTGTAGGTAGAGGGTTTGGCGGTTCGGCGGCGGGACGCCGCCGGTCCAGCCGGCGAGGACGCCAGCGCTCCATTGCCGCTTCGCTCCCTCGTCCCTCGTCCCTCGTCCCTGCCTCACCCCTGTTTTTCCGGCCCACCGTTTGCTTACTCACCTCAGCAGTAGCGCAGACAAATCCACAATCAAAGCTGGAACCCGTTCGCATGCCCCGAACGCCAAATTCGAAAACTGAGAGCGTCGCCGACAAGCTCCTGCAGAAGACCCGGTTGGAGATGCCGGCCATCGGGATGGAGTCGGAATTCAACGTCTGGATCGACGAGATCGAGGTCGATCCGCGCGAGTATTGGGGCCATCCGGGCGCGTTCATCGACCGGCCCCTTCTACCGCGCGAGAAGTCGTCGCTGCAACTGCCGACCGGAGGGGCTGTGTATTTCGACCGCGGGGTCATAGAGGTGGTGACGCCGGTCATCGAGATCGCTCCGCACTCCACGGCGCGGATGGTGCGCAACCTGTGGGAGCAGATCGGATTCGTCCGCGACCAGTTGACGAAGTGGGAGAAGGCGAACGGCCACACGGTCCGGCTGAAGGCGTACAGCACGCACTACAACATCTCGTACGAGATACCGAAACGGGAGCAGAGCCCGAAACGGAACGAGAAGGCGCTGGCGCTGCTGCTGGCGTACATCCTGCCGGTTCCGGTGATGCTGGTCGCATCGAACCGGCGTTCGACCGGCGTGGGCGTGCGGCCGCGCGGCGGCAGGATCGAAGTGACGGTCGACTTCACGCCTGATCCCGGCCTGATGATTGCCGCGGCCACGCTGATCGTCGGCATCGTGCGCGAGGTGATGAGCTGGCCGACCTACGACCTCTCGGTGCTCAGCAAGCTCCCCATCCCGGTCGTCGACGGCGTCGTTCCCGGCAAGCACACCACGCGAAAAGGGTGGCTGACGAAGGATTTTCACTACCCGAGCAGCCCATACACCGCCGACGTGAATGCGCGGATCTGGAAGACGCAGTTCGGCGAGACGATGTCGCTGCGCACGATGGCGTCGCGCACGGCGTGGTACTTCCGCCACTCGATCCGCAAGTACTCCGATCCATTCAGCATGCGATTGCTGTTCGCCATCCTCTCCGGCCGCGCGCCGTCGCTGCTGGAGTTGGTCGATCGCCCCGCCGCCTACGACGACGTCGGGCACCTCTGCCGCTGGGGGCAGGTCATTCACGAGCTGAAAAACTGGGAAGCCGAGCTCGGTCTGATGCAGTCGAAGCGGCAGGCGTGGGAGCGGCAGTCGATCGACGAGTACGTGGTCGATCGCGCCAAAGCGCGTGACATCCATCTTACGGAGATGGAAACCGTCGCCGACGCGAAGTCGGCCATACAGCCTCCTGCGCAGCGTCCCGCCGCGCGGTTGAACAGCAGGCCCTCGAACGGCCGGCCACGGAGCCGCGCTCCGTTGTCGCGCAGACGCAACGACACACCCGGCAAGCTCCTGCCGCAGCGCCCGTCGCAGTATCTCGATCGCCGCGCGACGTCGTTGATGCCGGCCGAAACCACGAATCGCCGCCGGGCCGGGGAACGCCGCCGGAAGAACTACAACACGCCGTTCCCGGACCGCCGCCTGACCCGCTCCGCGTACGAGCAGGTCTTCCTCAAACTCGTCTCCGGCGGCAAGCTCCGCGTCGGCGACGATCTCTACAGCCCGATCGGGATGAAGGGTTGGTATCACGCCATCTTCCGCCGCGTCTCCGACGGTGCCGAACGGCTGATGACCATCGACCAGCTGC
Organism: Acidobacteriota bacterium; assembly: GCA_019247495.1. Taxonomy (GTDB): domain Bacteria; phylum Acidobacteriota; class Thermoanaerobaculia; order Gp7-AA8; family Gp7-AA8; genus JADGNZ01. The sequence goes on from JAFAOU010000054.1 coordinate 9,235, forward strand.
TGGAGAGGATGAACGACTGGCAGTGAGTGCTAGTGGATTAGTCGATCAGTGGATTAGTCGATTAGGACATCGTCGAAAACGAACAAGCGCTTCCACCTCTAATCTACTAATCTACTGATCCACTAATCTACTGATCCACCGCCTTTCGCCGTTCCAGATCTTCCTTGATCGCCATCCCCGGCGAGCGATTCTCCAGCCGCGGGCGTTCGAGGATGCTGGCCAGGAGGTCAGCCAGACCCCACGCAAGAAAGGTCGTCGCGGCGACCGTGAAGAACTGCGACGGCGTGTGCAGGCCGAGGAGAAAGAAGATCGTGGCGGGGACGGCGATCCCCATCACGATGATTCCGACGATCAAGCGAGGCCCTGACATCCGGCCGGTATTGTACGTGCGCTATTGAGTCGCGCCGGTAGCGTCTCCCGCTCCGTCGACTCGCGCGCCGAGGTCCTGCTGGAAGCTTCGGACCCGCTGAACGTAGTTTTGGGTCTCCTTGAACGGCGGAACGCCGTTGAAGCGGCGCACGTTGCCTTCGCCCGCGTTGTACGCGGCGATCGCCTTCTGCTGATCGCCCGAGAATCGGTCGGTGAGGTAGCGAAGGTACTTCGCCCCCGCCTGAATGTTCTGAGCAGGATCGTTGAGGTTACTCGCGCCCAGCCACTTACCGGTCTTCGGCACGAGCTGCATCAGTCCCATCGCGCCACGGTTGGAGCGCGCTGTCGGAACGAACTTCGATTCGGTATGAACGACTGCGGCGACGAGTTCCGGCGGAAGGTCATTCTTCTTCGCTTCGTCGTAGATGATTCCGCCGAACGGAACTTCCTTCTTGAAAAACTGCTGCCTCACCTGCTCGGCGACGTTGACGATTGCGCTCGGTGCCTGAGCGACCTGAGCCGGGGCCGTGGTCACGGTCTTCGCCACATCCTGCACCGCTCCCGTGACGCCACTGGTGATTCCGCCGGCGACCTGATCCGCGATCTGCTTGGCGGTGGCGAGGTCGCCTGTGATCTGGGCACTTGCGTCCGGCTGGACCGGCTGTTCAATGGGCTGCGGCGCACGGTGGCGTGCGTTGTTGTCGGCGGACTGGAGCATGTTTCCCAACTTCAGCGGGATCCCGATTCCGCCGAGGGCGAGCGACGCGCCCAACGCCCATCCGGCGTACTTGCGGCGCAACCCGCTCAGCTTCCGCGGCTTGACCTTCTGCACCTCCTGGCGCAACTGCGATCGGTCGAAGCCGTCGAGGAACCTCTCCTGGAACGGCCTGCTGGTTTTCGGCTCGGTCATCGGGGCTACCTCCGTCTCCGTAAACAGTTATTTTGCAAGTTAGAAGCCACGTTGACGGAATCGAAATAATTGAATCGATTAGAGTTAACTCAGCAATTGGCTTCGATTGGCTCGTCCGTTGAATTCCCGGGTAAGATGACCCGTCGTTTGTATGAGTAACCTCTCAAAGAACCTGATGTTGGGTGTAGTCGCGGTTGGCGCGTTCGTGCTGGCGGAACCGGCGCGCGCGCAGTCGTTCCTGTGCGAAGACACGTTCAAGCTGGACGACGCCACCATGCAGGCGTACCGCTTCGGGCCGGTCGTGGCGCCGCCCGCTCCGGCCCCGGAACCCGAGGTCAATCCGTTCAAGCTCCGCATCCTGAAGTACGCCTCGTTCGCGATGCGCCATCGTCTGTCCGGCCTCGCCAGCTACTACTCGACGTCGCTGGACGGCACGCTGACCGCGAACGGCGAGCGCTATCACAACAAGCAGATGTCCGCCGCCCACCTCACGCTCCCCCTTGGATCGTGGGTAGAGGTGACCGCGCGCGCGACCGGGCGCAAGCTGCGCCTGCGCGTGAACGATCGCGGCCCGTACGTGAACAAGTTCGCGATCGATCTCTCCCAGGCCGCCGCCCGCTTCCTTGGCGTGGACGTCGCGGAGGACCGATTCGTAAGCATCCGCGTCATCGGCCTTCCCGGTGAGGAGCCGCTGCCGCAGGACGTCATCGACGGTCCGAAGGCGCCGGTGATCGAAGAGACGGCAGCACTGACGCCTGCGGCGAAGTAGCTATCGCGGAATCGTCAGGCAGACGGTGCTGCCCTCATCGGGCACGGATTCGACACTGATCGATCCGCCGTGGCTCTCAACGATCCGTTTTGCGAGATACAGCCCGTAGCCCGGACCGCCGCCGCGCGCTTTGTCGAGCTTGAGGCCGAGATCGAAGATCTGATTCGTGTAGCGCGGATCGATTCCGATGCCGTTGTCGCGCACGCAGAGGCGGTAGCCGTCAGGATCGACGTTGCAATCGATGACGATGGTCCGCTCGCCTTTCGGCCGGTCGTTGAAAAACAGCGCGTTGGCTAAGAGAGCGCCGATCGCTTCGCGCATCTTTTCGGGATCGACGTTGACGGTGGGCAGATCGTCGGGGATGTCGATCTTCACACCGCCTTCCTCGATCTGGTAATTGCACTTGAGGATGACCTCTTCGACGATCTCGCGCAGCGGCGTGGGACGCGGCATGTTGGGGCGCGCCAGCAGCTTGACGAGGTGCGACATCTCATCGAGCACCTTCTTCATCTGTTGCGCGCTCGATCGGATGCGGCGAAGGAAGTCCTGCCCCTCCTCATCGAGCTTGTCGGTGTAGTCGCCGAGGAGAAGATCGCTGAAACCGTCGATGGAGAAAATGGGCGACTTCAGATCGTGCGACAGCACGCCGAAAAGCCGCGTCAATTCTTCGATGGTGAGAACCTGGCCGGCCGCGCTTTGCGTTTCGAGCGTAGTAATGATCGACCTCCGAAACAGGCCCGTCGGTGCAACTAGCGGGCCTGCGCCTTTCGAAACGCCGCGACGTTCCCGCCGCCGACGATTTCGGTCGATCCATCGGCGCGGATCGCCAGCGCCGTTCCTGCCGGAATGCCGATGCCGAGGTGCGTGTCGGGCACCGACATGAGCCGGCGCAGATTCGCATCGTTCTCCGGATCGAAGGCTGTGTCGATGACCGTGTTCGCGATCCAACCAAGCGCCGGAAGCGACGCCGCAATGCCGTGCATGTCGCGTGCGGCCGTTCCGAAGCACGACGCGGCCGCGCCGATCGCGGCGACGACGGCGCCGTTCGCAGCCGCCTCGCGCATCGCCAGGTCCGCCGCCGACTCGCGGAGCACGGCGAGCAGATTGTTTGTCACTCCGCCGCCGAGGTAGATCATGCCGGCCGCGAGGAGTTGCGTCAGATTTTTCTGCCGCCGGCTGTCGCGTCCGCGGTAAATGGGCACATTCACCGTCTCGACGGTCGGATCGATGCCCTGCAGGTACTTGCCGAAATGCCCCGCGTACTCCGCCGATCCCGACGCCGCGGGGATGAATGCGACGGTCCGCCGATCCGCCGGCATGTTCCGCAGCAAAAACTCGTCGACCTCGCGCGTCGCGCCAAACGAAAACTCGCCGCCGCCGATGAGGACGAGCAGTTGCGCGGGAACAGCAAGTTCGACGCGAAGAGCAGTCACAACAGCATCGTACTTCGAGTGCGCTAGCTCTTACGTCGACGCGTGCCCGGCGCAGTCACACGATGTGCAGCAATATGCCGCGGCAACCGTGCATCCTCGCGACGCCACAGGATGCGTGTGCGCGGCAAGGGTACTTCCCGAAGGAGAGCGCTCAAGAACGCCGAGCCGTCAGTCGACGCAGTGCCTACGGCGTCAACGCCTCGGTGCTCCTCGGCATCAGGAGCACTTCGTTCGCGTTCATCGTGAAGTCGATCCACTCCGGCATCGAATCCTTGTGGCGGATGAGGAACTCCGACAACTCGTCTTCGATGTAGCGTTGAATCGCTCGCCGCAACGGACGCGCTCCCGAATTCGACTCTTCCTCGGCGCGCGAGAGCAGCCAGTCGATGACTGAGTCGTCGATCGCGATCTGGACGCCCTTCTGGACGAGCGCGATGTTGACGTCGTCGACCAGCAGGCGGCAGATCGCGCGGAGCTCGTTCTGCGTCAGCGGGTTGAAGATGATGATGTCGTCGATGCGGTTGATGAACTCGGGGCTGAACTCTTTCTTCAGCTCCTGATGGATCATCGCCTCGGCGGACTTCTGATCGGCCTCGCTCGACTTCTCGCGGAAGCCCATGTGCCCCTTCGTCGTCAGGAAGCGCGTACCGAGGTTGCTGGTCATGATGATCAGCGTGTTGCGGAAGTCGACTTGGTTTCCGAGCGAGTCGGTGAGGATTCCGTCCTCGAGAATCTGCAGCAGGATGTTGGCGATGTCGGGATGCGCTTTCTCGATTTCGTCGAGCAGCACGACCGAGTACGGGTTGCGGCGAACGCGCTCGGTGAGTTGTCCACCTTCTTCGTGGCCGACGTAGCCGGGAGGTGAGCCGATGAGTTTCGAGACCGCGTGCTTCTCCATGTACTCCGACATGTCAAAGCGGATGAGGTGGCGTTGCGATCCGAAGAGAAACTCGGCCAGCCGGCGCGCGACTTCGGTCTTACCGACGCCGGACGAGCCGAGGAAGATGAACGATCCCATCGGTCGATTCGGCGACGCCACGCCGAGGCGGGAGCGGCGGATCGCGCGCGAGATGGCGCGGATCGCTTTGTCCTGGCCGACCACGCGCCGCATCAGCGAGTCTTCCATGTTGATGAGCTTCGCCGCTTCGTCGGCTTCGATCGACGTGACCGGGATGTCGGTCCAGGAGCTGATGATCTCCTCGACGTCCTTCTTGGTCACCTCCATCAGCTCTTCGCCGACGGCCTCGCGCTCCTGCTTAAAACGCTCAACTTCTTCCTTGAGCTCGATCTCGCGCTCGCGAAGGAAGACGGCCTTCTCGAAATCTTTGTCCGAGATCGCCTTCTTCATCTCCTTGACGATGGAGCGGATCTCTGACTCCAGCCGGCGCAGGTTCTGCGTGTCGGCCACGCGTCGAAGCTTCACCTTCGCGCCGGCCTCGTCGATGATGTCGATCGCTTTGTCAGGGAAGAAGCGGTCGGTGATGTAGCGGTTCGATTGGTAAACCGCGCTGCGGATGGCGGTGTCGCTGTACTTCACCTTGTGGAAGTTCTCGTAGCGCTCTTTCACGCCTTCGAGGATCTGCAGCGTCTCGACTTCATTCGGCGGCGCGACGTTGATGGCCTGGAAGCGCCGCAGCAGCGAGCGGTCCTTTTCGATATAGCGGCGGTATTCGCGGATCGTCGTGGCACCGACGCAGGAGATCTCGCCGCGCGACAACGCCGGTTTGAGAATGTTCGCGGCATCGAGCGATCCTTCCGCCGATCCTGCGCCGATGAGCGAATGGATCTCATCGATGAAGATGATGATGTCGGTGTTTTCCTTCAGCTCTTTGATGATGCCTTTGAGCCGCTCCTCGAACTGGCCGCGATACTTGGTGCCGGCCACGATGAGCGAGAGATCAAGCGAGAGAATGCGCTTGTTGGCGATGAAGAGCGGGACGTTACCGTCGACGATCCGCTGCGCCAGCCCTTCGACGATCGCGGTCTTGCCGACGCCAGGCTCGCCGAGAAGGATCGGATTGTTTTTCGTGCGGCGCGAGAGGATCTGGATGATGCGCTCGACTTCCTTCTCGCGTCCGATGAGCGGATCGAACTGCGCGGAGTGCGCCATCGCCGTCAGATCGCGCGCGTACTCGGCCAGGAACGGCAGCTCTTTCTTCTGCTTGTCGGCCTCGCGCTCTTTGAGAATCGAGATCGTCTCCTCGCGCACGCCGTAGACGTTGAGGCCCTTCGCGGTGAGGATGCGCGCGGCCGTGGACGACTCGACGCGCAGGATTCCAATCAGGAGATGTTCGGTGCCGACGTATTGATGCAGCATCGACTCCGCCTCGTGCGCTGCGTACGCGAGGATCTTTTTCGACTCTTCCGAAAGTGGCAGTTCAGCCGATGACGAGATGCGGTCGACGAAGAGCCGGTCGCCTTCAACTTCGCGCCGGATCTGTTCCGGCTTCACGTTGAAGCGCGAGAAAATCTCCTTGATGATTTCCTCCCCCTCGCGAAGGACGCCGAGGAGGATGTGCTCCGACTCGATGACGCGGGAGCCGAGCTTTGAGGCTTCATATCGGGCGAAGAAAAGAGCGCGTCGTGCTTTCTCGTTGTATTTTTCAAACATGGGCGTTGGACGTAGTTTAACCCCGGCTGCCAATGCTCATCTCGAAGACACGGTCACAGCGAGCAGCCAGATCACGATTGTGTGTGACGATCACCGACGTCAGACCGCGCTTGGCGTGACATTCCCGCATCAGATCAAAGACGCGCTCGCTCGTTTCGAGATCGAGGTTGCCGGTCGGTTCGTCGGCGAGAAACAGGATCGGATCCGCCAGCAGCGCCCGCGCGATAGCCACGCGCTGCTGCTCGCCGCCGGAGAGCTGATTCGGAAAGTGACGCGCGCGGGATTCCAGTCCCAACTCGCATAATAGCGAAGAGGCCTTCCTCAGCGCCTCATCTTTGTCGAACCTTCCAATCCATCCCGGCATGGCCACGTTTTCAATCGCCGAGAACTCCGGCAGCAGATGATGAAACTGGAAGACGAACCCGACGTTGCGATTACGAAACCGCGCCAGTTCGTCATTCGACATCGACGAGACCTCGGCATCACCAACCCGAATGCTTCCGGTGTCCGGCCGATCGAGACCACCAAGCAAATGCAGCAGCGTCGACTTGCCGATGCCCGATGGACCGACGACCGCCAGCATCTCGCCGCGTTCGACCGCGAGCTCGAGGTCGTTGAGCACCGGCACCGGAATCTCAGCGTTGCGATATGTTTTCGAAAGCGACCAGGCCTCGAGAAAGGGCATCAGGCTGCTATCTTATCTGCGGGCATCTGCGCGATCTGCGGATAAACGGTTCAGCGCGTCGTCGACGTCGACTGCAACGCTGGCGCGGGAGTGGCGCCGACACCGACTGTCCCCGTCACGGCGAACACCGGCATCTTCTGTTGCAGGCCCTTCAGCGCGAACTCGCCGAGCGACTCCGTTTCGAAGCTGCCCATGATTCGGTCCATGGTGTTCTGCGAGATCACGACCTGGCCGGGCTGGGCCACGCCGCTTTCGAGGCGCGAGGCGATGTTGACCGACGATCCGAGCACCGTGTAGTCGACGCGCTTCTCCGTGCCGACGTTGCCGACCACCGCGAGGCCGCTGTTGATGCCGACACGCACCTTCACCGGCGGCAGGTTCGTTTTCGCGCGCTCGACGTTCCACTGATTGACCATCCGCTGCAACATCAGTCCGGTCAGCACAGCGCGGTCGGCGTGATCGTCCTGCGGCATCGGCGCTCCGAAGAACGCCATCACGGCGTCGCCGATGAATTTGTCGAGCGTGCCACCGTACGCGAAGATCGACTCCACCGCGCACGAGAAAAAGTGCGACAGGAACTCCGCCACTTCCTCCGGCTTTTTCGACTCCGACATCGGCGTGAACCCGCTGATGTCGGCGAACAGGATCGAGAGATCGGTGCTGCGCACTTCCGATTCCGTCGAGATCAGGCCCTTGACGATCTCGTCGACGACCGCCGGCGAGTGGTAGCGCTCCATGCGCGAGCGGATCTTCTTTTCTTCCTCGATCTTCTCCGCCAGCTGCGCGCGCTCGATGGCCACGGCCGCGAAGTTCGCCAGCGCCGTGAGGAGATCGAGATCCTCTTCCGTGAAGCTGCCGATGTGGATCGGCGAATCGACTTGCACCGCGCCGATGACGCGCTGCCGGTTCCACAGCGGGACGCACATGGCCGAACGGATTCCGTGAATCGCAATCGACTTCCCGCCGAGAAGCCGCGCATCTTCGAGCGCGTTCGACGTCATCAGCGCCACCTGCTGCTGCGCCACCATCTTCAAAATCGTGCGCGAGATGGGGATGTCTTGCTGCTCCGCTCCGTCGATGAACTTGGTCAGCTTCGGAACGGGATTGCCTTCTTCGTCGAACAGGATGATCAATCCGCGCTCGACCGGCAGGTAGCGGAAGATGATGTCCATGACAGTCGTCAGCACGACCTGCAACTCTTCCGATGCCAGCAGCGCCTTCGCCACCTGCACGAGAACCTGGAAAATTTTCTCGCGCGACACGGCCGGCTCGCGCAGTCCCGGCTGCGACGGCGGCCGCGTGATCGGCCCCTTGCTCTCGAGTGCCTCGTTGATGTCCAGCCCGAATTCGGAATTGAAATCGGAGATGCGCCGGATGACGGTCCCCGAGGGGTTGTCGAACATCGAGTCGGCATTAAAGTCGACCGACGGCATCGCCCGCGCATCGAGCAGCACCGACCCCACCGACAGCTTGTCCCCCGCCCCCACCTGCGCCTCGGTGACGAGGTTCCCGTTCAGCTTCACCCCATTCGTCGACTTCAGATCGACGATCCACCAATTGTCGCCGCGCAACTCGAACCGAGCATGCTTCCGCGACACTGAGGGATGGTTGAGGATCAGATCATTCCCCTCGGTGCGCCCGACCGAAAGCTCATGCTTGAGGTCCATGACCCGCGGCACACCCAGATCAACGTAGTGAAGTTGGAGCTGCTCCATCAGAGGGAGAGGATTATAGCTGGGGCCTGCGATAGACCGGTCTGACCAACCGAGGTGCTACGATTCCGAGCATGACACGCGCTGCTAGTGATTTGCTGACTGAAGTTCTGGAACTCCCTCTCGACGAACGGGCCAAGTTAGCTGCTGAGGTTATGGAGAGCCTTCACGATTCCGAGGAGGGAGTGGAGGCTGCCTAGGCCAGAGAGATCGAAGCACGAGTGGCAGCCGCCCGTGCCGGTGAGCTTGAGAGCACCGACTGGCGAACGGTTCTCGACCGCGTCGAACGAGAAGTGCTCAGCCATTGAAGCCGATCAAGATCGTTGCGCTCGCGGAGTCCGAACTGCGGGAGGCAACGGCCTGGTATCGCGAACGTGCCCGCGTGTAGCGGAGCGGTTCACGGCCGAGGCACGAAAGACACTCCAGTTAATTAAGCAGTTTCCGCAAATCGGAGGACAGGTATCGGATCTTGAACACGATCGATCGATTCGGCAGATGCCGATCCGCACATTCCCGTATCACATCGTGTTTGTGAACCTGATAGACACCATCGAGGTTGTGGCATTCGCTCACAATCGGCGGCGACCGGCGTATTTCGTGGCGCGATTGAGGCGGTGAGCCTCAAGAAAGAGGATTATAGCTGCGGTATAAGGTAGACCGCCGCAACCCTCCCAAGTTCTAGAACTCCCGGTGTCACCCTGTCGTCGGTTGACCCTATAAGTCAGCCGGCGAAATCGCAGCCATGCCATTCCACCGAGCGATCTGGTCGCACACGCGAGGCAACGCTTGCGCGAGGTCTAGCCGACTCTCTAGAAGGTCACGCGTCAAATGCGGAACAACCGCCTCTGCCAACTCCATCTTGGCTCGTTTGTACTTTTCACCCAAACCCTGTCTCACCTGATTTAGCACTTCCCAGACGGTATCGGTGGCGGACACGGCGGGAACCGTTACTCCGACCACCTGAGACAGAACTGGCTCCGGAAGATAATTCTCGATTTCTTTTCCCGCCGTAACCCAAGCGATTCCGTCCAAACGGCCAAACTCGGCGACAATCCTACTCTTTGTCTCTGGAAGCACACGCTCTTCGGAGCGCAGGTCGCTGTCAAGCATAATCATCGCGTTACGATTAATCGTTAGAACTTGAACGCGTGTTGGGTCACACACGGGCTCATCGCACGAGATATGCTTCAACAGCCTACCACCGTAAAACAGGCACTGGTAGTGGATACCTTCAATGAGCCGGCCAGCGGACCAAATCTCCACCCATCTTCGGAAATAGAGGCGGTCCGACGGGCCCTCCAGCCAGACGAGGCCGTTAGCTTGCAGCATGTCGCTCGCTCTAATGTCTAAATCATCAAGTACAGCTCTATTCTGCTCGTATGCGTATACTGGTTGAACACGTGACTCTTTCCGGTCGTGGATGACATGTAAAATCTGACTGCTTGTCACGACTGAAGAAATCAATTGCCACGGTCGAATGCGTCGTCAAGAAGAATAGAGCTTGCTCGCGCAACGCGGTCTGGTGAAGGAACAGCAGCAGGCGACGCTGTAGCGCCGGGTGCGTATTATTCTCAAGCTCTTCTAGAGCAAACACAAAGGTAGAGAGCGCTTTGCCTTCGAGTTGCGGGATGACGAAAATCAGAAGCAAAACCAGCAGGATAGTCTTTAAGCCGCTACCAGAGTTAGAAAGGACGACACGACCTTTATCTTCCTCATCTAAGAAGACCTCCCAACGTTTGTCGCGGATTCGCTGGACCCCGATGCGGCTGAACTGAGCGTCGGGACCGAAGACGTCATTGAGTGCTGCGAGTAACGTGACTTCTATGAGCTCACTCGGGAGGTCGATATCGTGAATGTAGTGTTGAATGATATTCGTGGCGCCGGCCCCCGAGGACGACAGCTTCAGCTCGTCCACTTCGAATTCGGGCTGAAAGTCACGCTCCGCTGACAGTCGCTTGAACAGCTTTCCCGCGAGAGGGTTTCGCTTGGCAGAGACGAGTTGCGATCTAAATCGTGGATCGAGCGGTGGCGCATCCATGAGATCTACGAATTCATTATAGCCAGTGTGCGAGATTCTCCATCTGACGACCTTGTTGATGAATTGCTGACCGTAGTCGCTGAAACGGCCGATGTCTGATCCCGTAGTATCGGCTGGAAAGGTTCTTTTATAATCCGCATCCTCCACTCGCCCCATGCGTAACACTTCCGCCGAGCCACTCCTATTTCCCTGCAAAGGGAACGGTTTCGTTAGAAAATCGGCGAGATCTAGAAGCGATGACTTTCCTGCATTGTTACGGCCGATGATTATGTTGAACTGCGCGATTTCGTCGAAGCCTTGCGGTTCCGCGCCGAAGCATTTGTAATTCCGGATTTTGACCCAATTCTCCATGCGCCCATAGTACGCTACGTCGGTCCTGCCAAAACCAATGTTCGGATCTCCGCAGAACCAGAGGAACGGTCCCTGGCGGTCACCGCGACAACGAGCTGCGGCTACCCGATCGCCAGCCCCTCAATATCCAATTCGTGAACCGGCATGCCGAGAGTGCCTAGCGGCTCGCGAATCTGGGAGGCGTTGCCGACGATCACGATGATCACTTTTTCGGGGTCGATGTACTTTTCGGCTACGTGCTCGACGTCGTGTTTGGAGATTGCGCCGATGTTTTCGCGGTAGCGGTCGAAGTAGTTTGTCGGTAGGTCGTAGAGCTCCATGTCGACGAGGCGGCCAGCGATGTCGCTGGCGGTTTGGACGGTGGAAGGGAAGGAGCCCATCAGGTAGTTTTTTGTGTCTTCGAGCTCCATCGTTTCGACGTCGCCGGTGCGGATTCGGCGGAGCTCGGCCAGGACCTCGGTGACCGACTCGCGCGTGACTTCGTTGCGGACCGGGGCGCTCACCACGAACGGGCCGGGTTGGCGGCGGAAGGCGAAGACCGAGCGGGCGCCGTAGGTGTAGCCGTGTTTTTCGCGCAGATTCAAATTGATGCGCGAGTTGAAGACGCCGCCGAGGAGGGCGTTCATCACGGAGAGGGCGAAGTAGTCCTCGGTGCTACGGGCGATGCCGAGGTGGCCGATGCGGATTTCGGACTGGACGGCGGTGGGGCGGTCGATCAGGTAGATGCGGCTGGAGTCGAAAGACTTCGGCGTGATCTGCGGGCGCGTTGGGAGTTCGGCGGTGGGCCAGCCGGCGAAGAGGCGCGAGGCGGCGTCGAGCGCGCGGTCGGCATCGACGTCGCCGGCGATCACGATCGTGCCGTTGTTGGGGACGTAGTGCTCGGTGTAGTAGCGGCGGACGTCATCGATCGTAATCCGCTCGACCGATTCGGGATTGCCGATGACTGTGTTGCCGTAGGTGCCGCTGCCGTAGATGAGATTCGAGAAACGTTTGCCGGCGATGGCGCCTGCCTCGTCGCGTTGCTGGAGCAACTCCATCAGGCGCTCGGAGCGAACGCGTTCCAGCGACGACTCGGGAAGCGTTGGGCGGCGATTGACATCGGCGAAGATCGCGAAGGCCTCGGCGAACGTGCGCGAGAGCGTGTCGACGGAGATGTACGACGCATCCCAATCGGCGCCGCTGCCGAGCGATGCGCCGAGCAGGCCGAGGTCCTCGGCGAGTTTCACTGCGTCGCGGGTGCCGGCTCCTTCGTCCAGCAACTCGGCGGCGAGCGAAGCCAGGCCAGCCAGTTCGGGCGTGTCGTAGTCGGCGCCGGAGCGGATCAGCGTGCGGACGGAGACCAGCGGCGCGTTGTGATTCTCGGCCACGAGCAGGCGCAGGCCGTTGTCGAGCGTGCGGCGAGCCACGTGCGGGAAGTGATACGGCCGCGGCGGTCCCGGCTGCGGAGCGATTGTTCTGTCGATGGTCATACGGCCTCCGGGACGAACGTGCTGGTCACGCGATTGTCCGCGACGAGGTACTGCCGCGCCACGCGTTGCAAATCCTCGCCCGTCGCGGCGCGGTAGGGATCGAGCCACGTGTGGACCAAGCCCGGATCGTTGAAGTATGTCGACATCATTCCGATCAGGTCTGCGCGCGAGTCGTAGTTTTCGATCTGATGCGCGTACTCGACCTCGGCGCGATTCTTGGCGCGCGTCAGCTCGTCCGCGGTGACGCCGTCGCTCGCGACGCGTGCGATCTCGGCGTCGATGGCGCGTTCGATGTCGTCAACGGCAACGCCTTCATTCGCCGTCGCCTGCATCATGAAAATGCCGGTGGCCTCGGTGGGCAGCACGTATGCGGCAACGTCCGTGGCGATCTGTTGCTCGAGCACGAGCGCCTTCTCCAGCCGGCTCGCTTTGTCGCCGCTGAGGACGGTGCTGAGCAGATCGGCGGCGATCCAGTCGGGATGTCCCATCTTCGGGAAGTGATAGAGCCGGTAGACGCGCGGAAGCTGGACGGGCGAGGGAAAAACTTCGCGGCGTTCGCCATTCAGCGGGCGGCGTTCGAGATCGAAGCGCGGGAACGAACCGCCGGCAG
>JAFAOU010000238.1 GCA_019247495.1 Acidobacteriota bacterium
GTTGGAGCGGGGTCATTAGCTCCCGTAGCCCCCCCCACCCATTTTTCCTATCAACCCTCGCACGATTTTGAAAAAAAGGCCCGTTTTTGCTGCATAGCCCCTAAGACACTTTTTTTGGGGGTCCAATTATCAAAAGTCGACCTCCGAACCCCCCCCCAAACAGGCTTGACCAGATTTTCGGCCTTTGCCAAACTGAAAAAATGTCAACTTTTCGAAAAATCGAGCCGGCGACATTGCGGGCTTCCTACGTCAGCCCATTTTTTCGCAATGTACGGGCGTTATTGCGGAAAAATTTGTCAAAGTTTTACCATTTTTTAGGAAAATCCGCAAAACCCCCATTTTCCAGAAAATGGCTCTGCAGAACACTTTTTTCATTTTTTTTCAGAAATTTTCAAAATTTTCGAAAACTTTCGAAAAAAAAGTGAAAAAAGTGCTCTGCAAAGCCTCTGCAGAGCTCTGCAGAGCACTTTTTTTCACTTTTTTTTATTTTTTTCAAAATTTTCACAAACTTTTCACGAAGTTGCACAAAAGTTGCACAAATGTTGCACAAATTGTGTATGCATACACAAAGTCTGTTGCCCATTCGTCATGACAGTGTCAACAACATCGAACATGTCTGACTACTCCTGACAAAGAGATGCATTCCATTCCGACACATCCCGACGACTTAACACTATCACAGATCATAACATCTGACGACAAGTCATCTCGACTCATCACCGCCAAAAAATCTCGAAATGCTTGCACAGGATGGCGACAGGTCGAGATACATAAGTTTGTTGCTTTTTGTTTTAGTTTTGATTGTTAGTTGACGCAACAGTGAAACAAAAGCAACAGCAACACAACAAAGCAACTGCCCGACCGAAGCGAGGTAAGGTTCGTAATCCCTGGATTAGGATACCCGCTCACGAACCGCCCGTCCGTACCCACGGCCCGTGCACGAGAGCCAGTTTCGAGACTCCAATCCCCGAACTCCCCGGAATCCCCGGATTAGTCTGTCCGACATGAATCTCTAACATTGCCATACATTTGGTGTATCAGTAGTTGTCTGACAATCCCGAACACCAAACCGCCACAAAGTCTGCAGTTTCGGACACCGCCGACGGGAAAGCCAACGGGAGCACAATTTCTGCAACTTTTGTCAACATTTGCAACATTTGTTCAGAATTGTACATTCAGAAATAATTTGTGCAACATGTCACAACTTTTTGTCACGACATTGTGCAGCAATGTCGACACTTTGCAAACATGTCACACAACATCTCACAACTTCTGCAACACTCCTGACAAACATTTGCAACATCCCGACACATCCCGACACATCTCGACACACTTGTGCAACATGTCGACACACATTTGCAACATTCTGACAAAGTTTGCGCACATGTTCGCAAATGTTGCGCACATCCCGCAAACATGTCCGCAAAGGCTCTGCAAAGCTCTGCAAAGGCTCTGCAAAGCATCGGAAATCCCTGAAACTCCGAAAAGTGCTCTGCAGAGCCTTTGCAGACCGAAAAGTGCCATTTCCGGGGGTTTGGCGGAAAACTCCTATTTTCCCCCATTTCCCGGTTTAGGCCCGTTTGGACCCCATTTGCCTCTATATAAACGGCTCAAGGTGTGAAAACTTCTGCAGAATTTTGAAAATTCTAGGCGAATTTAAAGGTCGATTTGGTTATGCTAGACTGAGCGCCCCCTTCGTCTTAACGGGTTTGCCGCCGCTCCAGAAAGGTATTTATGATGCTCGTTAATCCCAGAAAAAAGGTCTCTTGGGGGCTATGCAGGCGTTTTTAGGGGTAAAAAAAGTCGACCCATTAGAAATCTACCGTGTGGTGATAACCCGGTCCGCATCCCTCCCGTGGAAAGCCCACGGGTCCCGAAGGCGGCCGAACCCCCAAAACACCCCCGAAACCCCGGTTTTCCGGGTTTTCCGTTGGTTTTCCGTTGGGAGTCGGGAGGGTCAAAAAAATCAAAAAAAAAGCAAAAAAAAAGTCTCTAGGGGCTTCTGCAGACCGTTTTTTTGACCCCAAACCACAAAAAAAGGGGTGCTCGATAAAGGGATGTACCAGCAGACAAAAAAAGTCCGTCGGCAGCGGCAGAAATTTTTTAACGTGTTTTACCGCTTTTTTTCGAAAATTTCGAAAAAAGTGAAAAAAACCGAAAGTCACTTTTTTCGATCGTCTACAAAAAGCGGCGACGGCACGTTAAGTCCACTTTTTTTCGCGAAAAAAAAGTGACCCTTTTTTTTATGCACTTTTGATTTAGGAAAAAAACCAAGTCGCTTTCCCGTTGGAGCGGGGTCATTAGCTCCCGTAGCCCCCCCCACCCATTTTTCCTATCAACCCTCGCACGATTTTGAAAAAAAGGCCCGTTTTTGCTGCATAGCCCCTAAGACACTTTTTTTGGGGGTCCAATTATCAAAAGTCGACCTCCGA
>JAFAOU010000240.1 GCA_019247495.1 Acidobacteriota bacterium
ATTTTTTTTTGCAAAATTTTCAAAAATTTTAAAAAATTTCAAAAAATTTTAAAAAATTGCAAAAAATATTTTTTCAAAAAATTTTAAAAATTTTTAAAAAATTTTTTAAAAAAAATTCCACAAAATAATTTCAGAAAATAATTTTCAGATATTTTTTTCAGAAAAATTTGTGCAACTACAAACAATTGTAGATTTCCGAAAAAATATTTTCAACATTTCTGACAAAATTTTGCAACTCCCGAACTTTTCCGAAATTTCGGAAATCACATTTTCGAAATTTTCGAAATTTTCCGGAAATTCCGAAACACAACTTTCGACATCCCGAAAAAATTGTGCAACTCCCGAAAAAATGTTGCGACACTCCGGAAAAAAATTTGCGACATGTCGCGACATCCCGAAAAAAAATTTCCAGACTTTGCGACATCCCGAAAAAAAAGTGTGAACTTTTTTTGCACTCCCGAAATTTTCGAGAAACTTTTTGTCGATGTCCGAAATCCCGGAGTTCCCGGAAGTGTCAGGATTTCGGGAAATCGGGGAAATCCCGAAATCCCGGAATCCCGGAAATCCCGGAAATCCCGGAAATCCGGGGAAATCCCAGGAAACCCCGAAATCCCTCGAAATCCTGAAAAAAAGGCACTTTTCGCGTTTCCCTGGGCTATGTATGGGGTTTCCAACGAGAAAAAGTTCGAAATCCTTGCAAATCCGGGAATTTCCCGTGGAAAGGTCCCGGAAATGGGGGAAAAGTACCTCCGAAACCAGGAAAATGCCTCTATATAAACGGCTCAAGGTAAGAAAACGACCGCATTAGTCAATCGATTCTAGGCGATGTTATTGCGCCAGTTACTTATGCTAGACTGAGCGCCCCCTTCGTCTTAACGCGATTGCGGCCGCTTCCAGCAAGAGTTGGCGACGATCGTTAAACGCTACACGAGAAATGCTAGGGGTTTTCTGCATTTTTTTTGACGTCAGAAACTTTCGCGCCATTAGAAATCTCCCGTGTGGCCATAACCCGGTCCGCATCCCTCCCGTGGAAAGCCCAAACCGGCCTTCGGCCGCCGGATCGAAAAATCACCGATTTTTCGGGTTTTCCGGGTATCCCCGGAAAACCGGGTTTTCGGGGTCCTCCGGACCCCGAAACCGGATTTCCGGGATCCGGACCCCGATTCGGGGTTTTCGGGGTCCGGACCCCGGAAACCAAGGTTTCCGGGATCCGGACCCCGAAAACCCCGATCCCGATCTCCGGATCCCGAATCCCGGACTCCGGACCCCGAATCCGGGAATCGGGGAGTCCGGAGGATTTGGCAGACTTTTTGTCGAGGGTCGAAATGTTGTTGTCAGGATCGGGAGGTCGAGATCCGGAATCTGCTGGTTGTCCAAAAGTTACAGGATGTGAAAGTAGGATCATCTCTAAGGAGATGTCGACTTCTGTCGAACTCCGAATGACAGAAGTCGGAAGATGATTACTTCCGCCGATCCGGAGTCAAGAGTAACTGATGTAGCAAGTGAGTATCTATGGTGAAAGATTTTTTTTTGAAACATGTTTTTCACTTTTCGAGTATGAGAGACAACTTCTGACAAAGAGATGTAAACCAAATCGAGATTCTCGAATCCAAAGTTGTGAAATAATCATCTCCACAAACTTTCAAACTACAGCATCTCGACAAAAAACTGTATCAACTTTACAAGACAAGATGACAAGTCGACATTTTTTCTTTTTGATTAGAGATGCTGTAATGTTTGAAAATGAAAAAATTTCTTAAAGTAGTAAAAATATAAAAAGAATAAGACATTAAGAAATAAAAAACTTACGTTCCCGTCGGCGCAAAAACTAAAATGTTGTAAAAAAATGTTTCGATTACTTTATGAAAATCATCCCACGGAAATTTCCCGTTGGAGATTTTTTTTTGCAAAATTTTCAAAAATTTTAAAAAATTTCAAAAAATTTTAAAAAATTGCAAAAAATATTTTTTCAAAAAATTTTAAAAATTTTTAAAAAATTTTTTAAAAAAAATTCCACAAAATAATTTCAGAAAATAATTTTCA
>JAFAOU010000183.1 GCA_019247495.1 Acidobacteriota bacterium
CGGTCCATGTACTCGAGGAAGAAGATCGCCGCGAGACCGAGCACGACGCCCAGCGGGAAAGCGCTCTGCAGGTTCTTCTTCATCGTTACGTTGAACCGGCTCGTCGGAAGCTGCGCATGGTCGACGATGTGGATGTTGTTCGATGACGCCGATCCGCGCAGGCGGGCCGTGACCTCAGTTTCGTTTTGACGCTTTTCGAGTTGATCGAGAAGGGCCTGTTTCGACGTCAGCGTGTTGGTGAGATCCGTAAAGCCAGCCGCGCTGGCGTTGATGTTCAACGTCTCCTGTTTCTGCGTATCGACGGCGGAGTACATCTGGCGTTCACTCTGCCGGGCCGCTTCCAGGTCGCGGAGTGAGGCGTCCTTCGCACGCTGGAACGCGGCGGCGATTGCGGAAGCGCGCGACTGATGCGTCTTTTCGATGGAGTTCCTCAGCGTCACCATGTCCGGATGGCCCGGCAATAAGGTCGTCAGTTTCTGCTGGTATTCGCGCGTTTTGCGCGACTCTTCTTCGGTGAGCTGGGTGACCAGAGGATCGCCGCTGGTGACCGACTCGGGATTGGTGCGCAACAACGCGTCGTAGGCGTTCTGTTTTTCGAGGCGGAGGTTCGTGGCGTTCTGCAGATCGGTGTTTACCTTCATCAACCGCTGGAAGGGAATGCTGCTGGCGTCGGCGGTCGAGATGATGCCTTTCGTTTCGCCGTAGTGCTGCAGTTTCTGCCGCGTGTCGTCAATATCGTCCCGGATCTGTTTGATCTGCCGATCCAGAAAATCGCCGGCCTGCTTGACTGACTCGAACTTTTTTTCGTTGTTGAGACGGATATATGAGTCGCCGACACCTTCCGCGATTTTCTGAGCCAAACGCGGCGACGTTGACACGTAGCCGACATCCACGAGCGATGTGCTGCGAACGGGAGTGACATCGAGCGGACCGACGACGGCGCCGGCCATCTGCGAACGGATCTGCGCGATCTGCGCCGGGGTCTTGCCGTTGATGCCGGGGGGATAAAACTCCGGATCGCTGAGCAGCTTCTGGTCGTCGATGACTTTCTCGCCGAGACCGCGGCTCTTCAGGAGCACGTATTGCGTCTGCAGGAACTCCTGGTCCGAGGCAGCGATACCGAAGAGATCATCGACGGTGAGCTGATTCGGATTCTCACGCTCGATCTGAATCTCGATGACGGACCGGTAGAGCGGCTTGGCGAACTCGCTGGCCAGATACGTCCCAAGCATGACAACCACAACGATGGACAGCGCGACTTTCCATCGCTTGTAGATGATGTTCCAGTAGTGGGAGAGATGGACTTCCTGGGTGTTCAGGTCCATGGGTGATGGTAACCGGTAACCGTTGCAACGGCTTCCAGGGCACCGATCCGAGCATCAGTGCCCTTTACGATCAGAAAAAGCTTTCCCTGAAAACGATGCGGTCGCCGTCGAGCAGGACGACGTCGTTCTGGCGGCCGTCGATGATCTTCTTGAAGTCGTACTTGAACGTTTTCTCGGCGCCGTTGACGACGCGCTTGAGGATGACGGCCTTCGAGGCGCGGTCAGTCGGTCCCCCCGCTGCGGCCAGAGCCTGCAGCAGCGTCGGCGTCTGCGAGCGCCGGAATTGCACGCTGCCCGGATGCATCACTTCGCCGAGGACGTAGATGTTGATCTGGCTGTCGATGGGAACGTTGATGACGTCATTCGGGCGAAGGGGGAGGTTGAGATCGGGATTGCCATTCACCATCAGGTCGTCGATGTCTACCGCGATCTGTTCGGTGAGGCCGTTTGCCGCCGTACGCAGGACGTAGAGCGTGCGGCCGTATCCGCTGGCGAGACCGCCGGCCTGGGTGATGGCCTGAATCAGCGAAATGCCGCCGGTGATGCCGATCCGGCCGGGCCGCGTCACGGCGCCGATCACGGAGATCGGTTTGCTGCCCGCCTCCAGCACCGTGACAGTGACGTCCGCCTGTTTGATGTACTTCGCCTCGAGCATCGTTTTGATGCGGGTTTCCAGGTCAGCAGGCGTGAGGCCCGAGACCTCGACTTTGCCGAGCAACGGCATGGTGATGCGGCCATCGTCGCTGACGGTGATCTTGGTGTTGAGGGTGGGATCCTGAAACACCTTCACTTCGATGTAGTCGCGCGGACCGATCGGAGCATCGCTCGCGCTGGGGGCAGTTTCAGCACCGAGCATTCCCGGCTGCACCGGCATTTGCGCAAGAGCCGGCTGCGCCAGCGCGGCAACCGTGAGCATCGCGGCGGTGAGTGTGAGGTAGGAGATACGTTTCATTTTGGATCCTTCCAAATGCCAGGCGCCGCTACCCCATATTTAAGGAGCAGCGGCGAGCAATACAACCCTCGTTCGCCATTGGACCGGCGCGCATCGTATGCGAGGGTTGTCATCTCGCCGTCCGCGTGATGTGAATCTTTCATCAAACGGTCGCCCTCTGTTTTGGGGTCGGGATAGTTATTGTGATCGAAAATTACGGCGTAAACGACAGGCGGAACAGCACGCGTATTCCTTTGTCCTCGTTGAGGTCAAAGTTCGAAGTTCGATTCACGTACCCGATGTCGAGGCCGCCCAACAGGCGCGCAAAGGCGTACGTGAAACCGATGGATGGGAAGGTGAAAACGTCGCGGCGTTTGAGGAAACCGTGCGGGCCGTTGACCGGGACATCGTAGAGGTCGCGGCCGAGGGCGTATTGCGCGTTCAGCGTAAGACGGCGTGTCGCGTCATACGCCCACCTGGCGCTCAGCCGGTCGGCGATGAAGTAGTTGTTGTCGGTAAAGAGCGAGAAGTCGAGGTCGCGCGACGCGTTGATGCTGCCGCTCGTCGAAGTCCCGAACTTCTTGCTGGATGTGATGTTGCCGAGCGCGCCCTGAAATTCGTGCTGCCCAGGCTGCACGAAGGTCAGTTTGCCGGAGCCCGCTTCCAGGCGCGTGACGGTGCGGCCGCTGTCGTGAACGAAGCCGGCCCCGATGAATGATCGGTGACTGTCTTTGTTGCTCGCGTTCTTGAACGTGTAATCGCTGAACTCGCCGGTGACGAACAGCGAGGTGAGCGGAAACGTTTTGTGGTTCGCGGCAATGCGGTAGTTGTGTCCGGTACGGTCCAGCAGTTCCACCGGCAGGTTCGGTTGAATCTTGTCGAGCGGGTACGAAGTCTTCAGTGCGGCCGCGTTGAACGTCAGGCTGGTCCGGCTCGAGTACTTCAGTTCTCCCGTAAGGCCGTAGTTCGTGGCCCGCTCCGAGAGCAGCCTGGCGATCTCCGCGACATCAGCTCGCAGTTGGTCGGCGTTTTCGGCGTACAGGTCGACGTAGAGGTGATTGAGCAGGTACTGCGCATCGGCGCGGGCGCGGTATCCGAACACCGTGTTGTGGCCGTTGCGGCTGAAGAAACTCAACTCGGGCCGAACGTCGATTGAGTAGATCGTTTTCTTCGACGGAACGAAGTAAAAGCGGGTTGGCCCCTGGATGCCGAAGCGGAACCCCGACTGCCTGTCTGCCGTGGGGACGTAGAAACTGGAGTCGTAGCCAATGTCGGAGAGCTGGAACGTGCTCAGGAGATAAAACGGGCCGTGATGGAAGTGCGCTTTGCGCAGATCGCTGGCGATCTCCTGGCTGGCGGAGAATGCGCGCTCGCGGTCGCGGAGACCATTTTGTGCGAAGGCGCTGCCCGCAAACGCGCACAGAGCCAGGGCGACGATAAAAAGCCGCTTTCCTTGCCGCACGTACCCTCCCATTCCGTCAACGTAAGATTAGGACCGCCCTGATGTTAGCACGGCCTCTACAATGGCTCGATGCGGAACGCGGTCGAGCTCGTCCTCTTTGCTGCGCTTCTGGCGTTTCTGGTCTGGGTCCCGATGCCCTTCGGATCGGCCAGCGATGCGTCCCAGGCTGCGTTGATTCTTCCTGCACTTCTGATCGGATGCGGTGCGGCGCTGCTCCGCGCCGCCAGCAAAGCGCCGTTCGTGATGACGCGGCCGGGCCGCATCTGGACCACTGGCGGCGTTCTCTTCGTTCTCGTGATCGCATTGCAACTCCTCCCGCTGCCGCCTGGGATCCTCGCGCTGATTTCGCCGCAGTCCGCAGTGATCTGGGCCCGTGCCACACACGTCGCTGCTCTCGCCGGAGTCAACGCCGGAACAAATCATCCGATCACGATCGACCCGCAGCACACCGCGCTTCACTTCTATCGCGTGCTGGCGTACTTCGCGGTGTTTCTTGCCTCGATGATTCTGACCCGTGACACGGTGCGGCGTCTCATCCTCGCGGCCGTTCTCGGTTGCGTCGGCATTTTCGAGGCGCTCTACGCCGTGCACGAAGCGGCCCTCGGGCGCTACGCAATCTGGGGTTGGAAGAACAATCTCATCTTCGGACGCGCCACCGGGACGTTCGTCAATCCGAATCACTTCGGGCACTACGCCGCCATCGTCCTTCCGATGGCGCTCTACGTTTCGGCGTATGCCTGGCACACTGCCGCACCGGCCGGCGCCACGTTCGGGCGGCGCTTCGTGAAGCTCGTCGAGCGGCGCTTCTTTCCCTTCGCGTTCGGACTTCTCGCCGCGCTCGGCTGCATCACGGCCGTGCTCGTGTCCGAATCGAGAGGCGCGGTCCTGGCCCTCATCGGAGGATTCGCGCTGGTCGGTGCGCTGGTCAGCGATCGAAAGAACGCCGCATTACGTTTCGTACTGATTGCTGCCGCCGTTTCCGCGGCCGTCCTTGCCGCGATCCTGGTGCTTGGCCGTCCGGGTACCGTGACCCGATTCGAAACCAGCCAGACCTCGCAAGTGACGGCGCGCCGCGATTCCGTCATCGCCGCCATCCGCATCTGGGCGATGTTTCCGCTCTTCGGCAGCGGTGCAGGAACGTATCCGGACGTCGCCCTGGCAACCGCAGTGACCACCGGCGAGATCGTGCCGAATCACGCCCACAACGATTACTCCGAAATCCTGGCGACGACGGGAGCGCTCGGCTTCGTCGTCTCGCTCGTTCCGCTTCTCGGCGGGTTTGGCGCACTGATGCGGAATGCGGTCGGGCCGGAAGGCGAGCCGATGAGCTGGCGGCGCCGCGCATTCAAACTTGCCGCGCTCACCAGCATCGCCATCGCCATGATGCATGCGCTGGTCGACTTCAACTTCTTCATCCCCGCGAATCCGATCACGCTTGCCGCGATTGCCGGGGCCGCGGTCGTGGCTAGAGAGTTGTGATGCCGGCGATGTGCAGCCGCCGGGCCGTGCTGTTGCGCGTACGAGGATTCGCCAGCACGACCTCGATGCGGTGCATGCCGGGAGTTCCGACGGGAACGACGAAATCGCGCCGCGCGCCGACTTCGCCTTCGCCACGCAGCGCATCATCGACATAGATTTCCGCATACGCCGCGACGTCGTCGGTCTCCAGCGTCTGAATCGTGAGCGAGACCGCATGGCTGGCTTCGATGGTTCGCCATGCGCGATTGCAGAGTTCCGTGCCACACAGTCCATGCCAGTCGGAGTCGGCGACCTGCGGACGCCGCGGATCAAAGGCGCCGAGCTCGATCTGCCTCGCGACATTGACGAGGCCGAGCTTGCGCGCCAGCTGGATTCGCGTCGCGTCGGATGCAGCACCCGCCTTGTGCGTGACGATCTCCAGACCGTCGAGCGGTTCCAGGCCGTGCCGGAGCGCGTAGTCGACGACGCCGTCGATCACCGCCGGACGGTTCGGCGTTTCATCGAGCGGACGCCGATGTAGTTCTTCCAGCAGCGCGGCGATCAACGGCTCGGAATCGAAGTAGTACGGCGCATCGGGAAAGTGCGCGATCAGATCGGCGGGCGATGCCGTGTGCAGACGCTCGTTGAAATCGGCGGCCCGCATCCGCTGCATTTCATCGCGGAGGCGCCGGTAGTCGTCGAAGCGGCCGTTTCGCAACGCCAGATCGATGAGCATACCCATCGAATACTCCGTGTGCGGTTGCGCGCGCTCGAGCATGGACAGATCGCCCGTGAGCTCGAAGAGCGGCGCGGCCATGCGAACGAAGATGTAGTGATCGTGCAGCAGCGGCGCGTACGCGGCGAGCGCGTCCTGCCGGTCTTTCTCCGACAACTCCGCCCAATGAAAAAACGCCGCGCGCGCAAATGAGTTCGGCGGTCCTGGCCGTCCCGGCGCGAGCGCCGAGGCGTGGTCGTAGGCTGCGCGCCAAAGCTGGAAGCGATTCTC
>JAFAOU010000215.1 GCA_019247495.1 Acidobacteriota bacterium
CACGTTCACGGGCATTTTTTCGCGCTGCTTTCTGGTTACATCGACAAGTTCCAGCTTTCGGAGGAGTGGCACCGCTTCACGGGAGATTCCAGCATCACCGACGTTCGCAAATGCTACGGCGAACCTCGGGCGGCGCTCCACGAAGTCTGCAAATACGCCTGCAAGTTTTCCGATCTCGATGATCCGAAGCTCTGGGAGTTTCACCAGGGTGTGAACGGCGGGCGGATGTTCGATCCCGCTGGCAACTTGCGCGGCGTGCTCACCGGCGAGTTGGATCAAGATTCGCTCGAAGGGTTGTCCGGCCCGTATCGGGATTGGGTTGCAACCTGGCTCTGGCTGGAAAAGAAGTATCATCTGCAAGCTGGCCCACCGCCGACCATGCTTCCCTATGTCTGACCTGCAACACTGCACGCGCTGCGGCGCACTGATTGAGGCCTCCGCCGCGGCGGATAACTTCGATGCCGGCGATCCGCTCTGGCACTGCTGCGATTCCTGCTCATCGCCCAAGCCTGTAACACGCTTCGACGTTGACAAGCCTGTTACAAGCAGTCAGCATCCTACCCATGCCCGGACGCACTCTAACCACCTGGGCGAAGACCTGGCGGACCTCTGAAACCAAAGTCATCAGGGTTCCGGCTGCCTTCGCCGATCAACTCCTTCGCTTTGCTCACGCGCTCGAAGACGGCGCGGAAATCAAGGTGATTCCCCAGCCCACGCTTTTCGATAATCCCCCGAAACGCAAACGGCCTGTTACACGCGATGTTCCACGTAGAACAAAGCTTCAAAAGGGCAAGCCTGTAACAAGCAAGAAGCGTGCCATCCCTAAGCCGGGCAGGCAAAGTCCCCCCTAACCCCGGATTTTGTCTGCCCGGCGCAAGGGCGTAGCCTGACTTTCCCCGCGGGCGCTCCCCGCGTCTGCACCTGCACCGGCGGCAAGCAGGAAGTGTGACGGCCCGGCGCACTTCCTGCCGCTGGCTCTCGGCGGGTTTCATTCCGCGCCGGGCGTCCGGCGCAAGCGTGTAACACGCGGGCTGCGGTCCTCGGACTTGCCCCTGTCATTCACGAGGGGCGTTCCAACCTCTCCCGCCCAAGCCTCGGTCGGTAAAATATTCACTCGTAGGCCGAATTTTATTGATTTACGGCTACGGGTAATTGAACCTGCCGGCATGACGACGCAAAAGCGAACGCCAGGCAGACCAAAGACGGGTGCCATTCTGCGCGAAGCTCAGGTCGCGTTCTTCCTCACACCGAAGGACGCGGAGAAGCTCGACGGGATTTCCAAGTCGATGGGTTTTGCCAGTCGTTCGCAGATGATAACGGCCATCATCGAGCGGCTTCTCCTGGGCGGCTTCGCCCCGGTGATGTTTCTCAAGATCGGCCTGCAATTCCTCAAACGGATGGATCAAACCGGCGCCAGCAAGGGCGGCGGCATGGTCAACCCGTTTGCGCCACTCCCTCCGCTTCCGCTGGTCGATGAACCCACGGATGAGGAAATTCAAGAGTTCATCGCACAACTACAACTCGAACACGCATGATTACACTAACAGGGGTTCTCCGCCAAGCAGGGGAAGTCAGGATTAAGGAACAGCCGCGACTCAAGGTTGTTCTCGAACACGAAATTCCGCGCGAGTCGGGTCCGCCCGATCTGCACTTGGAAACCCTCTTCCTGCCGCCAGAATCGGCGCAGAGGCTTCCAAAGCAAGGGCTGCCGGTCTCGGTCGAGGTCCGGGCCTACGTCCCTTCAAATGGCCGCAACGTGGCTTTCTCTGCGCTTCGGTTGGTTGATGCGCCGGCGGCTGTTGCACCGCCGCTTCCTGGCTCGAAATAATGAAGCCTGTAACAAGCTGCCGGCGGTTGCGGGGTGCGCCCCCTTCACGGGGGCGCGCCCCGCGATAGTCGGCTGCTGCCTTTATTGAGTTCATACTTACGCCTTAAAGCGTCTGCAAAAACCCGCGCCGCATTCAGCCTAAAACGCAGCGGGCCACCGTCCTGGCGAGGAGGTGGCCCTAGAAACAGTCGAAACTGCGTGCTCTTCGATAGGAGCTGATCGGACACCGGCGGGACAAGCGGAGGCTCGGGCAGAGCCACCATGCCAACAGGCACTGATCGCCTGAATGCTCTCACGCGCCTGCGTCGGGAGCAAGAACGAACCGTCGCCTTCGTCGGCACCCAGGACGAACGGCTCGGGCGGAAAATGATGGGCTGCGCGACCTGGCTGCACTTTCGGGAGTGGCTGGATCACGGCGGCGAAACTCGGTTGATGCACGTCAACTTTTGCAAGCGGTTCACCCTCTGCCGCATCTGCGCGGCTCGGCGCTCCGTCAAGCTGGTCGAGGCTTACGAACCGAAGGTTGCCACCGTGTTACAGGCAGAGCCGGCGCTGATCCCGGTCATGGTCACGCTCACCGTGGCCAGCGGTTTCGAC
>JAFAOU010000009.1 GCA_019247495.1 Acidobacteriota bacterium
GACCTCGCCGGCATCGAACGCGTTGTCGTACTATCGCGCCATGGCCGCACATGACCGTTGCCTCTTCTGCCGCATCGTCAGCGGCGAGATCCCATCGAAGAAAGTCTTCGAAGACGACGTCGCCATCGCCTTCAACGACATCAATCCGCAGGCGCCGACGCACGTGCTGGTCATCCCGCGCACGCACATCTCATCACTCGACGACCTCGACGAGCACGAAGCGAACATCATCGGCATGACCATCGTGCGCGCGGCGCAGATCGCCCGGAACCTGCAGATCAATTCCGACGGTTACCGCCTGGTTGTGAATCACGGCGAGGCCGCAGGACAAACCGTTTTCCACATCCACTTCCACCTTCTCGGCGGACGCAACTTCGGCTGGCCTCCGGGATAAAGCTTTTCACCACAGAGGCACAGAGATCACAAAGAGATTGCTCTGTGCCCTCTGTGTCTCTGTGGTGATAAGCCTTTACGCTGACGGCGGAACACGGAACCGCGTCCCGCTGAACGTCATCGAGCGCGAAGATTTTTTGCGCGCGGCTTTGCGGCGCGTCAGGAAATCTTCCTTCGCCTCGGTCAGCGTGCTCGGAACGTACGTCGCTCCCGCAGCGAGTGTGGTCGCACGATCGCCGGCGAAGGCGGAGCCGCCGGCGACGATCATCAGGTCTGGAAAACTCGCCGCGAGAAGTTGAATCAGGCCATGGCCCGCGTCGAGGTGGTCCCTGTTCGTACACGAGACGAAGACCGCCTCGGGCATCACTTCGCTGATGAACGAAAGCAGTTCGGCGTCCGGCAAATCGGTGAAGTAATCGATCGAGAAGCCTTCCTCGCGCAGCAGTTGCGTCAGCATCAGCGTGCCGAGGGAGAGGCGCTCGCCGGCCACTGAGACTGCCACGATGTGGCGGTCTGTATCCTGGACGCCGGCGTTGCGGTCGCCGTAGCGAATGATCAATTCGCGGATGACGTCTTTGATGAAGTGATCGTTGGCCGGCGTGATGCGCTTGCGGTCCAGTTCCTCCTGCGCGAAGGTCAGCGTCGGGATGAAAAGATCAGAGAACATCTCCTCCATCGTGTCGCTCTCGGCGTGGCGATCGGCGATGGCGATGGCGCCGGTGCGGTCGCGCAGAAGCAGGCGATTGTAGAAGCTTAGATATCCCTCCAGCGGATCCTCGGCGCCGAACATGATCGAAAAAATGCGCAGCGCCGGGATGAATTCGCCGCCCACGGTGAGGCAGACCGAGATCGGCGTTGCCAGCAGCAATCCGACCGGTCCCCACAACCAGCCCCAGAAAATCGCGGAGACCAGCAGCGCGATCGGCGAAACACCGACGCGATGTCCCACCACGATCGGCTCGACGAATCCGCCGATGAGCTGATCGGTCAGGACGAAAAGTCCGAGCACCGCCAGCGGCGTGTACCAGTTCGGAAAGAGGGCAATGGACAGGAATGTCGGCAGTGCAGCGCTCAGCACCGCGCCGACGTACGGGACGAATCGGAACAGTCCGGCCAGCACCCCCCAAAGCGGCGCGTGCGGCACTTTCAAAAGGAACAGCCCGAACCAGATCAGCACACCGAAGCCGACGTTGAGCAGAGCAATCGTCAGCAGGTAGCGGCTGATGCGGTCCGATGTTTCGCCGATGGCCTGCGTGGTCACGGTGAGATGCGCGCGGCCCGCGAGCCGCAGCATCTTGTCGCGCATCTGTTCGCGATCCTGCAAGAGGAAGAAGACCAGGACGACTACGAGGAACGCGGCGGCGATCAACTCTACCGTCGGCGCCAGGGTCTTGTACTTGTTGGCGAAATCCTTCCGATCGGGGATGACGCGAACGTTCAGATCGACTTTGTCCTGCTTGTCGGTGGTGGCGTCGGAGACGCGCTGCAGCGTCCGTTCGACCAACGCGAATGTGCCGCTCTGGCTCCGCTTCAGAAACTTGAGCTTCTGTTCGATTTTTCCGTTTTTCGCGGCGTCGGCGAACTCTTTTGCGACGTCGTTGAACTGCTGGTACAGCCACCAGCCCCCGAATCCCAGTCCGGTCACGATCAATCCGAGCGAGAGCACGATCGCGCCCGTGCGCCGAAGCGGCGTCCGCTCGAGCAGCGAGACGATCGGCGTCAGCAGAAACGCGAAGAGAATCGCCAGGGCGATCGGAACACAGACCGGCTTCGCGAGATAAAGAATCGCGATGACGACGACGGTTATGAAAAGGATCCGCGACTGCGACTGCCCGCGCCGGTCCTGCGAGGCGCGCTTGTCAGAGAACGTAGTAACCGTCTCCGGCCGCCGCATGGAGAGGGTCTTGTTGAAATCGTCGGTATCTTCGTCGTCGTAGCGGGGCACGTTCGGAAGAGTTTACCCTGCGCGTAGACGCAGGGTCTCCGGTGAGACCGCTCGATCGTCTACTTGAAACACGAATCGTGCGTCACGCTGAATTGGCTCGCACGATTGGCGCCAAACGAAAAAGCCCTGCGGCGCCAAGGTTGACTAGTGCGAGCTACTTCTTCCAGCGCAAAACCGGTTGCCGCGCCGCCCTGGCCTCGTCCAGCCTCCGCACCGGGGTCGTGTGCGGCGCGCTGCGAACCAGTTCCGGACGCTCTTCGCACTCTTTGGCGATGGCGATCATCGCGTCGCAGAAGGCATCCAGCTCTTCTTTCGGTTCGCTCTCGGTCGGCTCGATCATCAGCGCGCCGGCGACGATCAGCGGGAAGTAGATCGTCGGCGGATGGAAGCCGTAGTCCATCAGGCGCTTGGCGATGTCGAGCGTGTGGACGTCTTTCGCCGTCTGCAGCTTGTCGCTGAATACGACTTCGTGCAGCGACGGAGCGTCGTACGGCAGGTGATACGAGCCGCGCAATCTCGCGCGGATGTAGTTTGCGTTCAACACCGCGATCTGGGCGATGCGGCGCAAACCGTCCGGACCCATCGAGCGCATGTACGTCAGCGCGCGGACCAGCACATTGAAATTGCCATTGAACGCGCGCACGCGGCCAATCGAATCGGGATGGCCGTGATCGAGGTAGTACGTACCGTCCTCGCGCTGCTCGACGGTCGGCGTCGGAAGGAACGGGACGAGCTTTTGTGAAACCCCGACCGGACCTGCGCCCGGACCGCCGCCGCCGTGTGGCGTCGAAAACGTCTTGTGCAGATTTGAGTGGATAACGTCGATGCCCATGTCGCCCGGCCGCGCAATGCCGACGAACGAGTTGAGATTCGCGCCGTCGCAATAGAGATAGGCGCCCTTCTCGTGAAGGATGTCCGCGAACTTTTTGATGTCGGTCTCGAACACGCCCAGCGTATTCGGCACGGTGATCATCAACGCCGCCACATCTTCGGTCACCGCGGCGGCCAGCGTATCGATGTCGACCGTCCCTCGGCTGTTCGATTTCAGCTCCTTGATTTGATATCCAGCGAAGGCCGCCGAGGCTGGGTTCGTGCCGTGCGCGGAATCGGGGATCAGGATGTACTTGCGCGCGTTCCCGGTCTTGGCCAGCGCCTTGTGCACCATCAGGATTCCGGTCAGCTCGCCGTGCGCGCCCGCCACCGGCTGCAGCGTCACGCGCGGCATGCCGAAGATCTCCATCAGCGTCCGCTCGATGTGCCAGAGCAGCGCGAGGTTGCCCTGCACCTGGTGATCGGGCTGCAGCGGGTGCGACAGCGCGAAGCCCGGCGTGCGCGCGATCTCTTCGTTCAGCCGCGGGTTGTGTTTCATCGTGCACGAGCCGAGCGGATAGAGGCCCGCGTCGATCGACACATTCAGTTTCGACAGCCGGGTGAAGTGACGGATGACGTCGACCTCGGAGACTTCCACTTCGTCCGCGATCTCGTCGCGCATCAGCGACGACGGCAGCTCGGTGGTTTCCGGAACATCAAGAGCCGGAAGGCGATAGCCGCGCCGTCCGCGTTTCGAGTGTTCGAAGATGAGTTGCGTCGTCATCGCCGCTCCCTCGAAATCGCAGCCGTCAGCGCGGCGACGAACTGATCGAGATGCTCGCGCGTGTGCAGCTCGGTGACGGCGACCAGGAACTCGTTGTCATGCCCGTCATAGAACTGCCCCAGCGGAATGCCGCCGAGGATTTTCGCGTGCTCGAGATCGGCCAGGATTTCCGCGGCCGGGAACGGCGTGCGCACCACGAACTCGTTGTAGACCGGGCCGCTGAACGGCAGGATCACCGATCCAACTTTCTGCAATGCGCCGCGCAAATACGCGGCCTTGCTCAGGCACTGCTGCCCGACTTCGCGCAGCCCTTCCTTGCCCATCAGCGAGAGGTACATGTTCGCGGCCAGCGCGATCAGCGCCTCGTTCGTGCAGATGTTCGAGGTCGCCTTGCCCCTGCGGATATGTTGCTCACGCGTAGCGAGGGTGAGCACGTACGCGCGCTTGCCGTCGACGTCGACGGTTTCGCCGACGAGGCGTCCGGGCATGTGCCGTTTTAGCGCATCTTTGACCACCATGAAGCCGACGAACGGACCGCCGTACTGCGTCGGAACGCCCCACGCCTGTCCCTCGCCGACGGCAATGTCGAAGCCGTGCGCGCCGGGCGGGGTGAGGATGCCGAGCGATGTGGCCTCGGCAATGACGGCGATCTTCACCGCGCCCGCGGCGTCT
This sequence comes from Acidobacteriota bacterium, assembly GCA_019247495.1. GTDB lineage: Bacteria > Acidobacteriota > Thermoanaerobaculia > Gp7-AA8 > Gp7-AA8 > JADGNZ01. The sequence continues at coordinate 4,605 of JAFAOU010000009.1, forward strand.
GCAATCTGCGCGATCGTGTCGTAGTCCTCGATCACGCCGAGGAAGTTCGGCGACTGGATGGCCACGGCGAAGACATCGCTCGTGCAGGCGTCACGCAGCGCGGCGGTATCGATGCGGCCGTCGTTCGTCCAGCCGACTTCCACGATCTCGTAGCCGAGGTTCTGGACGTACGTGCGAACGGTCTCGGTGTACTGCGGATGCACCGACTTCGCGATCACGACCTTCGTCCGATTGCGCACCACGCGCTCGGCCAGCAGCACCGCCTCGCACAAGCCGGTCGAGCCGTCGTACAGCGACGCGTTGGCGACGTCGAGTCCCGTCAGCAAACACTGATGCGTCTGATACTCGAAGATCGACTGCAGCGTTCCCTGCGAAACCTCGGGTTGATACGGCGTATACGAGGTCAGGAACTCGGCGCGCAGCAGCAGCTGATCGATGCATGCCGGCTGGTAATGCAGATACGCGCCGCCGCCGAGGAACGAAACGTGATCGGCGGCAGTCAGGTTCTTAGCGGCCAGCGCACGAAACCAGCGCCGCGATTCGATCTCCGACCATGGGCCGGGGATGTTCAGCAGCTCGGTCAGTTTGACGTCGCCAGGGATGGTGTCGAAGAGGCGCTCGATGTCGTCGATGCCGATGACCTCGAGCATCTCGCCGACATCCTGCGAGGCGTTGGAGATGTAGCGGTGTTGGTCGGTACGGGGATCGGGTAGGGACATTACTGATTAGTGCGCTGACTCCTTCTCAACGTACTCGTCGTACTCCTCGGCGGTCATCATTTCGTCGACCTCCTCGGGTGTGCTGAGGCGCATCTTCATCATCCAGCCGTCGCCGTACGGGTCGGTGTTGACCAACTCCGGTTTGTCGGTGAGCGCTTCGTTGACTTCGACAACCTCGCCAGAGACCGGCGAAAAAAGTTCGGAGACCGCTTTAACCGATTCGATGCTGCCGAATTCGTCGCCCTGTTCCAGCTCCGATCCGACCTGTGGCAACTCGACGAAGACGACATCGCCGAGCTCTTTCTGCGCGTAATCGGTGATGCCGATGACCACGATGTCGCCCTCGGCCTCGGGATGAACATACTCGTGGCTCTTGGCGTACCGATTGTCTTCAGGTGTCATGGATTGCTCCTTCGTCACTTCGCGCGCTTGTAAAACGGCGTGGGAACGACGCGCGCCCGCGTCTCTTTTCCACGGATGAGGACCATGAATTCACTGCCGGGCGCCGATTTGTCGAGCGGAAGATATGCGAGACCGAGCGCTTTTTTCAACGTCGGCGAATGCGTGCCGCTGGTGACGACGCCAATCTCCTCGCTGCCATCGACGACCGGATAGCCGTGGCGGCCGATGCCGCGGTCGACCATCTCGAATCCGACGAGCTTCCGGCGCGGGCCTTCCGCCCTCTCGCGCTGCAGAACGTCGCGTCCGAAAAAGTCGCCCTTGTCGACCTTCACGATCCATCCGAGGTCGGCTTCGAGCGGCGTGGTGGTCTCGTCGATGTCGTTGCCGTACAACGCCATTTTCGCTTCGAGGCGCAATGTGTCGCGCGCGCCGAGGCCGCACGGCTTCGCGCCGGCGTCGAGGAGTTTACGCATGATCCGCGGGCCCTCGGACGGCGCGATGTAGATCTCGAATCCGTCCTCGCCGGTGTAGCCGGTACGCGAAACGATCGCGGGGACGCCGTCCACGTTGCCGGTCCCGAAGTGGTAGTACTTCATCGCACCAAGCGCGACATCCGTCATCGGCTGCAGCAACCTCTCGGCCTCGGGACCCTGCAACGCAAGCTGCGCGTAGTCGGCGCTGACGTTCCGGACTTCGACGTCCATCCCTTTCGCGGCGTCGGCGATCCACTCGTAGTCTTTGTCGGTGTTCGAGGCGTTGACGACGATGAAAAAGTCATCCGCCGCGTTCTGATAGATGAGAATGTCGTCGACGAATCCGGCGGTCGGATAGAGCAACCCGGTGTACTGCGCCCGCCCATTCACGAGCTTCGAAACGTCGTTGCACGTCGCGGTCTGCAACAACCGCAGCGCGTCGGGACCTTTAACCGTCAACTCGCCCATATGCGAGACGTCGAAGAGCCCGACATGCTCGCGAACCGCGGCGTGCTCTTCGAGGATCCCGGCGAACTGCACCGGCAACTCCCACCCGCCAAAATCGACCATCTTCCCGCCAAGCTCATGCTCGACCTGGTTCAAGGGCGTTTTCTTCAGATTGGCAGCGTCGTCGGTCATCGACTCCTCCGGAAGGGAAGCGAACCTAGCACGCGCTATGCCGCAGGTGCAATGAATGATGAGACCGAGGCTTGACGAAGGAATCGCGCTGGCCTACCGTTCGTTCTCAAATCGGTTTGGGACTGGGAACTCCCGGTCGGCAACTGGCCCTGAGCGATCGGGGCCTTTTGTTTTTACGGAAAGATCTTGAACCCGTGGCGCCAGCCCGGCCGCTGAAGAAGCTTTGACCGCACAATATCGAACGCCCGACTGCTCTTCTTGAAGTCGATGACATGGCGCGCAATCGGGTACGCGCACAAGTCCGCAAGTTGATGGCCTAGGACGTTCGCTTTCTTCGCGACAAACTTCAGATCGAACTGCGTGCCTCCAAACTGTTGGTAGGGCGATCCGCGTTTTAGCAGTTGCAGAAAAGAGAGACGCAACGCGTCGTCTTCGTTCTTTCCGCGCGCCTCGGCGAGCAGCGTGACTTGCTCCTGCCCGAATTCGTCGATGTACGCTTTGAGCCGCTCCATCCCGAATTCGAGCGCAAGGTAATACGGATTCCTACTGCTCGCGCCGTATCGCTGTTTGTGCAGGACTTTGCGAATAGCGACCGCGATCAGCTGAAAGGAAGCGTTCCGAATCACGTCATTAAGCCTGACGTGAAACACATCGCGGCGTTCCGGCACTTGAAGAAAGGCGAAGTCGCCCAAGGCTTTTCGAATGTCGCGGGAGTGCAGAATCGCCCCCTCGTGGCCAAACTGCTCGATTTTGAAGCGAGTGAACGCCGGAACGATCACATCCGTGTACTCAGCCTGCTCGCACAACAGGAAGACGAGAACGAAGACAGGAAAGTCCTTGTCGACTGGATCAAGCGAGTGGTCGCCTGCCTCATCAAGAAAGACCATAACCGGCATGCGTCATCGTAACTTGCCGGCGTATCATCGTCGCCGGGAGCGCGGGTGTGACGAACGAAATCGGCGAGTTTCTCGACTACCTCACCTACGAGCGGAACGTCTCCGTTAACACCGTCACGGCGTACCGCGAGGACCTTGAATCGTTCGTCGGATTTCTCTGCAACGACTACTTCACGCTCGGACGCGATCAGCTCGATCTCAAGCGCGTCGATCATCTTGCCGTCCGCTCGTATCTTGCGCATCTCGCGCGACGCAAACTGGCGCGCGCCTCGGCGGCGCGGCATCTGTCGGCACTGCGGTCGTTCTTCAAATACCTGATGCGCGAAGGAGTGGTCGAAGCGAATCCCGCCCGTAATGTCGCCACGCCGAAGCGCGAGAAGCATCTGCCTTCGGTGCTGCAACCCTCGGACGTCGTACTGCTGCTCGATCAGGCCGATACCTCGACGCCGCTCGGCGTCCGTGACCGCGCGTTTCTGGAAGTGCTCTACGCCTCGGGATTGCGTATCAGCGAATTGGTTGGAATCGACATCGATGACGTCGAGCTTCGCGCGCGGCTGGTGAAAGTCCGCGGCAAGGGTTCGAAGGAACGCATCGTGCCGTTCGGATCGAAAGCCGAGGAGACGATCCGCGCCTGGCTGGCGGTTCGCGGCACGATCATCTCCGACGTCGAAGAGCCGGCGCTCTTCGTCAACTATCGCGGCCAGCGCATCACGACGCGCAGCGTGCGGCGGCTCTTCGACGGCTACGTGCGCAAAGCCTCGCTGCGGGCAGGCGTCTCGCCGCATACGATGCGCCACTCGTTCGCCACACACCTCCTCAACGCTGGCGCCGACCTTCGTGGCATCCAGGAACTCCTCGGCCACGTCTCGCTCTCGACGACGCAAAAGTACACGCACCTCAACGACTGGCAGTTGATCTCCGTGTACAAGAAGGCGCATCCGAAGGCGTGATGACCGCGACGGCATAGACTCTGAATCCATGAATCGTCTCGCTAACGAAACCTCTCCTTACCTTCTCCAGCACGCGCACAACCCGGTCGATTGGTATCCATGGGGCGATGAAGCGTTTGCTAAGGCGCGTGCCGAGGACAGGCCGGTTTTTCTGTCGATCGGGTATTCGGCGTGTCACTGGTGCCATGTCATGGAGCGCGAGTCGTTCGAGAACGACGCGATCGCGGCGGTGCTGAACGAGCACTTTGTCTCGATCAAAGTCGATCGCGAGGAGCGGCCGGACGTCGATTCGATTTACATGGAAGCGGTGCAGATGATGACCGGGCATGGCGGCTGGCCGATGTCGATGTTCCTCACGCCGGCCGGTGCTCCGTTCTACGCGGGGACGTACTTTCCGCCGGACGACCGGCACGGCATGCCGGGATTTCGCCGCGTGCTCGAACATGTCGCGCATACGTATCGCGAACGTCGTGGCGACGTTGACGCGGCGTCCGCGGAAGTGATCCGCGGCATCAGCACCGTCAAGTTTCAAGGTGGCGGGACGCTGGAGCACGACGCGCTGGATCGCGCCGCGGCGCGCATCGCGCAGAGCTACGATCCCGTCAACGGCGGCTTCGGCGGCGCGCCGAAGTTTCCACCGTCGATGACGCTCGACTTCCTGATGCAGGTGGCCTGGCGAACGAACGACCGTACGCTGGATGAGATCATCGTCAACACATTGACCAAAATGGCGCGCGGCGGGATGTACGACCAGGTTGGCGGCGGCTTTCACCGCTACTCGACCGACGCGCGCTGGCTGGCGCCGCATTTCGAGAAGATGCTGTACGACAACGCGCTCCTGGCGCGGCTGTACACGCGCGCGTGGCAGTGGAAGAAGGATCCGTTTTTCGCCCGCATCGCGCACGAAATCCTCGGCTACATCCAGCGCGAGATGACCTCGCCAGACGGCGCGTTCTATTCGACGCAGGATGCAGATAGCGAAGGCGAGGAGGGAAAGTTCTACATCTGGTCGCGCGCCGAGGTGATGGAGATTCTGGGCGAGGAGGATGGACGGATTTTCTGCGCGCTGTACGACGTCACCGAGCGCGGAAACTGGGAGGATCACAACATCCTCAACGTTCCACGCGATCCGGAATCGGTCGCCGCTGATCTCGGCATCACGATGGAGCAGCTCAGCGACATCGCGTCGCGCGGCAAGTGCAAGTTGTACGGCGTCCGGTCGCAGCGTGTGTGGCCGGCGCGCGATGAAAAGATCCTCGCGGGGTGGAACGGCTGGATGCTGGCGGCGTTCGCCGAGGCTGCGGTTGCGTTCGATCGCGACAGTTACCGCGATGTGGTGCGCCGCAATGCCGACTTTCTGCTGACCCGCATCGTCGACGGCCGGCTGATGCGCACACCGAAAATCGCCGGACTGCTCGAGGATTACAGCGGCGTCGCCTGGGGCCTCGCGCTCGCGTACGAAGCGACGCACGAACGGCGCTACCTCGATGCATCGCGCCAGTTGACGGATCAGATCCTCGAGCGATTCGCGGATGACGCGAACGGCGGATTCTTCGACACGCCGGTCGATCACGAAACACTCATCACGCGTCCGAAGGATCTGTTCGACAACGCCACACCGTCCGGTAACTCGGTCGCCGCAGACGTCCTTCTTCGTTTGGCGCTGCTGTTCGGCGAGGAAAGATATGTCGAGGCTGCGACGAAGATGATCGCGGCAATCGCGCCGTTGGCGGAGCGCTACCCGTCCGGCTTCGGACTGCTACTAGGCGTTGCCGAGTGGCGCGCAGGACAGCCGAAAGAGATCGCAATCACAGGATCGGGCGATGACTTTCGCGCGCTGCGTAAGGTCGTTGGCGAGGAGTACATCCCGCATCGCGTGCTCGTGGCGGGCGAAGGATCGTCGGACCTGCCGCTCATGCAGAACCGTCCGTCGGATCGCGTGCTCGCCTATGTCTGCGAGGCGTACATGTGCGCGGAGCCGACGGCGGATCCGGAACGGTTGCGCGAGTTGTTAGCGCTGTCATCCTGAGCCGCCGGAGGCGTCGGAGCCGAAGGCGGAGCGCCGCAGGACGGTCGAAGGACCCCCTCAGTGCTTGCATCGTGGTTTACCGCCCGCCCAACCCGGGTTACCAGGAAGCGGGTCCTTCGACCGTCCTGCGGCGCTCCGCGCTTCGCGCTCCGACGCCTCCGGCGGCTCAGGATGACAGAATGTCGCGATGCAGCCGTGGCCGCTCGCCAAACGGATCCTGTTCCGCTTCGCGGTTGCGTTCTTCGTCCTCATCAACTTCCCGTTTCCGTTCGACTTCATCCCGATCGGCGCCTTGGAGCCGGTGTTCGAGAAGATTTCGGACGCGCCCGTGCACCTGGCCGCGCGCATGCTCCACGTATCGGTCGACGTGCGTCCGAACGGGAGCGGCGACACGACGTACAACTACGTCAACCTGCTGTGCGTTTTCGTCATCGCGATCGTCATCACGATCATTTGGAGCATCCTCGACCGGCGCCGGCTCCGATACGACAAAGGATGGATCGCTTTTCGCGCGTATCTCCGCTTCGTGCTGGCGGTGGCGATGATCAGCTACGGCATGGCCAAGGTGATCCCGTCGCAGTTTCCGGCGCCGACGCTCGATCGATTGATGCAGAGGTTCGGCGACGCATCGCCGATGGGTCTTCTCTGGACGTTCATGGGCGCGTCGGTCGCGTACAACATCTTTTCCGGCGCGGCCGAAATGCTGGGCGGTCTATTGCTCACCACGCGCCGCACCACGCTCCTCGGCGCGCTCGTGTCGGCCGGCGCGATGACCAATATCGTGATGCTGAACTTCGCGTACGACGTGCCGGTGAAGATCTACTCGACGCAACTCCTGATCGAAGCGATCGTCATCGCGCTGCCGGACGTTCCGCGGCTCGTCGATTTCTTCATTCGTAATCGAGCGGTCACACCCGCGCCATTGCCGCGTCTTACGCAGAGCCGCGGTCTCGAAATCGCCGGCATCGTCGTGCGGACGTTTGCTGTGGCCGCGTTTCTGTTCATGTCCGTACGAGAAGTCCGCGAGAACCTGAAGACGTACAGCGCGGGAAATCGCTCGCCGCTCTACGGCATCTGGCGCGTCGACGACTATCAGATTGATGGTCACGCGGTTGCGGATCTCACGCGCTGGCGGCGCGTCATTTTCGAGATCCGGCCGATGATGTCGGTCCAGCTCATGGACGATGTACGAGTCCGGCTGAGCGCGAAGATGGACGAGAAGAATCGCTTGCTCGTCGTATCCCGGCGCAACGAACCGCAGTGGGATGGACGGCTAACGTATCAACGCCCGGCTCCCGACACGCTGATGATCGACGGCGCCCTCGGCGGCAAGAACGTACACGCGCTCTGTCATCTCGAACCGATGCCGAAGTTCCTGCTGACCACGCGCGGCTTCCATTGGATCAACGAGTACCCGTTCAACCGTTGACTAGCGAGTCGCTCCGAACATCACCACGATCGACTTGCCCGCGCCGCGGCGCATGGTCATGCCGTCGATGATGGCGATGCCGCAGTCTTCGTAGTGCGGCGAGAGGATGTTGGCGCGGTGACCCGGCGATTCCATCCAGCCCTCGACGAGCAGCTCCGTCGTATCGAAGCCGGTGGCCAGGTTCTCGCCGGCGTATTGGAAGGTGTAGCCGTTCGGCTGCAGCCACGTGAAGGGCGAGCGGCCGTCGGGCGACTCGTGCGCCCAATACGCCTGATCCTCCATGTCGCGCATGCGGTCGCCGGCGGCGGCATCGAGGCGGGCGTCCTCGCGAAGCGGCGGGAGGTGATGTTCCGCGCGGTACTCGTTCATGGCCGCGACGACGGACGCTCGGGTGATATCCGAGGCGAACGCCGGCGCCGCGGCCATGATCAGGGCAACGCTGAGCAGGAGCAGGAGCCGTTTCATGAAGGGTTATTTTGCGGCATCCGCAAGCATTTGAGGAGTGGTGGCCGGCTGATTTACCAGTTCTGTGTATTCGAAGAGCGGGGTTGAGAGATAGCGCTCGCCGGTGTCGGGAAGGACGACGACGACGCGCTTGCCCGCGCCGAGCTCTTTGGCGATCTCGATCGCGGCCCAGCAGATGGCGCCGGAGGAAATGCCGACGAAGATCCCTTCCTCTTTCGAGAGCCGCCGCGCCGTGGCCTGTGCGTCCTCCCATGTGACGTCGACGACGCGGTCGACGACGTTCGCGTCGTAGATCGCCGGGACCATTCCCGCGCCGATGCCCTGCAGTTTGTGCGGGCTGTGCGTCCCCCCTTTCAGCAGCTGCGATTCGACCGGTTCCACGGCGACGATGAGCGTGTCCGGCTTCTCTTTTTTGAAGACCTGACCAACGCCGGTCACCGTGCCGCCGGTGCCGACGCCGGCCACGATCGCGTCGACCTTGCCGCCGGTGTCGTCCATGATTTCCTTCGCGGTCGTCTCGCGGTGGATCTTGGTGTTCGCCGGATTATCGAACTGCTTCGACAGCCACGCACCCTTGTTGTTCGCCGCGTACTCCTCGGCGACCCGTTGCGCTTCCTTGATGCCTTTCGGACCGGGCGTGAGGATCAGCTCCGCGCCGAGGGCCTGCGCCAGCTTGCGCCGCTCGACCGACATCGTGTCGGGCATCACCAGCGTGCACTTGTAGCCTTTCGCGGCGGCTACAAACGCCAGTCCGATACCGGTATTGCCGCTCGTGGCCTCGACGACGGTGTCGCCCGGCTTGATCTCGCCGGCCTTCTCCGCCTCGTTCATCATCGAGATGGCCAGCCGGTCCTTGACCGATGAGAGCGGGTTGAACGACTCGAGTTTGGCGATGACTTCCGCAGCACCGTCCGGGACGATGCGATTGAGCCTGACCAGCGGCGTACGTCCGATCAGCTCCGTGATGTTGTTGTAGATCTTCCCGTGCATGTTTCTCCTCCTAAAAGCAAAAGACCCGAGCGGTACGCCCGGGTCTCATTCGATACAAAGTGGCTGTGGTTGCGCGCCTACGTTCGCTCGAACGGACCGTTGTAGCGGCGGCAACAGGTTGTGCGTTTCATGTGGGCGGTGACGCTAAAACTGTTCGTGGTGAAAGTCAAATTGTGTGGCACAGACACTCTTGTCTGTGCAATCAGGCCGCGTTGCTCGCTTCGCCGAGGTAGCGGTAGCCGATTTTCGCGACGGCTACGATGACCGCGGCATCGGTGCCGACCGCTTTCTGGAGCTTGCGCCGCAGCCGCGTGACGTGCGTGTCGACGGTGCGGCTGTTGAGGTTGAGATCGACGCGATAGTTCCAGACGCGCGACAGCAGTTCGTCGCGCGGCACGACGCGCTCTTTGTTGCGGAAGAGGTACATGAGTAGGTCGAACTCTTTCGGCGAGAGTTTCAGCTTCTGATCTTTGGCCGAGGCCTCGCGCGTGGAGGGGTCGAGCTTGATGAGCGTGTCTTCGCAGATGGTCTTCGTCGTCAGCGAGGTCGCGTCGCTGCGGCGCATGACGGCGTCGATGCGCGCGAAAAGCTCCTGCAGTCCGAACGGCTTGGTGATGTAGTCGTCCGCGCCGCCGCGAAGGCCGCGAACCTTGTCCGTTTCCTGTCCGCGGGCGGTGAGGAGGAGGACCGGGATCTTCGAAAACTTGCGGATGTGGTCGAGGACTTCGAAGCCGCTCTTCTTCGGCAGCATGAGGTCCAGGAGCACGATGTCGGGCGACTCGGCGTGGAAGATCCGGATCGCTTCTTCGCCGTCGGCGGCGAGCACGGTCTCGTAGTTCTCCATGCGTAGATTGATTTCGAGGCCCTGCCGCAACCCTGCTTCGTCTTCAACGATCAGTATCTTGGTCATCGCAAATCTCCGGTGCTGTTTGTACGGCTTTCCGCGAGGGAGAGTTTCTAAAGCGTCTGCGGGGTGAGCTGCGCCAGGGACGTGGTCGTGTGCGATTGTGGCCGCGGGAAGAGCAGCCGGAAGGTGGAGCCGGTGCCCGGTTTCGATTCGACTTCGATGGTGCCGCCGTGCGAGGCGATGATCTGCTGCACGAGAGTGAGACCAAGTCCGGCGCCGCGCCGGGTCTGCGTGTCGGAAAACTGCGCGCGGTAGTACGGCTCGAAGATGTGCGCGAGGTCGCCGGCATCGATCCCGATTCCTCGGTCCTTCACTTCGATGACCACCGACTCTTCGGTCTGCCGAAGCACGACGTCGATCAGTTTGTTTTCGTCGCCGGAGTATTTGATGGCGTTGTCGATCAGGTTCAGCACGGCGCGCGACACGGCATCGCGATCCCACGACTGCTCCTCGACGGCATCGGTGAGGTGGAGCTTGACGTCGAAGCCGCGGCTGCGAATCCACGACTCGTACGTGGTGATGAGCGACGTGAGAAGGTCGCGCGGATAGACGGGCGTGAACGCGAGCGCCTTGGCGCTGCTGTTCTGCATGCGCGCGACGTCGAGGACGTTCTCGACGAGGTGCGACAGGTGCAACACCTCGCGCAGGATGGAGTCTTCGATCTCGAGCCGCTGCTTTTCGGGGAGCCGCGCGCCGCGTTTCAGAGTCTCCGCGCCGAGGCGGATCATCGACAGCGGCGTGCGCAGCTCGTGCGAGACGTTCGCGACCAGCGCGCCGCGCAACTTCATCGTGTCGGCTTCGTGGGCAAGTCCGCGCATGGCCAGATACGCGCCAAGGCCGGTCAGCAGAAGAGCGAATGCGCTGAGGACGATGCTGATCAGCCGCGCGCTTTCCCATCCCGAACTGGCGTAGCCGGTCTCGACGAATCCGCGGATGGCGTACGACGAAAGCGGCGCGGCGAGCGGCGCGATGAAGGCGTAGCCGTTGTCCGTTTTCACGGCACCGGTCGTCGTCGCATTCTGGATGACCGAAACCTGCGCTTCCTGTGTGAAGCCTTGCGCGTGCACGAGCGGCTGCTGCGCGAGCGCGGGGCGGACGCGCGCCAGCAACAGCGCGGGGTCGTAGGTGTAGCGGACGATGCCGCTCGACGAGTAGAGCTCGCGCGGCAGTGGCGCGCCCGCGTGCGCTTTCCCCGGCAACTCGCTGGCGTAGATCGCGCTGGCAGGATCGGCGTCGGGAACGTACAGCGCGGAGATGATCCAGTCGTTGTCGCCGATCCACTTCTGCAACTCCACCGACGACGGCGAGCGGCGCTCCAGCTTCTGCCACTCCTCGGTTGCGTGAAACAACTCGCTACTCACCGCGGCGTCGATGCGGCTGGCGCTGATCTGCGCGGCGTAGCCGGCATACTGCATGGCCAGCGTGTCGACGCCGCGCTCGGTGCGCTCGGAAAGGATGTAGGAACGCGCGGCCAGGACGCCGAGCGCGACGGTGACGATCAGGAACGGGACGAGGATCGAGGAAACGTGGTCGGGCCGGTCACCCGAGCGCGGGCTGGATTTCCACTTCGCAAGGAAGCTTCGAAACATTCGTCGTCACTGTTGCGGCGCCGCTGCGTTGATGGAGGAGATGCCGTGCGCCTGCGCCAGGTGCTGGGCCACCATTTTGTCGATCTGCGCCTTCGTGTACGGCTCGAGCCGAACGTCAACCTTTTTCAGGATGCCCTGGCGCAGAACGATGATCCAGAGGACGCCGGTGTCTTTCGCGCTGTAGAGGATCTGTTTGAAGTCTTTGATGCTCCCCTTGACTATCGAATGACCGTTAACGGACATAAGCCGGTCGCCGACCCTGAGATCGGCACGCGCGGCAGGGCCTTCATCGATCACGGTCTCGACGATGATGCCCGGCTCTAGCTCCTTGATCTTCACGCCGAGGTAGCGGCGGCCGCTGGAAAGTTCACGGATGGCCTTCTCGCATTCGCTCGCGGGGGCAGTGCACATCTTCCGCTCTTCGGCGTGAGCCGTGGAGATGAAAAGAAGCGCTGCAAGAAGGAGATGGGAGAGTCGGACGATCATTTTCTGGGAGCGGGGTCCTTGGCCGGCGCTCAATCTAGTCTGCAATGGCCGAGGTCCTGATTACAAATCAGAAAATGTAGAATGAATTCCCTGTAATACAAGAGGTTAGCTGGATTTCTGTCATCTGAAGAACAGCGCACCGAACGCCGCCGTGACGTGAAAGTCAGGCGGCGTTTTCAACGCCGGCTGCCACGCGCTGAACTCGTCGCCGTGCCTGGCGCTGCGGTCGATGCGGAAGAAGTTGGCGCGCCATTCGTCGCCGGCGTTCGGATGGTTTTTCAGCGACGCGAACGGAATGCGGATGACGGTCTGGATTCGAGATCCATCGTCGCGGCGAAGCGCGGCGAAGAGTCCCTCGCACGTCCAGGCCAGGTCGGTTTTCATCGTGGCGCGGACGCCATCAGGCGAGTCGATGCGCGCGTCGAACGTTGTGCCGAGCGGATTGACTTCGATCTCGAAATACGGGGTCAGGCCTTCGGGAGCAAGGAAGACTTCGACGACGTCCTCCTCCCACAACGGCTCGTCGTGACCGAGGTAGGTGGCCACGATTTCGTCATCCTCGGCATCAAAAACGACGGTGAGGAAGTCGTCGTCGTAGTACGCGGCCACGGTCGTTACCAGCCGCGGCGCGCCGCCGTCCGTCGCCTCCGTCAGCGCGGCCGGCACGCACGCCGCCGGAATCGCCCACGGCTCTTCGATCGAGAACTCCGCCAACGGCACGTCGAGCACTGGAACCGGCATCGCGGAATCATACGGTGCGGCGGGCGCGGCATCGCGCATGCAATGCCGCTGAGGCCCGAGATGATGATGGTGGATCTGGAACTGGATGACCTGAAGCGTGAGTTTCTCGCCGAGGCAGACGAGAAGGTGCGCGAGATTCAGGCGAAGCTGGACGGCGAACAAACGCCGGAGGCATGGCAACGATTGACGTACCTCGCTCATCAACTGAAAGGCTCCGGGGGAAGCTACGGTTTCCAGCGCATTTCAACCGATGCGGCGGAGCTGGAGGCCGCAGTTGAGTCGCTGTCGACGGAAGGAACGCGTCCCGGCATCGACGACCGCATCCAGCAGCACGCGTTCAACCTGCGCGCGGAAGTCGACAAGCGGATGCGCGAGTTCGCGGTGACGTAGGGCTGTAAGGGCCTGTCATCCTGAGCCGCCGAAGGCGTCGGAGCCGAAGGCGGAGCGCCGAAGGACGGTCGAAGGACCCCCCAAGCGCTTGCATCGTTCGTTCGCCGCCGCCCGTACCCAGTTACCAGGGAGGGGGTCCTTCACCGTCCTGCGCCACTCCGCGCTTCGCGCTACATAGCTCCGGCGGTTCAGGATGACAGTCACGCCGCGTCCGTCCCTTTCGCGCGAGCCGCACGCGACGGCTCCGCCGCCTGGACCTGGTTGCGGCCGTTCTTCTTCGCCCGGTATAGCGCCTTGTCCGCGGCCACGATCAGCTCCTTGGCCGAATGGATGCGCGCATGCGGCACGGTGGCCACGCCGATGCTGACCGTGGCCGGAATTGCGCCTGCATTGGTCATGACCGGTGTTGCTTCGATGCTTGCGCGGATCTGTTCGGCAAACGTGAGCGCATCCTCGAGCATCGTCTCTGGAAGCATCAGCGCGAACTCTTCGCCGCCGTAACGCGCCGCGAGGTCGGTCGTTCGGATCGATTTCTGGAAGATCGACGAAATCGCTTTGAGCACTTCGTCGCCGATGGCGTGGCCGTAGGTGTCGTTGACCTTCTTGAAGAAATCGAGATCGACGATGACGAATGAGAGCGGCCGCTGGTAGCGCTGCGATTCTTCGAAAGCGCGCGCCAGTTCGTCCTGCAGATGGCGGTGGTTGTAGAGCTTCGTGAGACCGTCGGTGATCGAGAGCAACTCGAGCCGGCGATTCGTTTCGAGCAACTCCTTCTGCAGGTCGACGATCCGCTTCGCCGCGCGAATGCGCGCCATCAACTCGGGATACTGAAAAGGCTTGGTGATGTAGTCGTCCGCACCGAGGTCGAGGCCCTGGATCTTGTCCTCCTGATCGTCCTCGCCGGTGAGCATGATGATGTAGCGATTGCGAAGTTCGGGATCGGACTTGAGCTGATGGCAGAGATCGACGCCATCCATGTCGGGCAGACGCCGGTCGAGGATGGCCAGATCCCAAGCGATCGCAGGAAGTTGCGCGCGCGCCTCCTCCCCCATCCCGAACTCGATGCTCTCGTACCCGCTGCGCTTGAGCAGCAGCCGCACGAGCCGGCGAATGGCGGGATCGTCATCGACGACAGCAACCTGGAAGGCCTTCGGATCGGACATTGGGCAACGTTAGCCGCAAACGTGGTGCCATCACGCGGAGATCGCGGAGAGGCCGAGCTCGCGGAGAAGTTCTCTGCCGTTCTCCGCCCTTCCGCGTTCCCCGCGTGAAACCGTCACCCTTACGACCCGATCCGCATCGAGATATCGAGCGCGACCACGGAATGCGTCAACGCGCCGATCGAGATCCGATCGACACCCGTCTCGGCGAACTCGCGAACGTTGTCGATCGTGATCCCGCCCGATGCCTCCAACGGCACCGCGCCCGCGACGTGCTCGACCGCAGCCCGCATCTCGGCGGTTGTCATGTTGTCGAGGAGGATGAAGTCCGGCCGCAGCGCCAGCGCTTCGTCCAGCTCGGCGCGATTGCGCACCTCGACCATGATCTTTTGCGCCATCGCCTTCGAACGAATGCGCTCCACGGCGGCGGTAATCGAGCCGGCGCGATCGACGTGGTTGTTCTTAATAAGGAACATGTCGTACAGCCCGATGCGGTGGTTCTGTCCGCCGCCGCAACGCACTGCGTACTTGTCGAGCGCGCGAAGGCCCGGCGCAGTCTTGCGCGTGTCGTAGATGCCCGCCTTCGTTCCACGTACGGCATCGACGTAGCGGCGCGTGGTGGTGGCGATCCCGGAGGCGCGCTGCATGAGATTGAGCGCCGTCCTCTCCCCCGCCAGCAACGCCACCACGCTCCCACTGACCTCGGCCACAACATCGCCTGCGGCGACAGCATCGCCGTCCTTGCGCTTTGCGACGAACGCTGCCGAGTGATCGATGGCCGTGAACGTCCGCTCCGCGAACGCCAGTCCCGCCAGAACCCCGGACGCCTTCATCAGGAACCTGGCCCGTCCTCGATCGCCCGGCTCGAAGATGGCCTCGCTGGTGATGTCGGGCAGGTCTTCGTCAAAGGCCCGGCGGACGATCTGATCGATCTCACGTTGAAAATCGGCGGAAGTCATACAGGAATGCTGCCATAAGCCTAGGGGTTTTGAAGCGCTCGATCGTTGACAATTGGGGGGCGTACCGGCTTCGACGGGGACACGTCGGGGTCATGGTTGCATGCCGAGCTGATTACCTCGCAAATCTGATCAAAACTGAGTAGCTGCGAACAACAGCGAACTCGCCCTCGCGGCCTAAAAACCCGTGAGCGTCCGCCCGATGGTTGCTCACGCCGTCGGGTCCGGATGTCATCAATGTGAGCTAAGCGTTCGCGCACCGTCTCGGCGCAGACGTCGAAAACCACAGAGGCTGGTCCACATCCGTTCCCCGCTCTCCGGGCAGGATGAGGACGAGAACTAAAAGGAGAGCTAAGCATGTAGTAGCCAGGCTTCACTGCTCTCGGACGGGGGTTCAACTCCCCCCGCCTCCACCAACGAATCTTTCCGCCAACGCGCGCGTGATTGGGCTCACAGAAGTCCGGAATCACGTAACTTATGTTCCTCAAAACTCTGCGAAGGAACTCGAATGAAGCGTGCAGCTTTTCTCTCTATCCTCGTGTTTTTGTCTGCGTTTCCCCTCGTTGCTCAAACCTCGGCCCAAGGCAGTTTCAATTTCAAAGGAACAGAAGGCCTGCAGACGATCGATTTCGACGCCACCGGCGACGGACGCTCCGCGCAAGGCACCTTCTCGCTGGCGGGTCCGACGCTCGTCTCCGACGGCGAGCTTGATCAGGAAGACCCCAAGCAAACGATTCTGGTCAAAGACTTCACCATGAAGGTCACGGTCGACTGCATGAGCACCCTCGGCACCCGCGTCACGATGAGTGGAACCGTCGGCGATTCGAACGTTCGATCGATGATCGGCCGCATCGCCACGCTCACCGTCGAGGACAACGACCTCAATCCGAAGGATCCGACGGATCGTTTCAGCTTCGGCTCGTACTGGCAGAAGGACATTTCCTGGTTCCCGTCCGACGCGGAGGTGAAGGGCGACGCGGGTTGGACCATGTCGTGGTGGGCCACGGACGCCGAGCGGAAGGACGATGTGGGCTACATGATCTCGCGCACTCGCCAGGTCAATTGCCGCAGCTTTCCCGTCGCGACGTATGACCTCGACCCGATCAGCGAGGGTCGCATCACCGTCAAATAGCCATCAGCGGTTCCGAGTCGGCGGCAGGCCGCGCCTGGGTTTGCGCGGCTGCCGCCGGCTAATGGATGTTCGCGTAGCGGTGATCGACGGCGAGACAAATCGATGGTGCTCATGACGGCGCCTCGGCCGGACTGGGATTCTTGCGACGGTCATGCCTTCTCCATCTGAGGCCTCGGCGTTCTGTACGCAGCCGAGTACCGGACGCGAATCAACCAGAAAATCGTCAGGACTACGATGATGATCACTGGCACCTGCGGCAGATGCGTGGCGCGGATTTCCTTCGTGAAGATCGTCGCGCGCAACCCACTCTTGCGCATTACGGGATCGCTGGCTGTGCCGAGGAAGAAGGAACCGGCGGCGACGAAGAGGGCGAAGCCCATGCGCCAGATGTGACGCACCAGTCGCTGAGCGCCGGCGACGCCGCCGCGGATGAGCATGCGGATGTCGCCGGCGGCGGAGAGCAAGGCGATCGCGGCGAAAACGCTGTAGCCGATGACCGAACCTTTGTTGGGCGCTCGGAGCGCGAAGACCAGCGCAGTGATTCCGGCCGCGAGCGCAACCAGCATGAAGGCAAACTCCAGCCGTCCGTTCTGTCTAGGCTTGCGCATCACCACCAGAGCCGCCGTGGAGACGAGGTAAAACGTTAGAGTCCCCGCGAAAACATTGAAGGGCTGCGATTTCCTCAGCGCGATATAGGCGCCGCCGGAAGCCATAAACAGCATCGAGATTACGAACACGTCGCCGGTGCGGCGGTGCCGACGGGAGCCCTTGCGGACGACTAACGCAATCGAGCCGGCAAGAACGGCGATCATGCCGCCGGCAATATGGACGACGAGCATCGGTGTATAGGTCATAGAGTTCCCCTCGATTACATTGGTTCGCGATAACGGCGCATACGGATCGTGGCGGCCAGACAGAGCGCGGCGAAGACGAGGCCGAGCCAGAGGGACGGAGTACTCAGGAACGTGCCCGGCGTCATTGCTGCCAGCGGGTCCAGTTGGGGCGCGCCCTTTTGCGGGGCGATAAAGGCCTTGTTGAACCAGCCGGCCAGCCGATCCCCGAGGAATGTGAAGAAGGATGCGCTACCGAACGCGATCTTCGTAAAGACGCCGATTGCGAGAAACGGCATCACCGCCCATAAGAACACGGCACGCTTTGCCCAGCCGGATACCAGCAACAACCAGCAATAGAGCGGTGCATGCCAGAGCGCAATGGCGATGACGGCATACAAGAGTGCGATTGATAATTGGACAAACTTCAGGTTCTGGTAGAGCGCAGCCAGCTGGGATGAGTTTCCCAGCAGGACGATCGTATTGGCGGTCAGAATGATCAGCTGCGTAACAAGGATCACCGCGTAGGAGAAGAGCGGCAGGATTACTAGAGGAATTGCTATCTTTGCGAGCACCGTGGTCCGGTCGGATACCGGTAGCGATTTCCAGAACAGAATGCTGCGGTCGCGGCGCTCGCCGTGCAGTGCGTCGAGGCAATAAAACACTCCGACCAGAAACGCCGTCACCAGAATCAAGCCGGCAGTCGTGTCATACGGCATTGCCACGACGCCGTGCAGTTTGCCGGGATCGGCCATTGCAGCGCGCATGCGATGGGGCAGCGTGATCGCGCTGATGAAGAAACCGAAAAGCATGATGCAGGCTGTCACTACCGGCGCCGCATAGACCGACCTGTTTTCCCACAATTCACGGCGAATCGACCAATACATCGGCCGCGTCTGTGCCGAGGGTTCGACTTCGCGCGCGACAAGAGGATCCGCCGTCATTGATCCGCTCCGTGATTGCCCATTACAGCGACGAATAAATCGGCGATACCCGGCGTGCGTAGATCGCCAAGCGCTGCGAGGTCGTCGCGATTCGCCTGGTCGAACAACAGAATGCTGCGGCCGAACACCTGACGCTCATGCATCGGTTTGAATGCGCGCGCGGCCGGGAGATTCTCGGGACGCACCATCACTTCCACATAGCGCGACTCGAATTCCTCCATCCCGCACTCCATGACGATGCGTCCGTGGTTGACGAACATGACGTCGGTGAGGACGTCCTGAATCTCATCGACCTGATGGGTCGTGACAACGATGGTGCGGCTGCGGTCGAAGTAGTCGTTCAGAAGCGAGTCGTAAAACTGTTTGCGGTAGAGGATGTCGAGCCCAATCGTCGGCTCGTCCAGCACCAGCAATTTCGCGTCGATGGCCATAACCAGTGCGAGATGGAGCTGGGTAACCATCCCTTTCGACAATTCGCGGACCTTACTGGTGCGATTGATGTTCGTCTTCGCGAGAAAGCCTTCGGCCTTCCCGCGATCGAACCGCGGATGGACGCCGCCCACGTAGTCGAGCGCCTGCGACACGCGCATCCCGCGCGGCATCACGGCGACGTCGGCAATGAAGGAGACGTCGCGCATGAGTTGATCGCGCTCGCTCCAGGGATCGCGACCGAGCACTTTCAGTTCACCCTCGTACGGGATCAGGCCGAGGATGGCGTGGAGGGCTGTGCTCTTGCCGGCACCGTTCGGACCGATGATGCCCACGATGCGTCCCTCTTCGACGCGAAGATCGACGCCGTCCAGCGCGATCGTCGAGCCGAACGCTTTGCGGAGACCGCGTGCTTCTATGCAGGCCATATCAGCGCTCCTTCTTGTTGCCCTTGTTGCCAACGCCAAGCAATTCTTCCGGCCTCAGTCCCAGCCGGCGGATCGTTGCGTGAACAATCGGCCACCGTTCCGCCAGAAACGTTTCGCGTTCGGCGTTCATCAGCAGCTCGCG
Organism: Acidobacteriota bacterium; assembly: GCA_019247495.1. GTDB lineage: Bacteria > Acidobacteriota > Thermoanaerobaculia > Gp7-AA8 > Gp7-AA8 > JADGNZ01. The sequence goes on from JAFAOU010000009.1 coordinate 23,731, forward strand.
CGCACCCACATTGATGTACATCCCTCGGCCGCGCTTCCTCTCGACGAGCTGCTCGTCGACCAGCTCCTGGTAGGCCTTCAGGACGGTGATCGGATTGAGGCGATACTCGGCGGCGACGTTGCGGACGGACGGCAGCGGATCGCCTTCGTTCAGAAGACCGTCGAGAATCAGCGCGACGACACGATCGCGAAGCTGGCGGTAGATAGGCTGACTGTCGTTCCATTGGCGTTCCATTTCATCGCTCGGCTGTGGTGCTGTAGTTAACTATAACACCTAATCAGATGCAAGCGCTTTCTACGAGCGAGTAGCTGGAGGGTTTCAGGAAGAGCGACCGAACTCAGGCCAACTTGTGACGTGCGCCATGCGTCTGAAGCGTGTGCGTCGAGAACGAGGAGCTCCGCCGATGATCCGTCGAATGGTGTTTCTAGCGCTGGTGGTCTGCGCCACCTTCCCGATGACGGCCCAAATGTCCGATGCGCTCATGGGCCTCTGGTCGAGCGAATCGCACTTCGGACCGCAACTGCACGGGGAGTTGCGCATCGTCCGAAAGGGCACGCAATGGACCGCCACGCTCGCCGGCGCAACGACTGCATTCTCGGCGCGCGGCGATCAAATCCGTTTTGCGTTCGGTAAGCACGGAGAGTTTCGCGGACGGATCGACGCCAGTGGCATCACCGGCTTCTGGCTGCAACCACAAGGCGTGACGGCGGCCGCGCCGAGTTCTTCGGGGGCGAGCCAGGCCTTTGCCTCGCCGGTAGTCCTGCGGCGTACCGCGTCAGGAGTCTGGCGCGGCAACATCCATCCGCTGGAAGAGCGGTTCACGTTGTATCTGAAGATCTTCGCCAATCCGGACGGGTCGATGATCGGCGCGTTTCGAAATCCGGAGCAGGGTTCGAACGGCGGCGCGATGCAGTTCAAGGTGGCGCGCGACGGCGACGTCGTCTTGTTCAGCGGGGGCGAGACCCGGCTGGCCGCGAAGCTCGTGGGCGACCGGTTGCAGATGTTCTGGCCGGAGATGAATCGCGTCATCGAATTGACGCGGCGGAGGCCGGCCGAAGCAGCGGGATTCTTTCCGCGAGCGCCGGGTGAGAAGTACATCTATCGGAAGCCGCCGTCACTCGGCGACGGGTGGGCGACCGCGCGCGCGGCGGACACCGGCATGGATGAAGCCGTGCTGACGAAGCTGATCCAGCGCTTGATCGATGCCGATCCGTCCATTCGCCGCGCTGCGCTCATGCATTCGATCCTGGTCGCGCACAAAGGGAAGCTGGTGCTCGAGGAGTACTTCTTCGGCTTCGATCGCAACGAGCCACACGACCTCCGCTCGGCCGGCAAAACCTTCTCTTCGGTGATGCTCGGCGCGGTGATGCGCGAAGGAATCCGCATCTCACCGGAGACACCCATCTACTCACTCCTCGCGGCCAAGGGACCATTCGCGAATCCCGATCCTCGCAAGGCGCAGATCACGCTCGCCCACGTCATGACCCACACCTCGGGGCTCGCGTGCGACGACAACGACCCTGCCTCGCCCGGCAATGAGGGAACGATGCAAACGCAGACGCAGCAGCCGGACTGGTGGAAGTACACGCTCGACCTGCCGGTGGCGCACGATCCCGGCAGTCGATACGCCTACTGCTCGGCGAACATCAACCTCGCCGGAGCGGCGCTCACAACCGCGACGAAGACCTGGCTGCCGGAGTTGTTCGAACGCACGGTCGCTCGCCCGCTTCACTTCGGACCGCACTACTGGAACCTCATGCCGACCGGCGAAGGCTACCTCGGCGGCGGCGCGTACCTGCTACCGCGCGATCTGCTCAAAGTCGGGCAGACCTACCTCGACGGCGGCGTGTGGCACGGACATCGGATCGTCGACAAATCGTGGATCGCGGCGTCGACCGCACCGCACACCCACATCAGTCCGGCCACGACCGGCATCGATCCTAACGATTTCGGCAACTTCTATGGCGAAGGCGACGACGGCTATGCGTGGCATCTCTCCGATCTGAAATCGGGCGATCGAAGCTATCGCTGCTACGCGGCCACCGGCAACGGCGGGCAGCTACTGATCGTCGTTCCGGAGGCCGATCTCGCGGTCGTCTTCACCGCCGGCAACTATGGTCAGGGCGGCATCTGGGGCAAGTTCAAGGACCAGATCGTGCCGAACGACATCATCGCGGCGATCAGGAGGTAGCTGCTATCATCCCCGGCGGATTCGCCTCTGAAACTCACCGCCGATATCTGATTTTTCGTCTCCCACTCTCCTGCCGCTGACGCCGGGACCGCTTGATGTGTGTCCCCGCGAACAATGGAGACGAAATGAGCACCAACGATTGGTTCCACGATTTCTTTCACGGCCTCGCTGTCGATTTCTGGGTTGCGGTTGCACCGAGTGCCGATGCGGATCTGCCGTTTCTGGAGAAGGCGTTCGACGCGCCGGGCGGTGCGATTCTCGATGTCGCGTGCGGCGCCGGACGGCACAGCATTCCGCTGGCGCGGCGCGGATATCGCGTCACCGGCGTCGATCTTTCGACGACGTTTCTTGACGAAGCGCGGCGGCGTTCCGAGGCTGAAGCGCTATCGATCGAATGGCATCGGGGCGACATGCGCGACCTGCCGTGGCGCTATCGCTTCGACGGCGCGCTCTGCTTCGGAAACAGCTTCGGCTATTGCGATCGCGAGGGAACGCGCGCGTTCGTGCGTACGCTCGCCGCATCGCTGAAGCCCGGCGCCGCGTTCGTGCTGGAGACCGGCGCGACGGCGGAGTCGCTGCTGCCTTCACTGCAGCCGCGCCGCTGGATGGAAGTCGGCGACATCCTCTTCTTCTCGAGCGCGACGTACGACGCGGCCGCCAGCCGGCTCGATGTCGACTACTCATTCGTGCGCGGATCCGTGCGCGAATCGGCCACGGCGCATACGTGGATTTACACCGTCGCCGAATTGCGTGAGTTGTTCGCGACCGAAGGCCTCATCGTCGAGCAACTCTGCTCTTCCGCCACCGGCGATCCCTTCCGCCTCGGCGACCCGCGGCTCCTGCTGGTGGCAAGGAAGAAGGGGTGATGGTCAGCCGTACGTGGCCTATGCGGCGCCGCAGATCGCGCGAACGGATTCGAGCGCGGCCGCCACCTGCCGCTCGCGCTTTTCGATTTTCTTACACCGCCCGATGACGTCTTCGATGAGCGCCCAGGTCACGTTCGACGGCTGGTAGCGGTCGGGATTCGACTCGGAGACGTGGCGGCCGAGCGCGCCGAGGGCGGTGTGGAACGGGAGGGGAGTAGCGGGAGTGCCGTGCGAGAGCTCGTCGATGTAACGCGCCACGAGCAGACCGACCGCGGACGACTCCACGTAACCTTCCACGCCGGTGATCTGGCCGGCGAAGAAGACGTGGTCATCCTTCTTCGCCTGAAACGTCGCGCGCAAATGCCGCGGTCCGTTAATGAACGTGTTGCGGTGCATCGAACCGAAGCGCGCGAAGACGGCGTTTTCGAGGCCGGGAATCATGGCGATGACGCGCTTCTGCTCCGGCACTTTCATCTTGGTCTGGAAGCCGACGATGTTGAAGTAATCATCAGAGAGATCTTCCTTGCGCAGTTGCACGACCGCGTGCGGACGCTCGCCGGTGACCGGATGTTCGAGGCCGACCGGCTTCATCGGACCGAAGCGCAACGTATCGATGCCGCGCGAAGCGATCTCCTCGACCGGAAGGCATCCTTCAAAGTGCGCAGCCTTTTCGAAATCGTGCGGCGCAAAAATTTCGGCGGAGAGCAGCGCGGCCACGAACTCCTCGTACTCCCGCTGCGTCATCGGCGCGTTCAGGTAATCGGTTGCCGACCCTTTGCCGTAGCGCGATTTCCAGTACAGCTTCGACATATCCAGCGAATCGGCGGCGAGGATCGGCGCGATCGCGTCGTAAAAATAGAGACCATCGCGGCCGAGAAAGTCGTTGATGGAATCGAAGAGTGGCTGCGACGTCAGCGGACCGGTGGCGAGGACGAGGAAGTCGTAGTCACCACGATCGAGATTCGTCACCTCATCGCGACGCAGCGTGATGTTCGCCTGATCGCCGATCGCGGAAGTCACGGCCGCCGAGAAGCGATCGCGATCGACCGCGAATGCATCCCCGGCCGGCACACGCGCCTCGGTGCCGCAGCGAATGACCAGCGAGTCGAGCATCGCCATCTCCGCTTTCAGCAAGCCGACCGCGTTCGTGATCGCCGACGAGCGGAAGGAGTTCGAGCAGACCAGCTCCGCGAGGTTCGCCGTCTGATGCGCGGCGGTCGGCTTCACCGGCCGCATTTCGAAGAGATCGACGTGATGTCCGCGCCGGGCCAGACCGAATGCGCATTCGGACCCGGCCAAGCCGGCGCCGATGATCTTGATGCGCGACACGTCAGTTCGACGGTTCGTTCGAAGAGAAGACCGAGGCGCCGTCGATCCGGATCTCGCCAAACTTCTGCTCGAAGATGGAGATGTTCTGCGCCAGCGCCTCGAGCAGTTGCTTGGCATGCAGCGGCGTCATGATCACGCGGCTGTAGACCTTCACGTCCTGCCGCCCCGGAACGATGCGCCCGAGGTCGATCACGAACTCGCTCGGCGAATGAATGATGTTCGCAAAGTTGATGTACTCCCCCTGCGCGACGTTGTCGTCAAGGGTGATGCGGATAGTGGGCTGTACTTGCTCGTCCATGGCGCGGGGATACCGCGTCGGAGAGGGTGAAATTCCCCACGCCTCAGACGTGCGGCACGCTCGTCTGCAGCGACGGCCATAGTGATCTTGATTGGATGCAGCTCGGGTAGGGATTTTGTCCCCTCGGTCACTCCTATGATTGACATCTCGCCAAAAGCTCAGCTCACGGAGGTCGTCGATGCAGAGGTCCCCTCGCCCGGCGTTCGTCAGATTCCTGGTTCCGCTTCTCGTTGCATTGGTTGCCGGTTGCGCCAGCCAGCCCGTGAAACAGAGCTGGGTGGTGGACTACAAGTACGTCGATTTCGACCCCTTCCCCGGGATGAACGTCCAGGGACGAAACGTCACGCTCACGCAAGCGGACATCAATGGCCGCGTAATCTGGAACCTCTGGTCGGGCGACAACGCCGGGTTCTGGAACTGGCTTTCGCAATACGGCTACGGTACCGGCGACCTGCTGAAAATGATCGCGTCGCCACGAAACCGGCGATTCCAGACCTACGGTGTCTTCAACCAGCCAGGGTTCATGCGGCCGGCGCAGCCTGACCAGTATGGCCTGTACATTGATGTCCCGCGTGAGGCTGGCTCGAAGTACGACGTCGACAAGCGCCTCGATCTACCCACCTACGGCATGTCCAGCGGCGTCATGGGCCTGCGTCTCTTCAGGAACCCGAAATTCGATCCCGCGAAGTGGGACGCGAAGCGTTACTGGGACGATCCGAACTACTACAAGAACCCGAAACTGGAGCGGCCGTACCGCGTAGGGATGGCGTGCTCGTTCTGCCATGTCGGGCCGGATCCGGTGAACCCGCCGGCCGATCCGAACGAGGCCGACTTCGGCAACTTTTCAGACTACGTGGGCCAGCACTATCTGAAGATTTATGAAGTGTTTGCCCACGACCTTGGCCCCGACAACTTCATCAAGCAGATTCTGATGACGAATCCGGCCGGCACGCTCGACACCGCGTTCATCGCCACCGATTATCTGAACAACCCGGGAACGATGAATGCGGTCTACAACCTCCCGCCTCCTGGGCGCGTGGCCGTGGCGGTCCCCGAGAAAATCAGCGGCGGTGCGGCCGACCTCAAGAACCTCGAATACGCGCCGGGAAGTCACGACATGGTGGTCACCCCGCGCGTCCTCAAAGACGGCGCCGACTCCGTCGGTCTCCACGGAGCGCTTTCGCGCGTGTACTTGAACATCGGCGAATACTGGGAACAGTGGACGCGCAACTTCAAGCCGTTGGTGGGCATCAAGAAGCAGACCCCGATCCGGGTGAAGGACGCGCAGAAGCTGTCACCCGCGTGGAACTGGAGCGAGAACGCCGCGCCTGATCTGGCCGGGTACCTGATCAAGTTCGCCAAGCCGCACAAGCTCGCTGATGCTCCGGGCGGCAGCAAGTACCTCACCGCTGATCAGAAACAACTCGATCGCGGGAAGCTCACCTTCGCCCGCAACTGCGCCCGCTGTCATTCCAGCAAGCGGCCGCCGCAAGGCATCGATCCGCGGTCTCCCGAAGGACGCTCCTGGTTCGAAAAAGCAGTGATGGAGCCCGACTTCCTCGACGGCAATCTCCTCGGCAGTGAAGAGCGGATACCGATTACCGAGGTCAGGACCAACGCCCAGCGCGCGGTCGGCAGCAACGGCATGGCAGGACAGATCTGGGACAACTTCTCCTCCGAGACATACAAGACGCTGCCGCGCGTCGGCGCGATCGATGTGTGGGACCCAATCGCAAAAACCGACAGCAAATGGACCGTTCCGGGCGGCGGCCGCGGCTACTACCGTCCGGCCTCCCTGGTCAGCCTCTGGAGCGCCGCTCCGTTTCTCCACAACAACGCGGTCGGCAAACACGTGCACGGCGTCTCCGTCGAGGAACGGATGGAGGCCTTCAACGACGGCATCGACAAAATGCTCTGGCCGGAGAAACGCGCCGGCGCCGCCGGCAACAAGGACGGCGCGGATGGTCAGTCGACCTCTCTCTGGCTGACGACGGAAGAGAGCTGGTTGAAGGTGCCGGATTCGTACCTCGAATCGAAACTTCTGCGTCACCTTTTGCGCGATCACATGGAAACCGATGCGACGACGGGCGAGAAGTACTTCGCCTTCGGGCCGATCCCGAAAGGGACGCCGGTCAATCTGCTGGCGAACACAAACCTCGAGCTGAACGGCGTGTTTAAGGCCGGCGATCTGGCCAGCCTGCTCATCGAGTCAGTGAAGGTGATGAAGGCCATCAAGAGCGAAGGTCTGACAGGCGATGCGGCCACGAAGCGTTGGCTGGCGTCCGACGTGGTGAAGAAACTGTACGCACTCAATACCTGTCCCGATTTCATCGAGGACAAGGGTCATTACTTCGGAACCGATCTGACCGACGCCGATAAGCGCGCGTTGATCGAGTTCCTCAAGACGTTCTGAAGGAGGTTTCCCATCGGTACTCCACAGAATCCCGACTTCGACTACATCGTCATCGGATCCGGCGCCGGCGGCGGGCCTGTAGCGGCCCGCCTCGCCGAGGCCGGCTACAAGGTAGGCCTCATCGAGGCCGGCAAGGCGCCGGAGCAGGACTGGTACAACGTTCCGGTCCTCCACGCCTTCGCCAGCGAGCATCCCGACATCTCATGGGAGTTCTTCGTCAAGCATTACGAAGACGAAGAGCGCTCGAAACGCGACGAAAAGTACTACCCCGACAAGGGCGGGGTCTTCTACCCGCGCGCGGGTACGCTCGGCGGCTGCACGCAGCACCACGCCATGATCACGGTGTACCCGCACAACAGCGACTGGCAGTACATCGCCGATCTGACCGGGGATCCGTCGTGGGCGCCGGACAAGATGCGGGCTTACTTCGAGAAGCTGGAGCGTTGCACCTACACAAGCGATCCTGCCTCGCGCCACGGTTTCAAGGGATGGCTGACCACTGCCGATCTCGATCTCACCTTGGGCCTCGGCGATCCGGCCGTGCTGCAGACGGTGTTGAAAGCGATCAAAACCGCATGGCTGGAAGGCATGAGCGGGGCGATTCCCGATCTCCCACAGGATCCGAACGACTGGCGCACGCCGCAGTTCGAAGGGATCGCGTTCGCCCCGCTGTCCACGCTCGAAGGCCGGCGCGCGGGAACGCGCGAACTGATCAACCGCACCCGCGCAAAGTTCCCGCAGAAGCTGGTCGTCAAGTCGAGCAACCTGGCCGCGAAGATTCTGTTCGACGCGAACAAGCGCGCCATCGGCGTGGAGTGCTGGGAAGGAGAGCACCTCTACGCCGCCGATCCGCAGGCCTCCGAAGACAATCCGTACGAGGTCAAGCAGTATTACTGCTCGCGCGAGGTCATCCTCGCCGGCGGTGCATTCAACTCGCCCCAGCTCCTCATGCTCTCGGGCATCGGACCGGCGGCACACCTCCAGCAGTTCGGAATTCCCGTGATCGCCGACCGCCGCGGAGTGGGAACGAAGCTGGAGGACCGCTACGAAGTCGGCGTCGTCAGTGAGATGAAACAGGACTGGAAGATCATCAAAGACGCTACGTTCGAACCGCCGCCCACGTCGAACGTGACCGGCGATCCCTGCTATGTCCAATGGCAGAACGGAAAGGGCGTCTACACCACGAACGGAGCCTTGCTCGTGGCGATCAAGAAGTCGTCGCCCGACGTTCCCGATCCCGATCTCTTCATGTTCGCCCTGGCCGGCAACTTCCACGGCTATTTCCCCGGTTACTCGAAGGAAGTGGAGCGGACCAAGAACTATCTCACCTGGCTGATCCTGAAAGCGCACACGCAAAACCCGGGCGGATACGTGCGCCTCACGTCATCCGATCCGCGCCACCGGCCCGAGATCAACTTCGAGTATTTCGACGAGCCGGTCACGGCCAAGCACGATGTCGACGCCGTTCTCGAAGGCGTCAAGTTCGTCCGCAAGGTCTCGAAGCACAACACGGCCATCAAGCAAGAGGTCATTCCCGGACCTGCGACGGCGACCGACGACCAGATTCGCGACTTCATCGAGGTCAACGCGTGGGGCCATCACGCCTCGTGCTCGAATCGGATGGGCAAGCCGAGCGATCCCGACGCGGTGGTGGACAGCAATTTCCGCGTCATCGGCGTCGAGAACCTGCGAGTCGTCGACGCTTCCGTGTTCCCGCGCATCCCCGGATTTTTCATCGTGACGCCGATCTACATGATCGCGGAGAAAGCCGCGGACGTGATCCTGGCGCAGGCGGAGAAAACGCAAGCGGCGAATGCCGTGTGAGGCAGGAGCGACTTTCGAGGGGATACGGTCAGATTTGGTCGGCAGGGGAATTTGAACCCCCGACCACCTGAACGGATTGCTCGTTTCGGACATTAAGAATGCTAGTAGTCCACGCTAATCATCCGGAATGACATATACTCAGCCGTGCCAATAAGGAGGCCGAAATGAAGTATGTGTCATTGTTGCTGGTGATTATTTTGGCGGTGTTTCCCACGAGCGCGTTCGCCGGCTGCCCCACGCAGACCCCGTACTCTGCGGGAGGGTTTTACTGGTACGAATTCGATTTCGACACGAGTTGCGCCACCACGACGGGAAACGTCTCGACCGCCACCCTTTCGTGCTATAGCTACCCGCCGGGGTACTACAGCTATCCGGGGTACCAGTGGAACTACTTCAGTGGGTCGGTCGACTACCAGATGACCGTCCCGAGCAACGTCTACAGCAACTTCTCAGCGTCGGTGTGGGTCGAGTTCAGCGATCCACATAGCTACTCCGGAGACGCCATCTCCGCGACCGTCGTAGCAATGCACAACACCACGGTCACGCACATGGAGACCATTTTCATCCATCAGGGAAACCAAGGCTCGCTGAGCTGCGCGCGTTTTGACAGCAGCACGTTCACCGCTTCCGCCGGCGACACGATCGAAGTCATTATGAACGGTCAGACCTACTACTCCGACGCGACGATGAAGATCTCGACACCGGTTGTCTTCTCGACGTACCCCTAACGAAATCGTGGGACGGGGTTCGGTTGGTCGGGCAGGGGGGATTTGAACCCCCGACCACCTGAACCCCATGAAGCCCCATGTCGAGATGTCATGGGACCTCCTTTGTCCAAGTGCCATTGTATCAGCATTTACGAGAGCGCGGCATCTCGGCACATCTCGGGATACAGGGCAAAAAACACGTCACTAGGCGCGTACTAGGCACCGAGCCGACGAAGATCATGCGCTTGTTTCTCGTCCCTCCCACATCGCCTACATTCTCGGGCGAAAACGAGGTTGAGGAGGCTGGACGCGCGTGCGTATATTCAGAAGCGTACGAGGAGTTCGACGACACTGCGAAACCGAGACATTGCCGCAGGGCGCAGCTAACCGCCGACGAGGCACGCGGCCCAAAATCGGTTTACATAGCGCTCGCGATCCGTCGTAGCGACGGGAGCGGCAGGTCGAGTTCAGGAAGGGTGCGGGCGATCACCGACAGCACGCCCTCAAGCACTTCGTCTGGCGAGAACGCGTCGGTTGCGATGATTTCGATTGGGTAGGTGGGGCGTGTTGTGGTGAAGCGGGCTACAACTTCGTTGTAGGCGTCCCACAACTCGGTGAAAGTCGTTGCATTCACGATGCGGCTCGGCGCCTTCTGGCGCCGACGTCGGATTGCCGTGTCGTAGGCATCGCGCAGGATGACGGTGCAAGCCTGGCGCGAGAACCACCCATCGATCTCCGCGAACGGAGGAATCGCATGAGCCGCGTCGGTGTCAATGCGCTCGGTGTTTTTGAACCACTGGATCCAGCATTGCGCATCGAGAAGACCCCGGTCGAGGATGACGAAGTCGACGGCTTGGAGATGCTCATGCTCCAAGATGCTGCTCACGGTCTTGCAGAGCGTCCACGCGTTGAACTTCCAATCGAGCTTCGCGTCTTGGAGTTTCGAGGTCGGGCCCGGCTCCGGGATGACGATCGCGGTGTAGCGGTGTGCGATCAGCCACTCCGACAGCCGCTCGGCGGTAGTTGTCTTCCCTCCCGCGGGAAGGCCAGCGAGTTCGACAAAGTATGGCTTCATTGCTGTGGTACTCCGTCGTCGTCGAGGGGTGGTCAGCGGGGTGTGCGGAATATGGCCACCTATATGTTAGTGTCGTTTTCGACGGTTGTCACGTAGCAAACTTGGAACCACGGTCTCCTCATACTCCCGGTCTACGATTAGGTGCTCTAGTAGTTTCGTTGCCCTTCAGCGGCGCGCCTAAGAGTCACACGACGATTACCGCGGCTTCACAGGCTTGGGCGGTGCAGGCGAGGGTGCAGGCTGCGTGTCTGCGGTGCCCATCGTACCTGCGGTGCTCGTCGACTCAGAGGAGGTTGTCGTCCGAGCGTCCAACGCAGCCGGCGCCTTGCGCACCGGCTTGTCAGGCGGCGGTACCGCAAGTGTTTGCCGCCGCGGTCCGCCAAGAAGGGCGAGGACCGCGGCGAGAATCGTCATTGCAGTCGCCCCGGCTTGGAAGAACGTACGGAATGCCGCGTCGAAAGTCGACGCGAGGCCGAAGAACACCGCGAACGTCAGAAGCGCGTCGAGCGAGTAGCGGGCGGGGTGATCGAGGAACCACCGCCACTCTACCGCGCGACAAATCCCTTCAAGGCCCCCGAGCATGGTCGCCGCACCGAATACGGCAGCGAAGTATCCTGCGATGCGCGCCCGGCGCTTCGCGCGCTGCTCCTCCGCGGTCGCGGTGTTAAGGTTCGCGCGGAGCGTCGTTTCGCGGTCGTGGAGCGCCGCTCGCTCCGCATCGAACGCCGCGCGCGCCTTCTCGACGGCGCCCCGCCCCTCTTCGAGCTGCGCGTTCGCGCGCAGCAGATCCTCGCGCTGGCGCTCGCGCTCGCGTTCCTCCTCCTCGCGGCGCTGCGCGAGGAGCGCACGGTCTTCCTCGAGCTCCGCGTAGCCTGCTGCGATCGCGGCCTCCACGTCCGCAGTGAACTTCGCAGGATCGCGGACGGTTCGGAGCTGGTCGATGAGGAGGTTGTTCATCATCACCTTCGCCGCGACCTCTTCCGGCAGGTTCCCGTGCGTCGCCATCGTTTGCAGCAGCGCCGCGGCGGCATTCGTGGCGGTGCTCCCGAACGTGCGGTACTCGGGGATCGCGAACGTGGCGGCGAAGGTGTCGTCGAAGTGCGGGTCGGTGTCGAAGTACGCGCGCAGCGCCTGCCATAGCACGTTGGGGAGCACCGTGCACGGCATTCGATCCTGCTCGCGAGCGTCCTCCCAGTCGAAGAGGTAGAGGAGGAAGTCGCATGTTAGGAGCCACGTCCGCGCGTCGAGGACTTCGCCCGCCGCCTTGCGGCGCTGCTGCACGGTCGCGAGCAGCGTCACGTCGTGCTGCTGCGTCGCCTTCGCCCGATCTGCGCCACGGCGTTGGAGGAAGGCGCTGTACTTCGCGGCGAGCGCCGAGGAGTCGACGGCCGGTGACGTGATGGTCTGCACGTCGTACTCCGCGAGGAGCGCGGTGACGTTGCGGTAGCGCGCGAGGAAGGCATTGACGGGGAGGCCGCCCGGCGTGCTCGCGTTCAGCTCGTGGTACCGATGCTCGATGCCGGAGAGTCCGCGAGCCTGCCGTGCCGCGCGGCTCGCGCTCGGCGGCCAGGTTGTCTTCTGCAGGTTTTTGACAGCGCGGTCGATCACTATCTCCAGCTCTGCCTTTGTCTCAGTGTGATACATGAGCGCTAGGGGCAGTTTGTACTTCTTCACGGCCGCGATGAGGTCGCGGGAGACCTCGACCATCGGGTGCACGTGAAGGTCGAGCAGCCCGAACAGGAAATTCGTATCGAGCACCAAGTCCAGGCGGTCGAGTTTCTGCCGCATCACGGTCGCCGTCTCCGGCGGCACGTTGAAGGCGTAGAAGTTCGCCGCGCCATCCGCGAGCTGCTCGATGTAACGCTCGCGCGTGGTGTATTCGTGTGCGCGCGCCAAGAAGTCGGAGATCGCTTCGGTGGCCGCCGCCTGATCGCTCTCGACAAAGAGGTCGTTGCAGCTCTCCAGCAGCAACGCGGTGAGGCTCTTCGTGTGCTCCGCGGGAGGGTTGAACTTCGGATCGAGGAAGAGCTTCATCTGGATGCCGTGGCGTCGGAAGGCGGCGCTCAGGTACTGCTGCAAAGCCGCCCATAGCGCGGTCGGCGAGAGCGTCGGGAAGCGCATGCGCGTATCCGCGAGCCACTCCTGGCGCACCGAACTCTCAAGCTCTTGCGCCGCGCGCACGCGCGCACGGACGTTTTGCGCTTCCGCGGGATCGAGCGACAGCACGCCACCCCGTTTGCGCGTGACGACGCCGTCATTCATGATCTCATCGAGCACCTCGTCCAGCTCGCGCGGCACCACCTTGACGACGAACGATTCCTTCATCTGTCTCAGGAGTTCAGGCTTCGTCGCCTCCGCGTTGGGGGAGAGCGCCAAGCAGTGCAGGATCAGCTGCCGGAGGATCTCGCCCGGGCCGGTGACCCGCGAGATCGCAACAAAGCTACAGAGCTGCTGGTAGGCGTTATCCACGTGTAGGCTTCCGATGGACAAAATGCGCACTCCCGGCGCGGCTCGAAATTTGCTGAAGGGGAAAAATACTACCACAGGGAATTTCTACACATTGTGGCTTCTAAAATTATGAGCCGGGACTGCATTGTGCGACGGTCAGCACGCGCGCGTTTGGAGCGCGCGCGTGAGCTGGTTCCATCGCTTTCAGGCGACATTCGTCGTCGTGGCCTCCACACATGAAGCGGCTGATGACTTCGTGCGAGATATCGCATCTGGTCGACCGGCCACATTCGGCATACACCGCTTCTCGCTCGCAGAGCTCGCGAGCCGTCTCACCCGCATGGAAACGGGGCGTCCCTAATGGTGGATGCGCTGACGTCCCGATCGTGCTTCGAGGCTGCGAACGACGGTCTCCGGTACTTCGGCCCCGTTGCCGCGACGCCAGGGTTCCCGAAGGCCGTCCGGCGGACGCTCACTGAACGCAGGTGACCGGCGCAACGACGGTGAAGGTGGCGCGGTGAATCGGCGATCGTCCACGTACCGGCGCGCGTGCCGCGTTTCTCGGCGTCGCGCGCGCCTACCGAGCGCTCGCGAAGGAGCTTCACCCGCACGCGGCGGGGCACATGCGGGCGATCGGCTAACCCGCTCGGAGTTCTGAGGACACGCGCATGGGCGACAGCCGTCACAGCGCGGGTGTGGCGTCGACCACGATGATGACGGCGCCCGAACGAAACGACTCTACTCCGTGTTCAGAATAGAAGAAACGCCGGTTTTCGGGCTAGAATTGAGGAAAAAGTGGCGAAAAGGAGGCGTAAGACGCCGGTGCGGGAAACGATTCGCGAGCGTTGTCCGACTATACTGCGGAGCAACCCCCGACATTCTCGCAATTTATGGCGCGGGTATAGGCACGATGCATGAAGCGCACGGTCTCCTTCGGAGGCCACCGACGCGATGAAGGCCGCAGAGTTCTGCGAACGTACGCGATGCGCGCGCGGCAGCGTGGCTTCAAAACTTGTGACGAAACGGTTACACGTTAAGCGTCGAGCCGATGCGTTCCGTATGTGTGGGAGGATAATCGCCGCCCTTCCGGCAACGGGGCCGTTTCGACCCTGTCAGGTATACGGTTTGAATTATTTTGAGTTTGCGTCGCCGCGGCGCTCGCGCCGGGGCGTCGTAAGAATTGTCCCGGGTGTGTTGGGGTTGTTGCGGAGCGCGGGCGTGCTTGCGCTACGCGACAGGTGTTTTCGTCCGAATGCGACGAGCGTCCAAGGGACGCTCTAAGAAGAAGGTGTGATATGTCGAGGATCTATCCTCTCCAGAATGAGTCGAGTCTCATTGAGACGTTGCTCAAGGTCGAGCCGAACGTGACGAGTCCGCCTGCGGATGGAGGGCACTTCGCTCGTCGAGGTGCGATGACCGACGGCTGTGGGCATATCCACACGAACACCGAGGCGGACGTGTCGACGTACGGGCTACCGCCGCGCTTTCATCGTCAGTCATAGCGCGCAAGCCACGTGTCGTCACCTTCCGTAGAGTTCAATCGTGCTCGCGAGCACGGCGAGTACGTCACCGAAACCGACAATTTCATCAAGAACGATCTGCTCTACGCGAAGCAGATTGTCGCGGTCTTCCACCGGGGCGAAGAGTACGGGGACGTGCTCTTCGCCCGCTCCGCTGAGCAGTACCTCACGTCGCTAGGCGAAGCGTTCGAGCTCGCACGGCGCGAGGTAACGCACCGCGCGCAGGCAGACCTCCGGCAGCGGTTTCTCGACGCGTTTCCAGACCTGATGCGCAACCTCATCACCGCCGTCATGCAGAGGAACGAGACCCGTCCGCCGCGAACGCTCAGCCCGTCGCGGAGTCCGGCGCCGTCGGTGCCATCCGACGTCACGCTCGAGTACTCCGTGACGATCCGCGCCGGCGAGGCCGTCAACGAGGACTACCATGCGTGCCTGCGGCCGTTCTACGGTCCCGATCGCTCGTCCTACGCGCCGCTCATTAATCTGGCGGGCAGTACGGCCGCGACGCTGCAAACGCGCCTCCCGCTCGCGAAAGCCGTCGCCGAAGCGCAGTCCGAACTCATGCCGGATGACCCGCTCGCGCTCGCAGAGCAGACGACGACACATCTCCTCAACCTGTCGTGCATCACGTTGCCGCGGTGGTCGTCGCAGCACGTTCGGACCTACGCATTTGCGGCGCACGAGCACATGCACCGCGTGCTGCGTCGCGTGGAGATGCTCGTCGGCGCCGCGCTCACGGAGTACGAGCGGCTGCACCGCCGTGACGCTGAGGACGTGCTCACCCGCGCAGGTTCCCCGAATGAAGATCGCGCCCCGACCTTTCACGAGGTGCTCAGCTTCCCGAAGGCACTCCCTGCAGACGATCGCGCTGTGGTCGAGCTGTACCGGAACTTCTACGCGATCTACTTCCAACTGTGGGGGTTCTTCCGGCGACCGACGGTCCGCCGTGACGTGAACGCATTGACCCTGCAGACGATGGCGTGGCTGCACACGATCGAGCTCCTCGCTGACGCTGGGGCGATCGTCCTCGCCGGCCCGGCCTTCGCGTTCGCGTACCGGACGGTGTACACGCCCGACACGGCGACGGAGCTCAAGATGCTCGGCGCGAGCGAGGCGCCGCGGCATCCGCCGACCGTCGTGCGCACGCAACTCCACATTGCGCTCTTGCGGACGCTCGGCTTCAATACGGCGGCCGATCGCCTCGAAGCGGAGCCGCAGTGGAAGGAGGCGCTCGCGGACGCGCAAAGGAATAGCCTCTTGCGCGATTACTTCACTTTCTTAACGAAAGACGTATACTCCGAGATCGACTACGTCATCGACCTGATCGGAAGCGCCGGTGCCGCGCCGTACGATCTGCGCAAACGCACCAACGGCGAGCAGGGTTCGCTCGCATCCGCCGAACAAACGCTCAACGCCGCGTGGCTCGACCTCGCGCACGGCGTGGAAACGCAGGGGAAGTTTATGCCGAACGACATGGTGAACGTGAGGCCGGCCGACGCCTTGAACGCGATTTGGTACAAGCGCATGGAAGAGGGCGATGCCGATCCGAAGAACCGCCTCGCGTGGCGCGTCGCGCTGCGCAACTGCAACGCTCACGGAGCGCCGACCACATGAGGGAAGGTACGTCCCCAGTTGAGAAGCAGGAGACGGTTGCCGTCATCTTCATCAAAGCTGAGCAGCGCCTCGAAGACGAGATCCGCGATGCCATCGCCGCGACGCAGGCGAAGGGCCGCGCGTGTCTCTCGGACATCGGGGACGCCGACAATCCCCATCCGAGCGGTCCGTGCCACGAAGTCACGCTCCTCGACGCCGCGTATCTCTTCGGCCACTTCGACTTCGTGCTCATCGTGCGCAGCACCGACGTTCGCGCACTTGAGCGGTTCATCGTCGAGTGCGTGCGAACGGGAACGGCTGTGACAGAGACGCAGACGATTCTCGGCATCGGGATCCCGGATGCAGTGCCGGTATCGAGGCCCGCGAAAGCCAGCTGAGCGCCGCGACGTTCCCTCTTCGTCCACGAGCACGTGCTCGGCGAAGCGCGCGCGTTTGCGGCACATTTCGAGCGTCGCGCGACACCGGTCCCTCATCGGGATCGAGGTCGGCGTCTTCGTTTTCTGCGTGACCACGAAGACGTAGCCATGCGTAAAGTCGCCGACCGCCGACCGCGCGTTCGCCTCTTCCAGCGCCCGACAGAAACGAAAGGCCGGAGAAGATCCTCCGGCCTTTCGACAGCTACGAGTCTCTGCTACTTGCGCCGCGGGCGCGGCGGCCACCGTCCGATCGGGCGGCGTGACCTGCACCGTCGCAGAGCTTCACGCGCCGCGCGTGCTTCGCGCGCAGCGCGGCGCGTCGGGAAGCGGAAGTCGTTGTTGAAGACGACCTCTCGCATGAAAATCGGCGTGGACACGCACAGGCACCAGCACGCCTGGACGCCGGGCAAGTCGCGGCCATGCTCAGCCAAGAACGCATCCGAGATACCCAAGAGCCCGCGGATGAGGGGGCGCGTGAGCTTCCAACCCGTCGCCGTGTCGTTGCAGTCGCACGAGCCATTGCGGCATGCCTCGATCTGCCACGCCTGCGGCGTCTTGCCGCGGGCCGGATCGTGGATGCGCGTCACGCCATCCAGCGGCATCGGCATGAAGGGTAAGACCTCGCCGTTTTCCTCGTCGTCATAGGGCAAGAAGACTTCGAGCACGTTGCCGGTTCCGAGATCGAGGAGCGCGCCGCCGCGCGGGCCGGTCGGGAATGTCGCGGTGTAGGGCGTGCGCGCGAGGAGGGTTTCGAGGTACTGCCGAATGTCGGCAGTGCCCCAGACCTTCGCCACGTCGTCGGCGAGCGCGAGCTTCCGACGCAGCTCCGCGCCGCATGCGGAGCACGTCCAGGAGAGGCAGCCGCAGGGGCACTTCGGGACATTGCTCATGCGCGATCCAACCTTCCGCCCCGGACGGTCATGAAGAGGGTGCAGAGCTTGTCGCCGTACTTCTCCACCAAGTCCGCAGTCAGGGGGTGGATGGAGTGGTACACCGCCGGGCCGCTGCGGACGCGAGCGAGGCGGATGCATTTCTTGATCTCGGCGGCGACGACCGCGACCTCTGCGGCCGGCACCCCTTCGGCGAGGAGGCGGGCCGTTACTTCCGCCGATCCTACGGGGAGCTTCCCCCGTCCCCGGCCGCCGCCGCGACCGCCGCCGGAGTGGCTGCGCCGGTGCTGCGAGCGGCGGCACCGTCGCCGGAAGCGTCGCACGGCCGGAGACTTGACCGCGCCAGGGAAGATGGGTACACCAAGACTGCTGTTCGAGTGATGCATGTGTCTACCTTTCACATCGCTCGACAGCCGGTCGGCGCGCATGCGTCCGTTCCGTGGGAGGAGAGAGGCCTGTCTCTCCTCCTTAGACGTGGGCGCAAGCATCAGTGCCGCCGGTTGTCGGGAAGTCGTTTGCGGCACCCAGCACGGTCGTCAGCGGAAAAAGCCCGCCCGACTCGGGGGTGTGCCGTGGTTCGTCAGGAACCGGAGCGCGTGATCCGTTCCGCCGCGCAGTCGTGCGGCGGAACGGAGGGGGTGGAAAGACTGGAGAATTCTAGCACGCACGTTCGGCCATCGAGCCAGGTGGAGCAGCTTCACCAGACGAGCGTAAGGTTCGCATCCACGAAGGTCCTACCGGTGGCGTCCACCCTTGCCCACAGCCGGACTATCTGCGGCTGGTTCACCCCGATCGAGCCCGGTAAGTCGATCGTTGTCTCTGTTGCGCCCTTCGCGACGTGCGCACTGACGGCGAAGGACGCGGTGCTGATGGCACCGACGTAGTAGCCCCATGTCACGGGGATGCTCACGTCGGCGTCGGCCGGCTCTGAAAGCCGGACGGTGACGCGACACTGGAAGTAGCGGGTGTTCCCGCGCGCTTCCTGGCCGGGACCGCTCACCGCCTTGTCGAGCGAGAAGGGTTTCGTAAGCGGCTGCGCGCGCTCCGGCGCGAACGGCGCCGGTGAGCACAGTACCTCCGCCTGATCGTGGAAGTCCTGCGCGATGCGGTGTAGACGGTCCTGCGCTGTCGCCACTGTCACGTTCGCCCGCGTTGCCTCGATATCGTTGCCTGTGGTCGGATCGAAGAACGTGTTGTAGTTGTAGTCATCGAGGAACTTCAGCTCGCGATCGTCGCTCGCCACGACGACGTGATAGGCCGTACACGCGCCCCACGCGAAGCGCGGATTGCGCTCGAGCTTCTCCACCCACGCATTCGATGCCGTGTCAAAGTGGCGGGTGTTCGCGGCCCGGAATGGCTCTCGGCACTTCCCGACGAGCATCACGCGTCGGCCGTCACTGCGGCGGCCTTGGACAGCGGTGTTGAGGACGGTCGGGGCACGGTTCGAGGGCTGATTCGTGCGGTCCACGATCTCACTCACGATGCTCGGCTCCGTCGCGCCGCCGCCTGCCGCCGCCCACGTGCTGCCGAAGGATGGGCCGTCGTACATCGCGGCTCCGTCCAGGCTGCCGTAGGCGAGCGGCATCCAGAGGCCGACCACGCGCCCGTCGTCACCGAAGTACACGCGCTGCTTGCGGCCATCGACCTCGTATTCGTAGGTCAGGAAATGCTGCTGGCGGTTCCACGGCGGGCCGGAGCCGCTGTCGTTGACGCTGATCGTGCGCGTGGGAGGACCGAGCGCCGCGACCGTCGCATCCTTCGATTTCCCAAGTGTGCCGACGAAGCGCGCCACATCCCGATCGGCGGTTATGCCCTCCGCACTAGGTACATCCTGCTGCCGAGCCTCAGCCGAGTTGCCAGCGTGGTGCTCCCGGTGGCAGGCACCGGCTAGGAGAACAATTGCAGTGGCCGCGACGGCAAGAGCTGCATCGCGCGCCGCTGTTCGAAGCAGCCCAAGCGCCGTACAGTGGCGGTCCCGTACCCTCCACGACTCACCAAAATGGCTAAAAGCGTCAATATCGGAGGCCGATCCCCGTCTGGTCGAGGACAGAACTCAGTGAGCGAGATCCCGCGATATTTCGCCAAGGACGAAGTCCGTCGGTTCTTCGCACAAATCCCTAAGCGGAATCTGCGCGACCGCGTGCTGTTCGATCTCATCTATCGTCACGGGCTGCGTCGCGGCGAAGCCGCCCGGCTCCTCGTAGACGACGTGAGCCTTCGCGAGAAGACGTTGCGCGTTGAGCGGCTGAAAGGGAGCCGGTCTGGCGTCTACCGCCTGCATCCCGCGTCTCTGCAACTGCTGCGCGCGTATCTGCGGTCGCGAAGCAGCGAGTCCGGGTTCCTCTTCCCCGGAAGAATCGCTGGGACGCACATCTGCCCGCAAACGATCTACCACGCCTGCCGGAAGTACGCGCGCGCCGCGAATCTGAGTCGCGCAAATCCGCATGCGTTCCGCCACTCCTGCGGAGTCCACGCCGCCAACTCACGTCTGGATCTCATTGATATTGCCGACATGCTGGGGCATCGCAGTCTCACGATCGCGATGCGCTACACAGCCGTCTCTACGAAGCGGCGCGAAGAAAACTACGAAAGGATCGTGAACTCCGGCGAGTTTGCGAGTACGGTATGAGCACTGACGCTTCTAGCCAAAAGCGTCAATCCCTTCCCTCGCCTCCGCATGTTCAACGCCCGTCTGGACAAACGCGTCTTCCTCGATCGCATGGTGACCGGCCACGCCTCGGTCGAAGTGATCCCTACGACCACGCAGAGTTGTGTCGCGGCGGGCGGCGAGCCTGACGGGGAACGGGCATCCGGCTTTCCCGTGGCTATTGACGTTTATGCGAAAAAGCGTGCGTTCGCGGTCGTCAGGGCAGGCACTCGCGGCGCGAACAGCCTGCAGCTGAGCATGTTACCGCCGCATGGCATCCGGCAGCGGAACGTCGGCGCCGTCGAGTGCGAGTAGTGGGTGTTGTTCGAAACGACGTGTTATCGTTCGCTTCGGCAACTCCTGCTCAATGCGCTTTGCTGCGTTCGAAAAAGTAGCCGATTCGCGCAGACTTTCGAGGAAAACGTCCGCAAACGCGCTGCGCTGGGCCGACACGTCGATCGCATATGCCAGCGGCGTTGTCGCGGACATTACATAAACCCCGGCCTCCGCCGCGGCCGAGCCGGCCGCGAGTTGCTTCACGTGCACCACCTTCTCGATCGCTTCGACGGCGGCGCCGGACTGGCATGTGTCCAATAGCAGGACTACGCGCCGAGCGCGAATGCGCCGCAGCCAGGTCGCGATCATGGCCGTGCTGATCGCTTTATCGCGGAGCGTGAGCCACGTGGCGTCTGAGGTGATTACGTAGAACATCTCCGAGTCGGGTGCGACCGCGCCATGACCGGCGAGATAAAGCACCATGACGTCGTTCGGTGTCGCCGCGTTGGCGATTTCGGCGATGGCAGCATCGACCGACGCGCGGGTGATCTCGCCGTTGGTCAAGCCGGTGCGTACAACGACCCGTGCATATGGCCGGGGTGCACCAACGGCACGCTGGAACCGTTCAGCGATCGCCATCGCGCTTGCGCTCGCGTACGGCAAAGAGTCAACGGTCTTTTCAGCGTACGTACTGATACCGACTGGTAGCACGTAGAGCGTCGCCCCCCAGACCGATGAATGCGATACGGCGCGACGCGATTCGCCGCGTTTTCTCTGATCGATGAGCGATTCGAATCCAGGCGGTAGAACCTTGCGGAAAACGCAGTCAGTGTCATTTGGATCGGTTTCATAATCGCCGATTCGATTCGCCACGACATTCATGCCGGGAGCGATTTGCAGCGCGACGCCAGCATCTGCGAAGCAGATCACATGCTGGCGGTTCCGGACCGCCACGTGGGCCTTGCCGCTGTCGAGCATCGTACGCAAGCCCGGTAACTGTACCGCGGCGGCCAGGTCGATCGTCGCGTGCGGCTGCCTTCCGGCCACGATGTCCGCGAGCAGACCAGGATGGTAGAAGTCATTGAAGAATGCCTCGAGGGGCACGATGTTGCTCGTCTCGCCCATGCGCCACCCGATGACGCCCAGTGCGGCCGGCGAGCCGTCGAAAAGTCCATCGGGCGTGGCCACGAGCCACTCACCGCCGGGCGCGGAAATGAGAGAGCAGAGCATCTGGCCGCCGTTATGCGAGAACAGGCGCAACGCCCCTTCGCCGGACGCGGCGATCACGAACTGCCGTTTCGCACCGGCAGTTCCGATATACAAGACCGAGTCGGCGAAGTCACCGTCGAACGTGTGACTCCGCATGCCGGAAGCAACGTCCCAGCTCGCGGCCGTGTGATCGTCGCTACCTGTAAGTAGTACCTTGTCGTCTTGAAACCAGGCGACCGAACGAACGGCGGATGTCCCCGTGCGAAATTCGGAAATCAATTCTCCGGCGTCATTCCAGCGCCGCACCCAACCAGAGGAGTAGCCGGCGGTGAGCGTATCTGCATCGGACCAGACCGCCGATGAGACATGGTCGCCGAACGGGCTGCCGAACGCCCAGCCTCGGTAATTGAATCTGGCTGCGAACACAGCACCTGCCGAGGCTACGATATTGAAATCGGTGCCATCGAGGACCGCATGCGCCGCTTGTATCGGCGCTGCGAACGAGTGACTAGCGGATGCGCGTTCACCATCTCGCCACCAAACGGAAAGCCGCTGCGCGGTGGCTATGACGATGCCACCCGACAGCGGATGCACGCTCACGACGGGGCCCGACTCATCGTTCAGCTCCATCACGATCCGACCGCTGTGCAGGTCGACGACATGCGCCACGCCCTGCGCCGTCCCGACCACAGCCTGCCAACTCTCGGAAAACGCGACGGTGGTGATCTGATCCGACATATCGATCGTCGCAACCAGTTGACCGGTGGCGATGCGCCAAGCGCGGAGGTGTCCGTCGCGCGACGCCGCGAGCACCTGTGTTCCGTCACTGCTGAATGAGACGCCGACAGGTTCGCCCAGATGCTCGGTCAGCGTGGCGACGGAACGAGGTTCGGTGATTCGCCACAGGCGAACCGCGCCGGTGACGTCCGCAGAGGCGAAGAGATCCTTGTCGCTGGGTGAACCATCGAGCCGCACGATTCGATCAGCACTCACGAGGGTTCGTTCGAGAGTTCCGTCGGCTGCACGCCAGGCGGCAAGTGTTCCAGCCTCTGACGCCGCGATGACCGTCTCGCCATCGTGGACGAACGCGGCAGCGGTGACGGCATCCGGCGCCATGATCCGCGACATCTGATAGTGCTGGGTGTTCCAGACGCGAAGCAACCGACCTTCCGCCGTCGCGATGAAGTGCTTCTCTCGGGCCGCCGCCAGCACACTCACGTCACGTGGCTCGTATCCTAGCGGCGGAAGCGAGTGGCCGGACCGATCCCATCGCTGCGGAACGGCGTTATCCAACCCATGACTCTCGTATCGTGTGCCCTTCGGACTGAATTGCGCAGTCAAACAGCTCGACGCGGCCGTTGAGAGCGCGCTACCAGCGCGGTCGAGGAGATGCACAACGCCGTCTCCGGTACAGACGAGCAGCGCCTTGCTGTCCGCCGCCAAGTCGACGGAATTGATCGCGTAGTCGAGCGTGGTCACGACCCTCGGCGCGCTCTTTTCATTCGTCTGCCATGCGCGAATGCTGGTCCGCGGGGGATCCTTATCTTGCTCGCTTGTGAAAAATTGACCGTCGGCGATTGCAAGCGCGGGGATCGCTGATGGCGTTTCATCCATTCGCAAATAGCTGTCGCTCACTTTTGCGACACGGCGGCCATCGCTGAGATCCCACACGCTCGTCTCCCACCGACTGTGGGTCGTGACATAGCGCCGATCGGGGGAGGCGGCAAATGACCGGAAATCTAGTTCGACGTCGATCGTTGCCTTTCGACGTAACGTGACGGCGTCCCAGATCTCCGTCTTCTCGCCATCTCGAACGGCGACGAACGGAGCGGCGGCGTCCGTGCAGTGTGCATTGGTAAATGTGTAGGTGCGTTTGCCTGCTACCCAGTCGACGACCCACACCTCGTTGTTTTGCTCAACCAGCAACTTTGTGTCCGCAAGGAATGCGATATTGCTAAATTGGCTAACCAGCGCGAGGGGGCGCGACCTTTCTCCGCTAGCGACATCGGCCACGGTGAGCATCCGTTGCCGACCGGCGAATGAGATGAACGCGACCTTCGCTCCGTCCGGTGCCATCGATGCCGATATGGTGTCCGCCGGCGCGGTGAGCAGCGTCTGGCGGCCATCCACGGCAATGACGTCGAAGGCGTGCCCGTTCCAGCGGATCAGCACGCGGCCGTCTCTCGACGATGGCGTACCAATCATGATCTCCTCACGCCACAGTTCCTCGCCGGACAGGATGTCCCATAGACGCGCGGTGTTGTCCTCCGAGGTGCTGAGAAGCGTCACGCCGTCTTCGAGAAACGTCAGGCCGGTTACGCTCGACGAATGTCCGATCAGTTTGTACAGAGGATGACCGGTTTTGGTTTCCCAAATGAGGATGTCGCCGAGCGTCGATCCGGCCGCAAGCAGCGAGCCGTCGCGCGAGAAAGCGACCGAGTTCACGGGCTGCTTTGTCCCAACCCGAATGGTCTCGCAGTAGGTGGCCGCATCGTAGCCGACTAGATATCGCTCATAGTCATGCGGTTCTGCAGTTGTTGTCAGCGCGGTATCCACGGTCGGGGTGAGCGCGATGGCATGGGAGTCAATGCCAGGGAAGGCCGCGATTTGTTCGCCGGTAGTGAGGTCCCACAGATTCGCCGACCTCGAGGCCGCGGTGAGCAAAAGCCGCCCATCGACGGATATCGTTGCTTTCGAGGCGTAGAGGGGGCTACCGAAGGACTGCACGGGCCGACCGTTGCGCACGTCAGCGAGTATGACGCCCGTGCCCTGTTCCGGTCCGAACGCGACGCGGTCATCATCGAGAAACGCCACGGCCTCGAAGAAGGAGTCGGGCGAGTCGATGCGGTGGAGGAGCGCTCCCGTTTTCGCATCGCGAATCAGGACAAAGCCATCATTGGCGGCGGTAGCGACGACGCGTGCGTCGGGCGAGAGCGCCAGTGCGGCGATTTTGCCACGATGGCCGCCTCGCGATAGTGGCACTGCACCATCCTTCTCCAAATCCCACCGTTCGATTCGCCCGTCGAACAGCCCGAGGAACGCTGCCGATGCGTCGGTCGAAAGAGCGGCGGCGCTGATGTCACTCGGTGCGTCGATTGTGCGGACCGTGGCAAGGTGTCCGCCGTTCAATCGCCGCACGGTCGCCGAGTGGCCGCTCCACGTCAGCAGCAAGTCTGTGCCGCTCAGCACGAGTCCCGCCGCGTTAACATAGCTGAGCGTTACGAGCGTGTGCGCATCGAGCAACACAACGCCACCACCCCACATGCGGACGCACCAGAGTTCGTCGTTCGGTCCCAGCACCAGGCTGCTGAAACTTAAACTGACGAGCCCCTCCTCAGTGAGATCCCGGCTGAAGTCTTGCGTACCTGTACGCAGATTCCACACATGCAGTATGCCCTTGCTGTCAGCGGTCACGACGTGATCGTCGTCGAGGAACGTCGCGGCGGTAACCATGTCGGAATGTGGCAGGTCCCGAATCTCCTGTCCGCTTTGGACGGACCACAGACGCGCAGTGTGATCCGCGCTGGCAGTGAGCATCAGCCTGCGATTCGGGGAGAACGCGATCGAGTTGATCACCGACGCATGCGCCGTCGTCAGCGTCAATTGCGGTTGCATTGGCGCAGTCGCGGCAAGCGCGCGGAGCATCGAGCTAGACAGGACTACGATGAAGAGGCGGCGCACGTTCATTGATTCGCTTTTATGAAGTACGTCGTGAGCAGGCCCGTGACGAGGAACGCACTCGCCGCGGAGACGCCGTCCAAGTACGCGATGAGATCGGTAACTTTCTCGCCTGCTGTGAATGCAAACGCAACTGTGCGCCAGCCAATCAGCACGTTCCACAACGCGGCGAGCGCAACGGCGATGGGCGTGAGCAGACGCGGTGGCTGCGCGTGGTCTGGAGGCTTGCCGCCAAAGATCGCGCCTAGGATCACCGACAGGTGAACAGAATAGATGCCGAACAGTTTCACCATCACCTGCACGTACTCATCAGGCCACATGCTCTTGTACACAGCGGTGACGCACACGAGCTGAAGGACAAAGGCGGTGATGAACATCGTCAACAGGGTGATCCGCACTCGCCAGATGCGCGTCACGGATGCACCCCTTGCATCTGGGCGACGAGTTGGCCGACGAAGCGATCGGCAGCGCGGAGGACGGCGTCATCGCTGGCCGTTTTGTACACGTCGCTTCTTGACCGGCCCTCCAGGACGCTCGTGCGGACATGCAGACTGTAACGATTGGTGGCCGGATCGTGCGGAAAGGACAGCAGGAGAGCGATCTTCGCCGGGACATCGGGCGCACCCGCGGAATGCGGCAGAACAGCGTACGTTGTGAATAGGCGCGTCAGGTTGTCCGAATTTCGAGGCTCATATCGAAAGTAGCGTCGCAACACGTCGTTCGCAGCGGCAATTAGCGGCGCGGACGAGGTCCACGGAAACGACTGGTATGCCGTAGGAAATGCCGACTCCGGCGGGACATCCATCGTGGGCGGGCTTGCGGAGGGATGGATTGTCGGCGTGATTGCCAGCGAAGCGAGAATTTTTCCGTTGCGGCTGTCCAAGAAGTCGAGATGCTCCGCCCGGACGAGATGCTCTAGATGCCCGGACGCACCGACTGGTCCAACTTGCCGAACGTAAACACTCTCGCGGCTCATAAACGAAAACTCGTATTCGACGTTGTACCCGGTTTCGTCGCCAATGATGACTCGCTGCGCGGCAATCAACTTTACGGGCTGCGTGCTGGCACACGATGTTAGAGCGAGAAGAACAAGTACGAGCGGCGCGAGATGTCGCATGTGTCGATTATCGCTCCACAAGGTAGCGATGAACCGCACGTGCCACAGCAGCGCGGTGAGTCCTTCGGCGTGAGCAGATCGCGCCCCACCCATGAAACTGCGTGCATTCATTACGTGTTGACATTGACGAGAATGCGAGAAAGCGCATGTTCGATCATTCCGCGCCTTCCGTGCGAGCGATTTCACGAGAGCGAACCGTCTCCCGATACCGCTCCTCGCGCCGTTTGTTCGTGATTTGCGCATAGATCAACGTCGATGAAATATCTCGGTGGCCGAGCCAATCTTTCACGTCCGCGAGATCCCATCCGGCGTTCATTAGATGCGTTCCGATCGAGTGGCGAAGGATGTGGACATGGCTACGCCGCGCCGGGAGGTCCGCTGCTGCTGCGTACTCATGAAACAGGCGGTTGATCTCGGAGCCCGAGATCGGCGTGCCTGATTGGCGGCGCGTTCGGAAGAGATACGGGCAGCCATCGTTCGGCCGCACCGCCAGGTACCCGCGCAGTAGCTGCTTGCTGCGGGGATGGAGTGGATAGCCACCGGGTACGCCGCGCTTGACGCGCGCGATCCAGATCTTCCCGCCCTGCACATCATCGAGCGTGAGCTGCGCCGCTTCACGGCGGCGGAGTCCGTGCCGGTAGATGAGATCGAAGAGCGCCCGGTCGCGGATGTTCGCGGCCGGAATTGCTCGGAAGAATCGCTCCACCTCCTCCCGCGTGAGGTACGGGAAGGGCTGCTGAGCAGGGCTTCGATCCTCCGGCATTTCGTCACGGCGGGCGACTCTAACGCTTTCTCGCATAAGCGTTTGTTGGGGAAGCCTGGGGAGGAAAGCGCTTTCCAGTCTGCAACGCGAGGCCGCGTGTGTACAGGCTCGGCGCTCCTCCACGGAGGCCGCTAGATGCACTGGCCGATGAACACGGTCTGCACGTGCGCACACGGAAAGGCGCAGCACTGGTTCGCCACAAGCAGCCCGAAAGGACCATGCCGAGCATGCGCCTGCACGGCATTCATTCCCGAGGCGGTGTGCGAATGCGGCCACGGCAAGAAGGCGCACGCGAAGGGGATTTGCAAGCAGAAGTACCTCGATGGCTGCACAGCGTTTCGGGAGAGGCTGGCGGTCTCTCCGAAAGGCGCAGCGCCCACGACCGTGAAGGTCGCCGGTGAGATCGGGCAGGGCAATGCGCTCCTGCCCTCGGTGGAGAGCATCACGCTGCCTGCCGGGACATTCGAAGATCACGAGCGCGTCTACCGCGCCGCCGATGACTCACTCGCCGAGTTCGATGTGTCGGAAGGCGATTTCCTGATCGTCAACCCGAAGCAGAAGGCTCACACCGGCGAGTTCGTGATCGCGGTCCTCGCTGGGCAAATGTTCGTCGGCCACTGGTGGGCGAAGCACGGTCAGCGCGATGTCATGGCTGCGGATGGTCAGCAGGTGATCGTCCGCGGAGCCGCGGTCATCGGTGCGATCAACCTCATCGTGCGGAGCGTGCATGGCCGATGACGAGGTGTGGGACGACTCGCCCATCGAGCGCGCCATCGACTGCCTCGCAGAGATTGGCGTCGCGGCTGAGGAATTGCGGGGCATCGCCGATCTGGACGATGACGGCCTGCGCGGATTTGCAGAGGCCACACGGCAGGTCGCGCAAGCGTATCGGGAAAAGTTGATGCGCAAGGGAGAAGAGCCGTCATGACGTGGATGCACAAAGACATGGTGTACGCGTGGAAAACACCGAATGCGCGCGTCTGGCCGGAACCAAAGCGAAGGATTCCATGGAAAGGATTCATCCAAGAAAAGCACTTCGTGCGATTCGGGTCAGCCCATGCGAACGCACTCCTGTTGCTCGAAATCGCATCGGTGCACTGGCTGGATAGCTTCGATATCGAGTGGTACGAAGGCCTGTTCCTGAGACGGTTGCGAGAAAAGCTCTTCGCCGAGCCGCGATACACCGCCTCGTATCAAGCCGGATACGACCACATTGCGAACACGTACCAATACGACTGGATCGACCTCGAAGCGGCGATCACGCTTGGGAAGACGCGTTACTACGCGGTCCTCCTCGGAGTGATGAAAGCGATCCTCTCGGAAGAAGGAGCGACAGGAGACATCGCGAGGGTCGCTCTCAAGGCGTTCCGCTTCACTGGACGGCAGTGGGAGGAAGCGTGAGCCATGCCCTCCGGCAATGCAGATTTCGATTGGCCTCCCGTGCCGTATAGCCAGTTTCTGCGGCAGCAACTCGCCGAGCACACGCAGTACGAGTACATCAACCCATCGCTGGATAGACGGTACGACCCTGTCGTGGTCGGGGGCAATGCGATGCATCCCGTCATCCAGCGAAGCGACGTCATTCTGATAGACACGGGTAACAAAGAACCTGCGGATGGGCAGCCGGTGGCTGTGCGGGTCGGCGGTGGCAGAACCCTCATCGGATACTGGCGCGATCGAGAAGGAAAGCCCGTGCTGGAGCAGGAACGAACCGACGCGGTGATTGACCTCTCGCAGTACCCAAACTGGTCCGTCTATGGCGTCGTCACGAAGATCATCGGGCGAGGCATTCCACCTCATCCCACTCCGCCCGATATAGCATCAGGACCGGAAGAGCCACGCATGGATGTCACGCCAGGACAGGCGCAGTGGATTGTGGAACGGTTGCTCGCAGATGGGCGTATCTCCGCAAAGGATGTGAGCCAGTACCTCGACGCTATGCGGGGCGAGATCCGAGACATCGAACGGCGGCTAGCCCTCCTTCGAGACGCTCGTAGTGGTCCTGCGGCCTCACCAGCGCCACGGAGCGCGCCACCAATTCGCAAGACAAGGAAGGGAAAGGGCGAACAACGGCCGAAGGCATCCGGTCATCCGCGCGGGATCGCAGGAACGCTGGCCGTGCTCCTTCGCTCCATCCCTGCCGCCGAACATGCGGCGATTCAGGCAATTCGTGCCGACCAGGGCATTCAGGCCGCAATTAAAGCCGCTCGAATCGCCGTGGGAAAGTAAGCATCCGCGTCGAGAGCCACTAGATTCGACGCCGCTTTCCACGGTTCCCCGCCGCTGTCTCGACCTTCGGCATTTGGGAAATCCCCACGATTTCAGACCGGCTCGATGGGTGAGGGGGGGCGTGGGAATCCCCCACTCCACGCGCCACCGGGGTCGTACCGCACCTACCGTCCGCAGTTGAATGAGGCTGTTCTCGCACCCGAGCGCCCCTTCACATCTTGCCTCCTCACCGGAGAGCGTTGCGGCGCTCTCGCGCGGCCGACCACGACCTTCTGAGACAGGCACCCCTCGATCATTCTCCTGTGCGCCTCTGAGCCACACCTGATCGAACGTGCGTACCTCTCCCGGACCTCCGTGGGCCGGTCGCGCGAGGGCGCAGCTACTACGCGCTCAAACACGAAAGGAGGAGACCTTGCGATCACCACCGTTCCGTTACGACCACCGCCTACCTCGCTGTCATCTGCATCCCCGCCGATCCTGCCGCCGAGGAGCCCGCCGAAAGGAGTCACGCCATGCGCCAGCTCGCCCGTGATCCGTTCGCGCGAACCACGCTCCTGCGCGCCGTGATCCGCCCGCTCGCATCCGGGCAGATCTGCTCGTGGTGCGGCAACGTTCGTTCCTCGCGGCGATGCCGCGAGCCCTTCCTGTATCGCTACGGCACCGAGCCGGACGCGATACGCCCCCGCGTTTTTTGGCACGACGGAGCGTTCTGCTCGAAGTCCTGCCAAGACGCCTACCACCTCTAAACCACTAACCGACAACCGAAGGAGAATCGTTATGGCCCAAACCGAGGCCACACGCTGTCAGTCTGTCTTGCTCGCGCAGCTCCGCGAGTCCCCCTTCAACCCACGTAAGCATTATGACGAGCGAGGGCTCAACGAACTCGCCGCAAGCATCACGGACCGCGGCATCCTGCAACCGATCCTCGTCCGCAGATTCGACGATGCGAAGACGCCGTACGAGATCGTTACCGGGCACCGCCGCTCCCGCGCCGCAAAGATCGCGAAGCTGACCGTCGTCCCCGTCATCGTTGGCGAATTCACGGATCGCGACGTCCGGCAGATTCAGCTAATCGAGAATGCGCAGCGCGTCGATCTCTCTCCACTCGAGGAGGCGGGGGCGTACGCGGCGCTGCGCGAACTGGGGCTTTCGACGCGCGACATCGCGAAGGAAGTCCACAAGCAGCCGGCGCATGTCGCAGCGCGCCTCACACTGAACACGCTGCCTGCGAAAGTGAAGGCGGAGCTCGCGGCCGGTGTGCTCACCGTCGAGCATGCGGAGCTCATCGGGCTCATTCCCGATCCGCACCTGCAAGAGCAGGCGCTGAAGAAGTTCATCGTGGAGCACTTCATCGACGCCAACTCATCGAAGACGGCGAAGGGCGTCATTCCGCTCGCGAAGGCGCGGCGCATCGTCGAGACGGAGTTTATGACCGTTCTCTCGGCCGCGCCGTTCGATACGGAAGACGCGACGCTCTCACCTCTCGGTGCCTGCGCCAAGTGTCCATTCCGCTCGGGCAACGATCGTGATCTGTTCGGGAACGTGCAGGGTAAGAACGTCTGTACGAACCTCGCGGATTACCGGCTCAAGATCGAAAATCACCTCAAGCGGCTCCGCGAGCAGGGCGCAACCGTTCTGCTCACGCCGCGCGAGGTGAAGGAGGTCTTTCCGTTCGGCAATCCCCAGGTCGCCGATGACTATGTGGATCTCGACGCGAAGTGTCATGACGATCCGAAGGAGCGCACGTACGACCAGCTCCTCGCCGACGAGCCGAAACGCTCGACCGTTTTCGCGCAGGTCAACGGCCGTCTGCGGAAGGTGTACCCGAAGGCGCAACTCGCGGCCGCGCTCGATGCCTCCGGGCACGAGTTTCTGCGGCGGAAATCCGAGCGCCCGGCGACGAATGACGCCGAGCGCAAGGCGCGCCAGCAGCAGAAGCTCGACCGCGCTGTGCGGGTCGCCACCCTCGCGGCGTTCGCGGCGGCGATCCCGAAGGCGCTCGGTGCTCCTGAGTGGATCGACCTACTCGCGAGTATCGTCATCGAGGAGAAGGGCTGGCAGCTCGAAGACGTGCTGCCGCGGCACGGCTTCACCGGCAAACGCGACGACCTCAAAGGCAACTGCGAGGCGATCACGCGGAAGCTCGTCGCGAAGATGAACGATGCGCAGAAACGTGCCTTTGTCATCGACGCGCTCGTGCATACCTGGGCCGGTCCGAACGCGGACGCCGGCAAACGTGCCGTCTTTACGAAGGTCGTCGCACAACTCGGAGTCGATGCCAAGGCGATTGAGAGGCAGGTGCGCGCCGACTTCGCGGAGAAGGCTGCGGGGAAATCGAAGCCGAAACTATCGAAGCCGGCGAGCGCCACGCCGCCGCATGTTGCACGTCCAGCGGCCAAGGTCGTGCGGGCGCGAGCATGAGCTGGAGGACCGAGCAATGGCACGGTTCTACGGTGAAGTTGAGGGTACGCGTGGTCGCGCCTCGCGTCTCGGCAGCTCTGGCATACGGTCGCATACTCGCGGTTGGAACGTCGGCGTGGAGGTCATCTGCACGATCCGAGACGGCGCCGACGTGATCGAGGTCTACGAGACTGGCGGCAGCCATGCGCCCAGCTCGAAGCGGCTGCTCGCAACGGTCACGGATCGCAAAAAGTAGTTGTCTTGGGGCGGCCGGTTTCCGGCCGCCCCTTTTCTTCAGAGAGCAGGGTCCTACGGGTACGGGACGACCGTTAACGTAGAAACGCCCGGTTGTTCAGCGAGGGGTAGGGATATTCGACTGGCTGTCACTCCTAATAGGTGAGACGACCGACGCTTTGAAGTTGCCTTGGGCGACCCGGCGGCTGTGTGCCCGTGCGCACTCGCGAGGACGAAGACATGTCGGTCGAAGAGGATACGAGTGGACACGAGCAACGACGATATAGCGGTCCTTCAACCTCTGTACGACGGAGAGAATGCACCCGGCATTCTCGCGGTGAACCCCGATTGGGCATATGTCCCCCCCGTCCGACTTGGCTTCACCCTCAACCTCGATCGGGAAGAAACCACCTGCTTACCAGCGGTAGCCGTCGAAGAAGCGGAACGCCGGCGCCGACAGGACTTCCCCATTCAGCAAAGCAATCGGTATCCCTCAAAACTGGTAGAGAAAGCTTTGGCAGAAGCGCTCGCCGAAGACATCGGCGTTGATCCAGCGAACGTCCTTCTAGGCAACGGCATCATGAACATCCTGACGTACATCTACGCGGTTTACGCCAAGCCGCTTGAATACGTCACGGTACCGACGCCTGGGTTTTGGCCGGCGTACACGTACGCGATGCAACGAGGGATGGGCATCCGCATGCCGCTCTACGTGCAGAATCGCGCCGATACTTACCGGCCGACATTTCGTTTTCCGGTCGATGCGATCCGAGAAGCGTTAAGCCGCACATCCCCAATCTGTTACCTCTGCAACCCAAACAATCCAACAGGGACGCTGCTGCCGATCGAGGATATCGAGACATTAGTTACGGCGTTCCCAGCTACACTTTTCATTCTCGACGAGGCTTACGGCGCCTTTGCGGCAAATCGTCTCGATACGAACCATCTCGAACTTTCGGACGGCGTTCGCCTCATAAAACGAGGGCACAGGAACGTCGTCGTTGCTCGTACCTTTTCCAAAGCGTACGCGCTCGCCAATCACCGCATCGGCTACATCGTGTCCGACACGAGCAACATCACAACCATCCGCGCACAAATGGGCCCTTACGACATGAGCGAGCTCTCGCTGGCAATGGCGTACTACAACTATAGAGAGAGGTCGCATACCCTCAGCGTAGTTCGCTCGGTTGTCACGAACATGGAGAGATTCGCCGCTTACTTGGAAGATCACCACATATCTCACTACGGAGGGTATCGCAATTCTCTACTCGTCGAAGGGCTATCCCTTTCAGAATCGTACGAACAGAACGGGATTGCCGTGCGATCGATGGTTTACCAACCCGGCATCCCAAACCCGATCGCTTCGACGTTCCGCATCACGATTCCAGCCGACAAGCGAACTTCGACCTGCTCATGGATGTCACAGCTCGGATCATAAGCGCAAGGGATACCGACTGATGGATCTTCCGCGCAAGCAGTTAACTCGCACCACGCAGGCGCTGGTTGCGCTCAGCATCGTCGGCACATTGCTTGAACGTTTTTACATAGCGTCGATATCGAGTGGCCGTTCCTCTCGAAAGCATCGATCCTTCTAGCGTTGGTTGGCGTAATTTTCTACATCGAAAAACTCTCCGACAGTCTCGACGAACTTCAAGCGCAGCTTGCCTCAATTGCAAGCGATCGACGAGATCTGGATGCATTGATCTCCTTGTATGAGCCATCGGACTCGAAGCCTGGCCAGAAACTCCACGTGCTCTCGGCTGCTTCGGTTCTTTCCGAACTCTATCGTGTACGCTTTAAACAGGATTTGAGCCAGGCTTCGCTGCTAGCCAACAGCTATAAGAATGACAAGCAAGCGGAGCTGGAGGACATGTCGATTACGTTCTCACTCCTACGTGAGATGGAACATCGTCTGCCACAGGGCGGTGTCTGGCTCGGCATCACCCACATAACAAGCAAGGAGAGCTGGGTCGCTGGTTTTAGGGAGGGGCGCGGGGCATTCTACGAATTCGTGTCGCGTATGCGCGAGCGCACGCACGCCGGGTCGTTACACGTATTCCGTATATTTTGTGTTCGCGATCTGGCCGACTTTGCTGGGCTAAAAGACGTTATTGATAAGGAGCGAACTGCCAATATTCACATCAGGATTTTTAAGGAGGATATCGCGAATTTTCCACGTGATATGTCCCTTTTATGGCAACCTCGTCGCCGTCAGTGGAACGGTACTTCAGCATTGGAGGAGGAGGACCTGCTCGGAGGCGAGCGGCTTCAGGCAACATTACGCAAAAAGAACTTGGAGGCCAGTTGCGGCCTGGTCTTTCGAAGCGTTGATCTACAAACTCTCGCAGCCGTCACAATTTGTGAGCCGAACTCAAGCGAATTCGGCAAACTCTGCGATCAGTTCAAAGAGGCGTGGAATCAGGGAAGATCTTACGGCGAACTCGTAGCCGAGCTGCAGAATCCAGCGACGTCCTCCCCACGACGCAGAGCGTCGGATAACTGACTAGTTAGAAGCGGTCGACTAACTCTGCACGCAGACCGCTGAACCTTTAAAACCGATTACTGGGGCGGCCGTTTCGGCCGCCCTTTTCCCAACACGGCGCACGCCGTGCAGTACGGAGGCGACCGCTAGTGCACCAGAGGTGATTGAATGTACTACCACTCAAACATCGCACGCTTTCTCTTCGATCCCGCGCTTGACGCACGTTCGCCGGAATTGACAGTCCGCGAAATCGTCTGTGCGTGCAACAGAAACCCTCGCCGTGTACGAACGCGACATGTATAACGAGGCGGACCTCGGGACGCCCGGCGAGTTGCGTGTGACCTTTCACGCCGCGTGAGATGTCAACCGGAGCCCGCGATTGATCACCGTCGCGTTCTCCATCGCGGTGGCGCGGTCGCGGAAACCTGCCAAAATCCTGTGTAAGTCATTCTGCGACATCAACCTACGATTGACTTGTGGGCGCCACGGCACTACGCTGCGCGCGGAGATTTGACCTGCCTCCGCGGCGTCTCGCCGCGTGCGTAGCTTATCTCCGTTCAGTTGGTGGCGTCCGTGCGTTCGAGGCACGGGCGCCTTTTTTTATTTGACTTTCGGCTGTCAACGTCTGACACTCGTTCCGGGAACAAATCGTCAATGTTTTTGGCGGCGGTCTCGAACACCGTCTTGTTCCTTCCGGCGTCCGCGGGTCCGACGACAACTGAATGGAGAGAGGGTTATGCGATATGCAACTGAGAGAGGTGCACGTGTCGTTGTAACCGGAGCGCGACTCGCGCTCGCGGTGCTGCTGCTCACGCTGCTTTCAACCGCGGTTGTTGCCGCGCCGACGCCGGACGCGCAAAGGGAACGAAGGGATCGGCGAAACCGCGATACAACTGTCGTTATCGCAGAAACGGGCCACTCCGGAAATGCGTTGACGGCGATTGATGATGCGCCGACAGAACCGGCGACGGCATACGAGAAGGCGCGGCAGCTCGCGTTGCGCGGCGCATGGCAGGAGGCCGAGTCTGTTACGGCGTCGGCGCTCATCGCTGATCCGGAGAACCCGGATCTCCACCGCCTCGCTGCCGAGATCGCCCATACGTACTATGCGGATTTCAATCGCCTCGATGCACTCGAAGGCGCGGCGATGCACGCGTATCGCGCGTTCACGCTGGCGCTCGAGAACGCGTCGATTGACTATCGGGCCGCCGAGTTGATCGCCGACAGCGCAGCGGCGCTGCCTGTTCCGCTCGATGCCGTTAGCAACGCCTTCACACGAGCGGAAGCGTACGACAACAGCGGGCGGATTGCGGAGGCGTACGCGCGTACGCTGATCGCCGTCGGCGCTCCGGGCGCGGAGACGGCGTTCCGCCGCGCCGCGGCCGTGGCGACTGCAGGAAACACGGAAACCGCTGAGGCATACGCCGAATGGCTGCTTGACCGCGGTCGCGCGAGCGATGCTTTCGATGTTCTCGCGCGCTTCGACACGCCGGAAACGAACACGTACGTCGCGTTCCTGCGCGGCGTCGCGCTGGAGCGTCTCGGCGACACCGGTGCGGCGGCGAACGAATACGCGAGATACACCGATTTCAGCACGCTCTACCCGGCTCCCGCACGGTTCCGCATCGCCGGCAGCGCCGCTCAGTCGGCGGCGCAGATTCGCTTCGAAGATGACCGGCACGTAGCCAGCGCGTCGGTCACACACGCGGGCGTGCTGTCGGTGACCACATCACAAGCAGTTCAAGGACTCGCGTACCTCATTCAGGGCGAAGCGGGTACTGAGCTCGTCGGCAGCAAGCGCGCAGAGGGCTGGGTCGTGCGAAACCGCGCGCTGCGGGGAAGCATCTACGGCTCCGACGGCCTGTCATGCCCGTACGTGACGAACGGCGGCGCCACGATCGCAGACCAGTACACGAACGTCATGTGCCAGGGCAGCGGCGCGCAGTTCAACGGCATGTGCATCGCATGGTGCTCGAATCCCAACACCACGACCTGCAAGCTCGCGTCGGCTGACTCGGCGAGCGCCGCTTCCGATGTCTACAACGGCAAAGCCCCGGATCCGGTAGGGATGCATTGCCCCGGAGGCTTCGCCGTCTTCGGCGCGATGTGCGATCCGGCGACGCGGTGCTATGGCGGGCAAGATAGCTACCGTCTCCGCGGCGGCGTTTTCAACTGGGCGACCGGAGTGGGCGTGCCGTGTCCTGCAAGATGCTCGTCGACCTCGGTAGGGAAGACGTGCGGAAACGGCAGCTCCGACAACTGCTTCTACTCGAACGCGAACTATGCGCGAAGCGGAGTCGTAACCTACAGCGTGACGTTCACGGCGTCCGGTCAGGTCGGCCTGTCGCCGTCGTTCTCCGCTGGTGCAGGCACGCAGACCGCGCACTTGGAAGGTCCTGAGGATCAGACGAATCCGGACTTCGACCTCTCGCTCCAGAAGTCCGCGTCGTCGGGATGGGTCGACGTCGCGCGTTCGGCGCGCGCAGGAACCGTCGAAGACCTCAAGTACAGCAGCAGCGCGTCAGGGACCTACCGGTGGCGCATCGCGAGCATGCGAGGCACCGGCTCCGCGCAGTTGTACACGGTCCGACAGTAGCCTGCGACCCCCCCTCTCCTTGTTGTGATTCGGTCGGCGGACGGCCACGAGCCGTCCGCCGTCACCCGTCGCCAAGGCCATCGAGTAAGGAGGTGCGGACGAGCTTTGCAGCCAAAGCCAAGGGGAAACCCAAGGCGAAGGAAGCGACGGCTGTACGCCCAGTGCGGGAGGTGGTGCGCCTCGCGGGAGAAAGCCGTGCGGGCGCGGGCGTAACCGGAGGGCTGCTGCAATGGCATCTTCGGCGAAGTCCAATCGGAGAGCGGTTCTACAGACACGGTTCTACAAACAGTAGAACCGCTCCGAGTCTCCACGAGCGGCGCCGGCACATGCACGCAGACCGCGCTTTGTCGAGTGATACCCTCGGTCCGAAATGACGCAGCCAACCCCGATTCCTTGGACATCCACGGGCCGAAAGACGGCAGCATGGCGAGTCACGCAGAGTCTTCTCCCTGCGGGCATTCTTCCCTTCGAGGCGCACCCGCCCGAAGAGCACATGCGCGGAATCGGAAGCGACAACCCCGAAATGGAGAAGTACCTCATGCGGATCATGGGGACTGCGATTCAGGTGGGAGACGGGAAACTCCTGACGACTGGTGAGACGGTCGAGGCGGTCCGCCAACAAAGGACGAAGCCCTTTGTCCTCGCGCACATTGAGCGCGAGAACGCCCGGTTTGCGATTCCATATCCCATTCCTCACGTGATCCGCTTCATTGACCCGCGAACGAAGGATGTGAATCCGACGATCGACGCGGCGCTTCTGCTCGTTCCAGCGAAATCAACCAAGGAACTTCCCTACGAGATAAAGCCCTTGAACTGGGGCGACTCCACAGACGTGGGTACCGGAGATCCGGTGATGGTCGCCGGCTATCCACTCGGTACGGACTTATTTTTGGAGTATCGCTCCAACCGCGGCTTTATTCAGCCGACGGTATATAGCGGAACCATCGGAGCGATCGTCCCGGCCATTCAGCCTACGGACACACGGCTGTTCCGTATTACGGTCCCCGGAATTGGTGGCATTAGTGGCGGTGCGGTGTTTAGCCCGAAGGAGGGTCGGCTCCTCGGCATGGTTACGACGTCGATGCACGCGGCGACGTTGCCCCAGCCCGTCATCTACGCTCTTCCTTCGGAAGTACTTCGCCCGTATGTCGAATCCATTAGCTTCGAGATCACATGAGTCATCCTGAGTGGAAACCCGATGGTTCGCTCGAAGAGCGAATCTACCGCTTTGCCGAGCAGCACCCGTTTGCGGAAATCATCGATCGGCTCGACCTTACCCCCGAGCAAAAGGACGCAGAGAAAGCGGACCTGTTCTTCGAGAACAGAACCTTTATCGCAGAGGTGAAGGCCCTCTCTACCGACACGAGCTCGAAGATCGAGGCGATCCTCAAGCCCTACGAAGAGAGCGACGACTGGCCGCTCTTTTACGGGCGTCGCGATATCGGGGGCATTCTTCCACACCTCCCAAACTCCGAAGCGCTGCGAAAAAAACTCTACGAGGCGGTGTCCTCGGCGATCCCGGAACTCGTGCGGAAGGCAAATCGCCAAATCCGTGTCACAAAGCAGACATTCGGCTTGCCTGAGGCGCACGGCATTTTGATCGTGCTGAATGATCTTGTCGAGATTCTTAATCCTGAGATCATTGCGCATCGAGTGGGGATAACCCTCGCGAAGAAGAATCCTGACAAGTCACTCCAATTCTCCGAGATTCAGGCCGTATGGATTGTGAGCGAGCAGCATATGGTCCGGCTCACGCCTTCCCTGCGAGCGTTTCCTGAGATTGTGATGTCGCACCCTGCGTTACCCAACGATGCGTTGACGGACGAATTTCTTCGGCGCATACAGGGTTTTTGGGCAGCTTTCAACGGCCTTCCTGTGGTATGGCTGCAGCCAGAGCAGTTCAAAAATCTCAAGTATCAATCCGCTGGTGAGAAACAAGATGAAGCTCTGCCCATCACCACATCGGAGCATTGGGCGCGTGAGTATCGTGCGCGCCCATACCTGCGCTCGTTATCGGCCGACGAGCTTCTGACGTACGGTGCCAAATTGGTGGTTGAGTCGGGTAATCAGTTTCTAAAGGGATCTCCGTCGAGACATCACGAACGAATGCGAGGCGGGCGCCGTTTCGGTGAGTTTATGGAGGAGTTCAACCATCGCAACCTTGATCTGCGGGCATTGGCACCCTACACAGAATCAGCTCGAATGTTTCTTCCGGCACGACTCGATGAAGTGCCCGGCAAGAGCACCGCGTCGGCGCCCGACGGTCCTGATGTTCGCGAAAACGGGTAGCGTCGCTTTTCTAAGGAATCGAATCATAAAGGCATGCGACTAGAATCAGCCTCATTGCCATCGAGGCCGATGAAGGCTCTGTGACGTGACGTCGGCGGCGCTGCGAGGCACGCTCGACAGGAAGCTGACTCCAGCGCGTGCATTCAACCATGCGATCTTCCTTCTTCAACATCCCGATCACACACGAAAAGAATCGATGCTTTCTCTGTGGAAGGAGATTAGGCGCAGGCGCCACGCGCGAGCATATCTTCCCTGCGTGGTTACTGCGAAGATTTGATCTCTGGTACCAACGCTTCACGCTCCCGAACGGCCAGGATCGGCAATACCGTCTCATCCGCATTCCAGCTTGTGGACCGTGCAACACCAAGCATCTCAGTCGCTTGGAGAACCAGATCTGTGGTGCCGTCGATGCGGGTTTCGAGACCTTCGTTCAGCTCCCCGAGGCGACGATCTACCAGTGGCTCGCGAAAATTCTTTACGAAATCATGTACTTCGATGGGACTTACTTCATCGATCCTGCCGATCGCTCGGTCGGGACAATTCGTACTCTCGACGACTTGCAGCGCTTCGGTACATTCTTCGATTTCCTTCAATCAGTACGTCGCCCGATCCTGTTCAACAGTGGGTTCGAGCCTTGGTCGATCTTCGTATTTCGAACCGTATTGTCTGAGAATGTTAAGGACAACTTCGACTACGCTGATAATCCCGAGCTCCTCGCGATCGCAACTCGCATGAACGGTATCGGCGTCATAGCATCTCTCGAAGATAATCGAGCCGTCGTTGGTGCAATGAGCCTGCTATTCGAAAAGCTGAAGGACGAAGAACCTGTGACCCCCATCCAGTTCCGCGAACTTGCTGCACGCGTGTTCTATGCGCGCTCGTTGCTCGACCGCGATCCAAAGTACATTCTCATAGGGAAACGACCTACCACTGTTATGGGGCTACCGCCACAGGGTCTCTCGCTAAGACCTCTTTTCAGGCCATGGGACACACAGACATTTGCGCACTTCCTGAGTAAGTTTACGCAAACTCCATTCGAGGAGTGCTTCATCCCACCTGATCGTAGCATCACGTACTTACCACCGTACGTCTTTCAAGGCAGCGTAAGCGCCAAGTAGGGATAATATCCATTTATGTCAGTTCAGAAACGCCAGTCAAAGAAGATACCCCCGATCCGTCCTGAGTTGCCGTGGAGCTGGCATCGAAGCCATGATTGGCGTAGCCAATGGGAGATCGTGCTACGGTGGCATAAGAGGGTCGAGGGTGCGAGGGCGCGTGAGGATGTAGCGGACTTTCTCTACGCCTTCTTCCAGAATTGCTATGTCCTCCGCGACTGGCTTCCGTCCGATATCTTTCCGCCGGCCGATGTCCGCATGTTCTTAAAGAAGCACATCGAGATGCGACTCTGCCGCGACATCGCAAATATGACGAAACATGGCCGGCTTAGCCAATCTGCTACGGGTTCTGAGCCTTCTCTTGCGCGCGAGTATCAGCCCCGAAGGCGAGGCAGGTTTGGGGACGACGCGGATTTTGTCGTGTTGTCAGGTGGCGACACGTACGATTTGCGTGACATCTCGGCACGTTGCATAAATGCTTGGAGGCATTTCTTCTCCCAGCATGAGGTGCCGACATCACCTCAGCAAAGTGATACGGGCGCTCGTTAGTTTGGGCACGTCCAATGACTAGGTGCCTCCACCTACGCCGCTTCTGGATGCGGCAGAGTAGCTGGATTTCATGTCCGGCCCGTTCCGCGAGGGTTCCAGCGCTTCCAGGTACTACTCGCCGGCGGTCCGATATGAATGGAGAACTGTATCGGATACTGTATCGGATACTGTTCTCTAGACTGTACTGCGCGTAATTCGGTTCCTATCCTATCCACGAGAGCCCACCATCGCGGACGTTTGCCTCGATTCATCAGAATCGAGGCGGGCTTTCCGCATCGCACAAGCACTTTCTCGCCCTTGGCCTTGAGTTCAAAGCCCAAACTGTGGAAGAAGTCTCGCCGCTCTGCATCCGTCGACTGATTGAAGTTCTCTGCCGCATCCACAAGCGATTTCAGGAACGCTCCAAGGAGTTCAAACTTCTCCTTATGCGCGAGCCGCGCAGTGGAGGCGGAGAGCGTCTGCTCGACCCGCGCCGCTTCGAGTTCTCGACGCTTCCGGTCGAACTCCGCTTGACTGATCTTGTCCGCGAGAACGAGGTCCAGAAGCCGTGCATTGAACGACGCCGCATCCGAAATCACAGCCGTCGCTTGGCCGATGAGCTGGTCCAGCGCGCTCATGTCGGCTGCTTCAACCTGCCGAGCGATTTCGAGGGCCGCTGCGTACTCCGCAGGGCTCAACGTGATGCGAGACAGTATCCGATACAGTTCCGGGGACAGCTTGGCCTCCGCGACGAGGGGTTGTGGGCATTCGCCTTGGAGGTGCTTGCTACAGACGTAGTAGACGTACTGCCGGCCGGAGGGCTTGGTTTTCATGAAGCCGGACATGAGGCGACCGCAGTAGCCGCAGGTCATCAGCCCGGAGAGTTTGAAGAGCTGTCGATGCGGCCGTTCCGACGTGAGCCGCCGACCGGTGAGCGCGGCTTGCACAAGTTCAAACTGCTCCTTCGAGACGAGCGGTTCGTGCGAACCCTGATACACCTCCCCCTTGACCGGCATCGCACCGACGTAGAAAACGTTTTTGAGGATGTTGTGGATACCCGAGCGTCCAAGTGCTTTCTTCTCCGTCTTCGAGCGCCCGACCGGAACACGCAGCTTCCAGTCGTCACGCGCGAGCTTCGTGAGCCTTCCGACGCTGTAGTTGCCCGAGGCGACGAGCGCGAACATGCGCCGCACGTACGCCGCCATCTCCTCATCGACCGCAATCATCGAGTGGTCGGCATTCTCGCGGACGTTCTTGTAGCCGAGCGGCGCTTTCCAACTCCACTCGCCACGCCGCAGCTTCTCCGCAATCCCGCGGCTGACGTTCTTCGAGAGATCCTTGCTGTACTTCGCGGACAAGCCGAGTTCGATCCCGAGGACGAACGCAACGTCCGCGTCCGCCGTGTATTCGCGGTCACTCGTGACGATCTGCTTGAGGTGGCGCGATTCAAGCGCCCACAACACCGTCCCGGCGTCCCGCGCGTTGCGCGAGAGCCGGTCGGCCTTCCACGTCACGATCGTATCTACCTCCCCCGACTGCACGAGGCCCATCAGCCGTTCAAACTCCGGGCGTCCTGGCGTCTTTGCGGACTTCGCTTCTTTGATGACGAGTGGATCGCGGAGCCCTCGCTCGGCGCATCGAGTGAGCGCCCAATGGAGCTGCGCATCGAGGCTCTGGACCTGTCGGTCATCAGACTCGGTGGATTTCCGTGCGTAGATGACGGTGCGGGACATGGAGAAGGGGGTAGGGCGTGCGGGTCGATCCGCTCGGCCGCGTGCGCGAGGAGGCGCGCCACCACCCAGAGACCTTGCCGGTAGGCGGCGAGTTCGTCGTCCGTCCCTTCGCGACTGAGGCGCGTTGCGAGCAGCGCTTTGATGCGCCGTTCGAGCGCGGCAGGAAAGAGCGGAACGACCGGCGGTGGCAGCGGATTACGAGAGGGCATGAGCGGCGCGAGGAAGTGATGCGCACTCAATGAGGATCATACCCTCCCCCAAGTTGGAGGCAACGGGCGCGCGCTCGGGGAGCACAGCGACGCGCTGCCGGATCGCATGCAGAAGGGATCGGCACGTGCTCGCGGAGCACATGCCCTGCCGAAAGACGGAGCCAGTTCGTCCCACGCGGCGTAGCGTCATTGTTGGTGATGCAGAAACAAACAGCACGCCCCTACCCTACGCGGCTGTCTCAGCCCGCCGAAGACGCAAGAACGACGCCTTGGGGATTCCCCACGATGCGCGAGTATCGCCCTTCTCCGCGGCGCGCCGACTCCGGCTTGGAGAATTCCCACGTGCAGCGCGCGCACTCTCTGCCAAGAGGTGCGACGCTCGATACGCTGCTCGATGTCAACCAACCGCACCGCCCATGAGTCGCGAACACATCGCGCCCGACACCGGCCTCTCGCCAAATCTCGCCACCACACGCGCCGACCGGGTGCTCGATCTCCGAGCCGTAACGCCCCGCACCGATCTCGCGCCCGGCATGAATAGTCAGCCGGAGAACCCCCTCCCGAATGATGGAGGAGAGCGGGGTTCTGATGATGGATACACCTATCGCCGCGAGTACAGCCCGCGATACACCGCACCGGACACCGCAGAACACCCCACAAAACCCCCTCCCCCCAATCTTCTGCTCGATGCTGCACCCCCTCCGCACCCCGCGGAAGCGCCGGCGTCCGGACCGGAAGTCGCGCGGGATGCCGTCGCGGTCATGCACCTCATTCGGATGCGGGTGCTCTCGTACGATCAGCTCTCCCGGCTGACGTACCACAGCGGCAACAAGACCGTTGCGCGGCGGCGGCTGCGACGGTTGCAGGAGCGCGGGTGGATTCATACATGGGATAAGCCCACAGCGCGAGGCGGCGCACCGCGGTACGCCTACCCATCGCGTAAGGCGCTCGCTTGGGGCCACGCCGTCATGCTCGCGAGCACGGAAGGAACGTCCCTCGGCCCGCTCGTGCGGCTGATGGTTCCC
This sequence comes from Acidobacteriota bacterium, assembly GCA_019247495.1. GTDB lineage: Bacteria > Acidobacteriota > Thermoanaerobaculia > Gp7-AA8 > Gp7-AA8 > JADGNZ01. Next base: position 67,852 of record JAFAOU010000009.1, read on the forward strand.
GCGACGCCACGCCAGCCGTGGAAGTTTGAGCCCGGCGTCATGCCGCTGTTCCTCGCGCACACCGAAGAGACGAACGAAGCGATCATCGCCTGGCTCCGGCGATCGGGTGAGCGCGTGCTGTGGGCATCGAGTTGGGACTGCCCGTTCCCCGATCATGTGGAGTGGCGGACGATGCCGCAGCCAGACTACGTGCTCGTGCTCGACCGGGAAGGCTCAGCGCAGCTCGTCTTCGGTGAGCATGACCGCGGAACCGAAGGGCGCGAGGTCGTTGCCCGGAAACTGCGCGCCTACCGGACGTGGATGGAGACGCCGGACATCCTCGCCCGGACGATCGGGTTCCGCACCTTCCATGTCTTCGTGACCGTCAGCGGCGAACGCGCGCCGCGCCGCTTAGATCAGCTCACGCAGCTCGTGCATGACGAAGGGGCGGACACCTTCACGACGCTCATGCTCTCCGCGCCCACTGCCGTTCCAGCCCTCCCACCTTCTCACGCCGGACCCATGGACTTCGCCCACTGTCGCCTTTGCCAAACCCGCGTACCGCTCGCGGCCGAGGTCTGCCCCTCCTGCGGCGCGCCGACGCACCAGCTCGCACGTGACGATTTGACCGCTGAGTTGCCCCCTCCCCCGATCGACTACGCCGCGGAAGTCGACGCGCCCAAGGTCGAACCAGCCACCTCCGAAACCAACCTTCCGGAACGCAGTGAGACCGGCTCCGATCCGAGCGAACCGCAAGAACGAAGAAGCCACATCCCTTAGCGAGAAAGCCGAAAACCTTTCCCCTAATACCCCCTCTCGCATGCGGCTCATCAGACTGCAAATCAATGGCTTATGGCGTCTGAACCGTGCAGTCGAGTTCACGGCCGGACTGCACCCTCAATGCAAGGAGGATGTCGTAAAGTTTTACGACATCGCCAGTCATTGCGCCAGGTGTCCAGTGATTCGCCGGAGGCTTGCGGAACATCAGGAATGTGCTGTCACAATATGGCCAGCGTCCGTCCCCACCATCCAGCTTGATGCTCCTCCGTCCCGCCGCTGTAAACCTCCACGATGAACGCCCCACTGTTAGTGCGGGAAGTGGAACGAATCGCCGCCGAGCGTAGTTGGTCGCGCGCCCGACTCGCCCGAGAACTCGGCATCGATGCAACGACGCTCGCGCATGTCCGATCAGGCCGTGACCCGATCTCGCAGGCGCTCCTCATCGCGATCGGCGCGGCCTTCGGCGGCAACACGACCGTCCAGCAGCTCATCCTCCACTACGTCCTCATTGAAGCGCGGCAACGATCCGCGAAGCGGCCGAAGGGTCCGACGGGTGCAGCCTTCGGCCTGCTCCCGTACAGGGTCCGTTGGCGCATCCGCCGCTGGCTGACGCAACTCGACGGGCTGGACAAGCCGCGGCGAGGACTCTTCCTCACTGGCGCGAACGCAGCACACCTCAGCGCCGCCGCCCGGTTCGCCCTGCATGAAGCAACGGAGCAGGGGCGCACCTGCATCGTCATTCGCGCGAATGATCGGATCAGTACCTCTCACGCAAAGGCGGCGGTGGACGCGAATCTCCTCATCATCGAGCGGGTGGAGTTCGCATCGGAGAGCATCACGCAGCTCCTCCGCGCGCGCAGCGATGCGCTCCGCCCGATGATCGTTACGAGCGGCATTGGTCGTGAGCAGCTTCCCGATCGCCACCTCGTCCGCGTCTTCCGCGCCTGGACGGAGACCATCACTGTCTCTCCGCCGCGCACTCCTACCGCCCGTCGCCATGCCGCATGATCCTGACGCAACACGTATCTACTTCCTCGCGCCCCGCGCTGCTGCGGCCGAAGGCATCGTCACAGTGCCGGTGGACTTTACGCACCTCTTCTCCCTCGTCCCGCGCGTCGGACGCAACGCGACGATGCTCTACGTCACCCTGCGTGCGCTCCGGCAGACTGCGGGCATGGGCTCGTTCAAGGTGGACGATCTCGTATGGCTCCTGCGCGCACGGCCGTGGCGCATTTGGTGGTGGATGCACAAGCTCTCGAAGCAGCAGCTCCTCGTCTACCGGCTCGCGAACGGCTACTTCACCAACGTTCTGCTCTTCCAAGTCGCGGTACGGCCGACAATGGCGCGCGAGCACGACGTTCCGGCGCACTGGTTTGAGCATGTGCTCCCGCTCCACTCCCGCACGCGCTTCCTCGTCTATCTCTACGTCCGCAGTCACGAATGGGGCGGGGACGTCACGAGCGTGAGCGAGCAGCGGATGATCCGCGACCTCCGGCTGCCTGTACTCCGCGTGCGCTGGCACCTCTGGCAGCTCCACCGCGCGGGTCTCGTGGTCCGAAGCCGCGGCGAGCACGTCGTCCGCGATCCCGAGCCCGCGTCGATCATCGAGCACGGCGAGATTCGCTTGCGCGAGCTGAACGTCCTCGGCTGGCCGATGGTCCACCTCGCCCTCGCAGTACTCCTCGCGGCGGCGTGCCTCCTCATCCTGTACCGCCTCCATTGATATGACGCGCACGATCCGCTTCCGCTTTGAGACCGACGCCACCCGCCGCATGCAGGAGGTCCAGCAGTTCTACCTCGACAATGACGGCTTCATCGCGGAACACCGGAAGCGCGCCGGCCGCGGCTTCCCGATCGGCACGTATCAACTCCCGACGCGCGGGAAGCTCGACGCGCAACTCCTTGCCACGGACCTCGACCGGCACGCGCTCGTTCTCGGTTCCACCGGTACCGGCAAGTCCTCGCTCCTCGAACTACTCGCGCGCATGTGCTTCGCGACGGGACGCGGCTGCGCGCTCATCGACCCGCACGGCGATCTCTTTCAGCGCGTGACTGCATGGGCGCTCCATGCCGAGATTCCCGACCTAACAATTCTCGACTTCACGCGGCCCGAACTCCTGCCGGGCTGGAACCCCCTCAAGCCGCTTCCGGGTGTCGATCCCGGCCGCCAGGTAGATCTCCTCATCGGGATCTTCAAACGGCTCTACGCTGATGAGGAGGCGCGCAGCTTCGCCTTTGGCGTGAAGGTGCAAGAAATCCTCAGATACTCTTTCCTCGCAGCGCTCACTTCGACTACCCCCTGCACGATCGACACGTTGCGCTCCTTTCTCCTCATCCCGGCGCTCCGCAGCCGACTCCTCGCTACAGCCTCCGCCGATGTGCGGTTCTACTTCCACGAGCGGTTCAAGAACCGGGAGGAAAACTTCGTCCCGGCCGTGCTCAACAAGCTCGAACCCTTTCTCGGCTCGATGGCGGTGCAGCGCTTCCTCGGCCAGCCGACGAACACCGTGGATCCACTCGCGATCATGGACCGCGGCGGGACGCTCCTCGTGAACCTCGCCAAAGGCTACCTCGGTCCAACCGCCGACATCCTCGGCCGCCTGCTCATGAACGCACTGGAACTCGGTGCGCTGCGACGCGAGGGCATCCCGCCCGAGCAGCGCACGCCGTACACGCTTCTCGTGGATGAAGCGCACACCTTCGCGGGCTCGGACGGCGCGCTCGATGTGCTCCTCACCGCGGCGAGGAAGTACCGGCTCTCGCTCGTGCTCGCGGCGCAAGCGCTCACGCTCTTCCCAACGCGCTTTCAAACGCTCGCCCTCGGCAACGCCGGACATCAGTTCCTCTTCCGTCTCCCGCAGAAGGAAGCGCAGCACCTCGCGCCAGACCTCTTCGAGCCGCAAGGCAACTTCCTGCGCCCACGCCTGCACGCGCATGACAAGATCGAGTACCTGACGCCCTCTGAGGAGATCGCGGCGCGCACGAAGGAATTGGCGAATCTTCCGATCGGGGCGTGCTACTGGCTCGATCGCGGCAAGCCGTACAAAGCGCGTCGCGTGCAAGTGCGGCCGCCCGATGATCTGCCGATGAAAGCCGCAGCGCTCAGCGCCGAGATTACTGCGCATATGGCGCAGCAGCGGAGCGCGGCGTAGCTCGCGCCCCTACGCGCATGGCTTCCCTCGACCAAGTCCACGACGACGCACTTACTCCGTCTCTAGCAACTCGCCGCGAGAATCCGCGCTCGTTTCTTCGGAACCCTCCTCGTTCGCGTCCTTCTCCGGCGGCATGCCGAACATTGGAACCCGTGGTGCCCTGGCGAAGGTCCCGACATATTGCCTTTCGACAACCCCTGCAATAGGGAGCGTCTCTTCTCGAACAATTCCGAGTGGGGATGTTTCTTCAGACGTTCGCGTCGCGGGCGCCGTCTTCGTCTCGTCAGGTATCTGCACCGGTGATTCAGGGTGCGCATTCTCCGTTCCGCTACCTGACCCTTCATCGCTACCGCCTGTTTTCTTCATGGCGCGGCCGTGGCCCTCGGGTTCGCCCCGTTCAATGCGAGCCGTCTCCGCGCGCGGCATGAGCCCGACGACGATGCCCACGGCGGCGATTGATGCCAGGTACGCAAGGTTAGGCCGCCCGGTCATATGACTCGTGACACAGGCGACGCCGAGACCCGTACACGCGCTAACGACTGCGCGAGTAAGGCTCTCGAACCACCGCAGTAACCCCTGCGAGCCGCCTCCTCTCCGTCGGGCAACAGGGTCCGGAGCGACGGCGCTCATTCGAGCACCTTGATTCCGGCGATGATGAGCACGACGAGGTAGCCTTCGAGACCGCCGCCGATCACGCCTTCAACCAGGCAGTGCCGAATCTCGCGGACGATCGCGTCCGGTTCCTTGAACGGATGACGGAGCCAGTCGAGGAGCGCAGCCATAGCAATACCGATGACCGGCGCGACGATCGCGGCGAAGAGCGCGTGATGGAATGTCTCAGTCATTGAGAAGAGCCTCTGGGGAAGGAGTGTCAAACACGGCGAAGTTCCTACCCCGGGCGCGCCACTTAATCGCAGCCAAGAGACGCGAATCTATGACTGTCAATGGTGGCTTCGAGCAGCACTGGCGGGGCAGCCCGCTACCTTCTAGCAGTGGCGGACGGCCCTTCAGGAGACTCGCTGGGGGGATCCACCTACGATGGCATTAGGCGGCAGGTCGCCGCTGCCGAACACCAGCGATCGGTACATGGATGATGCGCTCCCGCCTCGGATCGGAGACGCCGATCCGATCCGACGTGCTCTCCTCGACTGGTCGCATGCGATGCTTGAACACTACTGTCGGCCCGAGGCCAACGGATGCCTTTTCCGGGATATGCGAGTGTCTCCGACGCCGTCGCTCCCGAGAAGCTGAACGGCGGCCCATGTGCCCGGCTTGTCATATCGACGAATGGCTCCATCGTGGGTGTGGCCCGCGCAAAGGGAGACATTGCGATCTCTTGGCTGCCGCTGTCCGGCGACGACACTCCCTGAAGTGAACTCCAACCGTCAACTCGACTGCACGGTGGGAGCAACAGATGGGAGACGACCACCCGCGTGGCGAGAATGTACTTTGCGGCGCTCCTCAACCCGTCATACGGGTGAATCGGAGCGCGTCAAGCGCAATGGCGACGTTGCCTTCTGGGTTGTTGCCGCCGTAGTTATCTTCTAGGCGAACGCCATTGCCAGTCGGGCCAGCGGTGAAAAACCACAAACCGTCCGAGCGATTTGGGTTACGGACCTGCACGTACAACCCGTGGTTCGTAGATTGATTCACGGGAGAACTGTACGTAACGGTGCCATTCGTGGCGACTTTGTATCGGGCGCGCGTTGCTGCGGCGAGTGAAGAGGCAGGGATGAACGCCTCAATCTTGTATAGACCTGAAACGCCGATGCTGATAGCCCACTTGCCACTGTTCAGGGCGCTGGCGCTACCGATCATCCAGTGAAAGTACCCGGTACCAGAACCACCGGTGCCCCACATTCGCTCGTTGCTATTGAAGCTGTGGAAGAACCCCGGACCTTCCGTCGTGAAGTTATAGACGTTCGTTCGATTGTAGTCGTCCACGGATGTCTGGACGCCGATAGTGCCTGAAATCGCCTTTGTTGTCGGCTCAGGACGCGTCGCTGAGGGATAGATGTAGCCTGCAAGATACTGCCGCAGATTATCTACGGTGTAGGACTTCGCAGTGGTGCAGGATGTCGCGCAGTAGTTCTGCTCGCGAACGTTGATAGACCCGTTCGGAGAGACGGATTCGATATAGGCGACGTGACCGGTCTTCGCGCTATATGCGGTCGTGAACACCACGATCGCGCCGGGAATCGGGATTGTCCCTCCGACGCTGTTCTTTGTTGAGTTGTACTGATAAACCCGACTCAACCACCGAAACGCGTCGCGCCCGCTGCCGACCCCACCGAACTTGAAGTTGTCGCTTCCCGCCGCACGAAACTCGCAGTACCACGTACAGTTCCCGAGCGCCGCGTTCGTGTCGCAGCAGGGATAGCTGTTCGTTCCACTGTCTTTCTCGCCGCAGCATGGCCCGGCCGGTGCTGCGGTGTTCTGTATCGGGAGCGCAGGCAGCATTCGTCCGCCTAGGCGCAAGCTCTGGAAGATCGTCCCGTCCGAGGATGCATCGAATCGCGCGGCAGTGACTTGATACAGCCACGCGTCGGTCGCGAGGATAAAGCCGATCGCGCCGCCATCACCCGTCTCCGAGGTGTACGTGAGCACTGTCGCATCCTGATTTCCGCGCCCTTCTGCGGCGGCGTTTGATTGCACTTTCCGATCGACAATGGCCCCATCACTGCGAAGCTCGCGGGCCAGCTCAGCGTCGCGACGAAACGCGCTGATCGTGATGGAGCGCCCACGCGCATCATCGAGTCCAACTTGGTAACGGAGCAGCCCGGTGTCGTCAGCCGGAATCGTACGCTCCGTTACTGTCCACTCCCGCGAGAGCGTAGGGAGCGTAATCCCGAAACGTGACGCGCGCGCGACGTCCGGAGCATCCACGGTGCGCCACTCGCTTCCGCTGTCGTCGGTACCGGGCGGCGTGCGGTCCGCCACTGGGCGTCGGCCCTCAACGAGTTGACCGATGGCGACACTACAAACCACGACGAGGACAAACGTGCCGAGGAGAATCCCAGTGATTTTTTTCATGCTGCACCCGAGATGGCTGATTTACTGCCACACATACTACCATGGCCGTTTCTCGGGCTCGGCTTTCCAATCGGGACTTTCTTTGTCGCGTAGCGCGCGCTCTTTCGCCTTGCGGCTCCGGCTCCTGGTTCGGGGCTCCAACCGTCAACTCGGGGTGTGCAGTCGCGTTGACGGTTGGAGTTCACGATTCACGGCGTATCGCCTGACAGCGCTCCAAGTGTTTCCACCGCGAGCGGGAAGTTGCCGATCGCGGGCGCGAGCGCTTCCTGTAGCGAGTCGCGGCGGCGCGCCGTAGCGGTCAGCAAGAGAATCCCCGCGGGAGCGCCGGCCGTCCAGCCGGTGAGGACGTTAATCAGCTCTAGCGTCTTCGGGACGAGGACCGTCTTCACAGGCTCACCGCCCAAGTCCACCTCGATCGCGAGCGCGGAGCCGGGGTCATCGTCACCCGGCGTCCAGAGGCAGAGAAGATCAGGCCAGATGGTGAGCTTCCCGGCGAACAAGCGCTGCACCGCCCATGCGGGCAGTAGCTCGTCAGGCGGCGGCGTGCGGCAGTGCATCGCGAGGGCCGCGTTCACGATCTCGACGGTATGCACAAAGTCTTTCGCCGGGACCGCGCCGCTCGCCGGGAAGAGATCAGACGCGGCCGTGTGCTCGCCGTCCACGAGGAAGTCACGCCCCTTCTTCGTCAGCCAACAGACTTGGATGCCATTGCCTTGCAAGCGCTCGACGCCGAGGTAGCCGCGCTCCGTCGAGCGGTCGAAGAAGCGCGTCACCATCGTCTCGGAGACTTCGGGAAAGAGCCAGCTCTTGAGCTGCTGGCGCGTGAGCATGCGGAAGCGACCGACGAGGATATACGCCTCGATATCGCGCGGGAGGATGCGATGCTTCTTTATGGTCGGCATCGTCAAAGCACCTTGATCGTCACGCCGCAGTAGTCGCAATCAAAGCTGCGCGACTGCTCGCCGCAGGCGGTACAGCGGAGGCGGTTGCCGTACTCCGTCGTCCGGCACTTCGGACAGGTCGCAAGAAGGTCCAAGGCGTTCATCTCGCTGCAATGCGGGCAGTCGATGTAGCCCTTCCGCATGAGCGCCGCGCCTTGGGAGAACTTCATGGCTTTCCGGATGAACACGACGAGGTAGACGGGGCTCGCGAGGACGTAGAGCAGAGCGAGGCCGATGGCGCGCAGCGTCTTATCCACGATTGCCCTCCTCGCCCTCAGATTTGCCCCGCGCGCGGTCCAGCAGTGCGAAGAGGTCAGAAATCCTGCGCGTCGCCGCGCCGCCGTTCTGCAGCGTTTTTACGGCCCTAGGCGCGCCGCTGGAACTGCCGCCGTAGCTCGCGAAGAGATCGGCTTCCCACGTCGCGATGAGCTTCTCGGCGTCTTTCACGCGCACCATCGAGCGGCGGGCGATCTCGCGCTCAAACGTCTCCGTCAGCAGCTCGCGCGGGCAGCGCTTCGTCGGGTCATCGAGATCGCGGGTGCGGAAGCGCACGGCGGGGAGTCCCTTCTTCACGAGGACGGCCTGTTGTGTCGGCAACTTCGCCATTTCCCGCGCGAACGCCTGTCGCTGCTCGGATTCGCTCTTGTCCGGTGTGCGCGTCACGTGATCGAAGAGCCAGCTCGCCTCCTCTTGGCCGCACTCGAAGGCGAGCAGCCACTTCGAGTTCAGCCGGAGCGCCGTACAGGTCTCCCGCGGGATCGCGTTCGCCGGGTCTTGCGCGACGCAGACGATAGAGAGCCCTTTCCAACGAAGCGTACGCGAGCCTTCCAGCAGGAAGTCGGCGACGACGCGCTGCCTCGCGATCACGCCGACTTCCTCGACCAGCACCATCTCCGGCGTGATGTCCTCGCGCACGTTCGCGTCGTTGAGCACGTCGATCATGCGGTTGATCGCCATCGCCTTCGCGAGCGCAGGTGATCGCTGCGGCGTCGGGCCGAAGTTGCCGAGAAAGTCTGTTGCCCGGTCATCAACCGGCGCGAGGGAGTGCACCATCGCCGGCGACAGCCCGAAGCTGATTCGCGCCGGCGTGCTCGAAAGCAGGACGTCGAACTGCCGGACGATGGCCGTCCGCGTCTGCGTCGGCAGCGTCGTCTCGATGTGCTCGATGGAGTCGCGCAGCCGCGGGTCGGCGATCTTTGGCAGGATGAGGCGCGCGCGAAACTCGGCGTCGAGGAAGAATGCGCGGACGAACTTCACCGTGATCCCGCACTGCATGTTGATGGCGGCGGCGTAGAGGAGAAATACCCCATACTCCATGATGTCGGAGTAGTCATGTCCGCTCATGTGGCGCGTTGCTTCCGCGCGAAGACCGGCGAGGAGCGACGGCGACATGCCCTTCGGGACGGCGAAGAGGTTGAAGGGCGTGATGGCGCGCTCGGTCACGTCGAAAACGCGGAAGCGCGCGACGAACGCCTCGCGCTCCGTATCGGAAAGGTCGAGGTACTGCGCCGCGACGTGGAGGGACTTGAGCAGGTAGGTCTCGCCCTTCGGGTCGATGATCTGCAAGCGGCGCTGGCCACCAGCGGACCAGCCGTTCGTGATGATGACGAGCCCGTAGCTCTTGCCAGCTCCCGACGAGCCCCACACCATCCCGTGTCGTCCGACTTCGCGCGCGGCGAGCCGCACTTCTTCGCCGCTCGGGATCGTGCCGAGCACGAAGCTGTCATCGCCATCGAGCGCGCGGAGCGGGGCGAGCGCATCCTCCTTCGACGCGCCGTTCAGCTCGGCCGCCATCGCCGCTGTGTTCTTCCGGGCGCGCGCGTACGACTCTTTGCGACTCCCAAAGAACCAGTCCGATGCCGCGGGCATCAGTCGTTGTCCTCGTCGTCGCCGAAGGCGTACGGCGCGCGCGAGCGCGTCGCCTTCGGATTCATGGTGAACGGCCGCTTGCCGCCGCCGCGGTTGAAGAACGTCTCCCAGGGGTCGCGCGGCTGCGCCTTGAAGACGAAGCGGCTGCGCAGCTGCAAGACCCCGTAGGCGAGAAGGCCGAGGATGATGACCGTCGCGATGCAGCCGAGCGAGGAGAAGAAATCGCCGGCCGGCGACGATGCCGGTGATGTTGCCGTTGATGGTGGAGTTGACGCCGTAGAGGCGGAGTAGAACAGCCCGCCGATGAGCGACGGCAGAAAAGCGAGGACAAAACACGCGGCCGCCCACCGCCGCAGCGTCTTGCCAGCGTCGGTCTTAGAGAACGGCAGGCTGAGGACGAAGAGCCCGCAGGCCGCCGCGATGAGGAGGCGGATGAGTTCAGCGATCATGGGGTGTCTCCTGTGAGACGAAACGGGCGGGCCACCTGGCCCGCCCGTTTCTGTTCTGCGTGGACGGCCCGCGACTCACGCGTGTTCCGGGTCGTCGTCGTCGGCCTTCTTCTTCTTGAGGTACGGGAAGTGCCGGTAGAGAAGGTCCGTGACCTCGTTATCGAACGGCCCTGCTTCGATGTACTCGTAGGTCTGGTTGTGCTTCTTCCAGTGGTGGACGTAAGGGATGAAGGTGGCTTCGAGATTCTTCAGGCGCCTCCGCACCAGCCGGTGATTCGCCGCCAGCTCCTGCGAGAGCTGCGTGTGCTTCGTCGTGAAGTAGTAGTACGTCTTGCTCGCGTGGGCCAGCTTGCCGCCGAAGAGGATGAGGCAGTGCGCCGCGAAGCTGATGATCGCCAGCACCGCGAGCATCAAGAGCGGCACGGAGTCCTCCGCGACGACCTGCACCGACATCGCGGTCACGACCGCGGTGAGCGGCATCACGAGCGCCATGATGACGCCGAGCGCGACCCAGCCGAAGTAGGCACCGCCCTTACCACCCATAGCGCGGCATCTCCTCGTTCTGTTGCCGCATCTCGTGCGCTTCGCGCGCCTCGATCATCTTCACGGAGCACAGCACCTCGACGCCGAGGAAGAAGAGCGGCACGCCGTACTTCGCCAGCAGCACGATGATCCAGTTGCCGCTAATCAAGCTCGCGACGTACTCCGCCGTCGCGCCGAACAGCAAGACATCGAGGCAGTACACACAGAACAGCCCAAAGAGAAACACGATGTACTTCATCACGAGGCTGCTGTGGACCTTGAGGAGATCGGGGCTCTTCTCCTCGTGATGCTTGACGGCGGCCTTGGCGTTGACGGCCTTGCCTTCGGCGTCGAGCACGTCGTGGCCTTTGGCGTTGATTACTTTCGCGCCCTTGATGAGCGCCTGGCGGCTGCTCTCCTCGTGCGCCGCCGAACCTTTGGAGCCGGAGTTGAGCGTCGTCGCATTAGCGGACACGCGCACCTCCGTCTTCGGCGAAGTAGCGGACCGCCGCGGCGGTGGACTCGAAGCGTAGCGGCGTCGGGGTGAGCTTCGCGAGCGCGCCCATCGAGCCGACGCCGTTGACGACCGCGACCCGTGCGGTCGATCGCATCGTCGGCGTCGTCTTCGCGGTCGCGTTGTGCAGACCATCGGTGATGAGGATGATGGCCGTCGTCGCGTTCGTGAACTCGGACGGCTCGGCGAGCATCAAGTCTCCCCGCTCGACGGCCGCCGTGAGGTCGGTCCCCAGAGCGTCGCCGGGCGCTTCAACGAGCGGGGTGATGGCGACGATGAAGGCGTCGATGCGGGCGTTCGCGTCCGCTTCCCACGCGCGGCGCTTCGCCTCGTACTTCTTTCGCTCTGCGTCCTCGCGCTTGCGGTTGTTCGCGTTGACGAAGAGGTTGCCGCCGTTCGGAGACGATGCAGGCGTTGGCAGCTCCGGCGGGGCCGGGACGTAGCAGCGAACGAGCGGGTGGTTGGAATCCTCGCGGATGAGGCCGAAGCCGACTTCGCCGCCCGACATGCGCAGGCGGTCGAAGATCGGCGCGAAGTCATCGAGCGATGCGGCGATCCTCGCCTCATTGCGGGATGCCGTCACGTCGTAGAGGACCGCGCCGCGGAATGGCGCAACCGCGATCACCGGCACAGCCGCCGGCTTCGGGGTTAGCCGCGTTGTCGTCGTCGGGGCGTTGAGCGCCACCGCCAGCCCGACGAGCACGGCACCAAAGGACATGAGTTTCATGAGTCTCCTGTACTTCCTTGTTTCGCTGATGGGTCTCGCGTGCGAGCCAATCGGCGGGGTCGCCGAGCCGGGTTCTTCCGATTCCGGCCCGGCGACGTCGGTGAGGGTACGAAGCGATACTCCCGGGGTCCGCGCAAAGTGTCGAAGAGTTGGTTAGGAATCGAGGGCGCGTTGAATGTCCCGCAGTGCCTCCGGGGACGGCCGCGCGTACCGCATCGTCATGGCGATCGTCGTGTGCCCGAGCGCTCTGGAAATAATCCCCAGATTGACGTTGCGGCTTATCAACCTACTCGCAAAGCTGTGGCGAAAATCGTGGATACGTAGGCGGCGCGTGATCCCGGCGAGCTTCTTCACGAGGTTGAAGGTCCGATGGACGCGCGTCGCCGAGAGCGGGCGACCTTCTTCATCCGTGAAGACGTACTCGCCCGCGAAGCGGCGCGCATTACACTCTTGCAGTGCGGCGTAGCACGCATCCGACATCGGCACCGTCACCGGGAGCTTCGTCTTCTGCATGATGATGCTGACCCACCGCTGCTCGAAATCCACGGAGCGCCAAGCGAGTCGAAGGAGATCCCCCTTCCGAAATCCGGTCTCGATCGCGCATATGAAAAACCCTTTGACGAATCTCAGTCGCGCGAACGCATCCGCCGCGGCATCCCCGTCTGGCCGGATGCTCCCACCGAAGTGGCGCGCGTTGGGGTAACGCTCGCATGTCCGGGCGACACCGAGCGTGCGCCGCGCGCCGAGGTGTGCGCGGAAGCGCGCCTCATCATCGAAGGCGGCGAAGAACCGCGCGCGTTCTTCATCCGTGAGTTCCAGCGCGAGCGGGTCGGGCTTCTGGCGCTTGAGCCGCTTCTTCAGCGGGAACTCTTCGATGAGATCGAAGTCGTCCACGGCGCGGTGGAGGAGGATGAGCAGCACGTTGACGTAGCCGTTCACCGTCGAGAGCGCGTAGCCGGCCCGCTTCAACTTCGTCTCGAACGCCTTGACCGCGGCCGTGGCGATCTCGTTGAGGCGCGTCGAGCCGAACACCGGGAGCAGGTGCTTCGTGGCTGTCCTGCGGTACTCGGTCGCCGTCTTCGGGCTGACCTGTGCGGCGATGTCATCCATGTAGGCGGCGACGTACTCACGGAAGGTCAGCACGTGACCGGGCCGCGCTTCGCCTTTCAGCGCCCGCGCGCGAAACTCCGTCCACATGTGGACGGCCTCATCCCACGTCGCCGCTTCGACGGTCGCGCGGTGGCGTGATTCACCGCCGCTGCCCGGCAGGTAGACCGAAAAATACGCGAGCCCGGCCGCCTCGTCGTAGCGAAAGCCTTTGAGGTGCTGCCCGCGGGGGCGGCGCACGCCCCCGCGGTGCTTCACGCGCCCCACGCGATGCGCGGGGTTCTCATCGCTCGCGCGGCGAGTGCGGTTTTCACCTCGGCGCGGTCGTAGTAGATGCGCTTGAGCGAGAGCTGCATCTTCGGCCGGGGGAACCAGCCTGCTCGCTCCCAATGCGCGATGGTTTGGGATTGCACGCCGAGTTCGGCGGCGATCTCGATGCGCGAAATCAGCGTCTCGTGATCCATACGTCGTGGATACCTCCGACGCTAGGATCTCGCTCGACTCCACGCCTTCGGCGTGAAGTGCCGAAGAGTTACTAGGCGCGCTACTAGGCACGGAGCGCGGGTTCAGCGTTTTCGCGGCGTATGGGCGGGGCGCGTAAGTTGTTGTGGCTTCTTGGGGTTGTGATTGGTCGGGCAGGGGGGATTTGAACCCCCGACCACCTGAACCCCATTCAGGTACGCTACCAGGCTGCGCTACTGCCCGACTCGGGTTCGCATCCTAACACGGGCACCGAGAGCGTATTCCGAGGTTAGAGGCCTGCTGCCCAGAGGATCAGGTACTTCGTGATCTCGATGTTTTTTGCGGCCGGCGTGACGACGATTTCTTCGATCTCGCGCGCCTTCGATTGCAGATCTTCGCGGATCACCTGGAGCTCTTTTTCCCAGGAGCGCTGGATCTGGCGGATGCGGGAGAGATAGTCGTCTTCGCGGACGGAATGCGACGACTCGACGACGCCGGCGGGCTTGCCGCTGGTGATGTTGTACAGGGCCTGACCCCAGGCCACGTTGACGTCCTGGCCGCGCTGGTCCATCGGCTGGGTGTCGTCGTTGTCGAGCTCGCGCGTGTCGCGCTCGGAGCGCTCCTTGACCTGATCGATGCGGCGGCGGAAGGTGCCTTCCAGGCGTTCCTGCTCCTTTTCGATGCGGCGCTTCGCTTCTTCGTTGCAGCGCGCCAGGAAGTCCTTGCGCGACTCACCCTGCTGCGAATACATCGCGAACTCGGGATTGTAGAAAACGGTCAGCCGCGCTGTGCCGGCCACGTATTGCCGGAACGCGTCTTCCGATTGCAGCGCGCCCTGCATCAACATCTCCGGCTTCAACGCATCGTCGACCTCGTGGTTCGGATCGGGAACGGCGCGGATGTCGAGCGTCTCCGGATCGATCGGCCGCGCCTCGTTCCAAGGCACCGTTCCGTCGCCGGAGCGCATCGGAGCGATGAAGGCATTGACGGTGGCGGTGTGGACGCCGCTGCGGGGTTCGATCTGCGTCACGATGGCCTCGGCCAACAGATGCGGGCGATACGCCCCGCTGCCGCCGAAGACGTAGAGCTGCTCGAGTGACGGCGAGCTGCGCATGGTGAAGCGCGTTCGGCGGGCGGACGGAGCGTCGTCGGCGCGTTCGACGGTCAGACCGTGCGCGACCGGCTGCGCGTCGATGACTTCGCCCGGCACGTTCGCGAGCGCTGCGCGGACGGCGTCGCGGCGGTCGGGCGGCATGAGGAACACGATGCATCCGCCGCCGCCGGCGCCACAGACTTTTCCGGCCCAGGCGCCGGCGCCGAGCGCCGCTGCGATCGCGGACTCAATCTCCGGCGTGGAGATGCCGTCGATGAGTGCCTTGCGATTCTGCCATTCGTGATCGAGGGCCCCTCCGGCTGCTTCCATGTCGCCGTTTTCGAGCGCCTTCTCCATCTCGATGGCGCTTTCGGCGATCTTGTCGAGTCCTTTGTGGACCTTCTTCTTGCCGTCGATCTGGCGTTTGTAGATGTCCCAGTTGTTCGTGCCGGAGAAGTGCGCCACGCCGGTGTAGTGCAGAAGCATGTGATCGGCGAGGCGGTCGATCGGCAGGGTGATGGGATGGCGGATCACCGCGCCCGGCTCGAGATGGATGGCCATCAGGCCGCCGTACACGGGCGGGTAGTAATCCTGAATGCCGGCAGGGACCTTGATGAGCCGCGTTTCCAGGTCGCGCACGAGGGCGATGAGATCGTCGCCCTGCACCGGCTGGCCGGCGATTTCGGAGAGCGCGCGAACGAGGGTGATGGTCAGCGCCGAAGAACCGCCGAGGCCGGAGCCGCGCGGGGCGTCGGTACGGGTGGTGATGCGGACGCCGGGGAGGTGGAAATGCTCGAGCGCGCGATGGATCAGCGCCGCTTTCGGATCGGCGGCCAGCTCGTGGATGGACGAATAGCGATGCTCGTACTGCTGGTCCGTGAGATTGATGGTGATGGCGTCGTCGCCAGTCTCGGCCACTTCCGATTCCGCGTGATACGAAATCGCCACGTTGACGGTGCGCGAGCCTGGATGGAAGAGGTAGAGCGGCCAGAGGTCGAGAGTACCGCCAGCGAGATCGGCGCGCACCGGCGCGCGGACAGTGACCTTTTTCATATCGGGTTGGGCTGCTTCAGCCTGGACGCCTGACTGCTAGAAGAGTGCCCGCCGTTTTGCAGCGAACGCCGCCAGCTGTTGCGCCGGCGCGGCCAGTCTCGGGGCGAAGGCATCGACGCTGTTGCGGAAGGCGGCCAGCGCCGCGCCGCGAAGCGGATCGGGCGTAATCGACTTCAGTTTCAGAGGATCGAGCCACGTGCCGTTGTCGGAAACGCGGTAGTCGAGATGCGGGCCGGTAGCGAGGCCGGTCATGCCGACGTAGCCGATGACTTCGCCCTGCGTCACGCGGCGGCCGGGCTTGATGCCCTTGGCGAAGCGCGAAAGGTGCAGGTACGAAGTCTCGATACGCGACGTGTGACGGATGCGGATGAAGTTGCCCTCACCGTGGTTGTACGTCGCCGCGGCGACGACGCCATCGGCCGTCGTCATCACCGGCGTACCGGTTGGCGCGCCGTAGTCGACGCCGTGGTGCGGGCGGAAGTAGTGCAGCAGCGGATGGAAGCGGCTCACGGAAAACTTCGAGGTGATGCGGCTGAACTGCAGCGGCGCGCGCAGGAACTGCTTGCGGAGCGGGCTGCCGTTGCGGGCGTAGTAGCCGGCATGGCCGTCGGTGTCGCAGCGGTAGGCCTCGAAAGTCTGGCCGTTGTGCGTGAAGCGCGCGGCGACGATCGGACCGTAGCCGGTGACGTCGGGTCCCGCGAACTTTTTCTTCACGACGAGGCTGAAGGAGTCGCCCTTCTGGAGCGCGAAGAAGTCGATGTCCCACTGGAAGACGTCAACGAGCTCCTGGACGAGTTGCGGCGTTTCGCCGGCGCCTCGGAGCGCTTCGTACAGTGACGAATCGATCTCGGCGGAGACGGCCGTGTCGATTTCCGTCTGCTGCGCCGGGCGCGGGGTGATGGCGAACGCGGCACCGTCGCGGACGGCGTCGATTTCACCCCAGCCGTTGACTTTCATTTCGACACTGTCGACTGCGCCGGCGGCGTCGTAGTGGAAGCGGAGGAGGTGGCCGGGACGAAGGCGGCGGAGGTCGACGGTCTTGCCGAATTCGTTGTTGAGCGTGGCGGCGTCGGAGCGGCCAAGGCCGCCGGCGCTTAGGACGGAGTCGAGCGTGTCGCCTTCATCGAGCGTCAGGACGACTGAGTGCTCGGGCAGCGACGCCGCGGCGGGGGCGGTCAGCTCAGCGTAGCGGAGCGGCGTAACGCTCATGGCGGCGCGCGAAATCGCCGCCGGCGCCGGCTGCGACACTGCGACGTCATTAGTGACGGAGGCCAGGATGAACGGGATTGCCAGCGGAAGTGCGACAGCGACATACAGCCGCGGCCGCCGGGCCAGACGTCGCAGAAATCCCTCGCGTGCGAACTGTCTTCTCATCGATTTGGAACCGGTACTGCGGACGAATCGGCCGGATCGTACCATGTGCCCACCCTCCCTACCGGCTGTCGGCTGTCGGGCGTCGGCTCTCGGGGAGGTTGAGTTTCCTCCGACAGCCGACACCTGAGAGCCGACAGCAAAAACTACTGTTTCTCTGCCGGCTCCATCGAAAGCACCTGCACCGGCGCTTTCTGCGTGTCGTCGTGGATTGGACCGGCTTTGTGGTACGTCACGGGGACCGCGAACGTGGCCACGTTGACCGAGGCTGTCGGTTGGATCGAGGTCACCAGCAACTCGCTGGTCTGGGTCACGGTGCGATTCATGTGCAGTTCCGACGTCGGATTCTGCGCCGCGTGGGTGTTTACCGTGGTCACGTTCACGATCTGCTTGAGCGGAAAGCCTTTGATGTTCGTGTTCTCGGCCGACATCAGGTCATCGAGGTCGGGGTTGCCGGTGTGCAGCGCGCCGCTGGCGAGGAACGTGTCGCCGACGTCGCCGAAGGCGTTGGTGGTCCATTTGTCGATGGTCGTCTTCACCGTCTGCGTCAGCGGCATGTTGCCAAAGGCGACGGTGATGTCGTAGCTCATGACCATCCGGTAGTGCTCCGTGGGAAAGCCGGCGATGCTGAGCTGGTCCGGCATCTTTGTGACGTCGATCTTCTTGTTCGCGATGGTGATCTTGCGGGCGCCGATCGAGCCGGTCACGCTGGCAGCGTTGATTTCCACGAACGACTTTTTCGACGGGTCGATGAAAGTCATCGTTCGCGAGCCGTTCGTGGCAATGACGTACGTTCCGGGGGGATAGGCGTTGCCGGTGAGGAACTCCACTCGGGAGCGGTCGCCGTCGATGATGGCACGGCCAGCGCAATCACTGGAGGGGATCGATTCGAGGTCGGAAGAGGTCGTCTGGCGGAACTCGTACTGGATCGCCGCGGACGCGGATGAGGCGGTTACGACGAGCAGAAATAGTGCAATCACCGGCAAGTTCTTTTTCATCAATAACCTCAGTTTTCACAGAGTATAACCCGCCACCTCGGAAATACGATTTTGGAAGGGGGCGTTGGGGCAGCCCATGTCGATGAGTACGTTCAGAACGAAGTTCTTTGCACTTGCGCTCGGCGCGGCCGCGCTGGCAATGCCCGCCGTCGCCGCCAGGACACCGAAGGCCGATTCGCTCGATGAGGTGATCCGCAAGGTGCAGCTCGCGCAAGCGAAGACCAACACCCTCCAGGCCGACTTCCGTCAGGAGAAGTCGCTGGCGCTGATGGCCAAGCCAGAAGTCTCGACCGGCCGCTTCGTCTACTCGAAGCCGAACAACGTCCTCTGGACCTACGACGCCCCCAAGCGCGTCACGATGCTCATCGCTGACGGGATGCTGACCACTTATTACCCCGACCTCAAGAAGGCCGAGCGGATCGAGGTGAAGCGCTACCAGGACCGGATCTTCAAGTACATGGGCGCCAGCGGCGCCATCGACGAGCTCGGAGCCTGGTTCAACTTCACTTTCACGAACACGTCGGACAAGCCGTACTACGCGCTCGATCTCGATCCGAAGAGCAAGACCATCGCGAAGCGCGTGCGCCACATCCGCATCTACATCGACAAGACGTCGTATCTGACGACGCAGTTCGAGTACACGGAAGGCGACGGCGACAAGACGCGCTACGAGTTCACGAACGTGAAGGTCAACGCGCCGGTCGAGCAGAGCCGCTTCACGCTGCAGCTCCCGAGCAGTGTTCGCGTCGAGCAGATGAAGCTGCAATAGACTGCGCGCTTTTATCTGCGGACATCTGCGTCATCTGCGGATAAAGGCCCAGCGATTGAGCAGACTCTCCTTCCGAATTCTCGCCACGGACGGCGCCGCCCGGCGCGGCGAAATCGTCACGCGGCATGGCACGATCCAGACGCCTGTGTTCATGCCCGTCGGGACGCTGGCCTCGGTCAAGTCGCTGACGACGGATCAATTACAGCAACTCGGTCCCGAGATCATCCTCAACAACACATACCACCTGATGCTGCGGCCGGGGATCGATCTGCTCGAACAACTCGGCGGCGTGCATCGGTTCATGAACTGGGACCGGGCCGTCCTCTCCGACTCGGGCGGGTTCCAGGTCTTCTCGCTTTCGTCGATCCGCAAGGTTCGCGAGGAGGGCGTCGAGTTCCGCAGCCACATCGATGGCTCGGCGCATTTCCTCTCGCCGGAGACGTCGATCAGCATCCAGCAGCGGATGGGCGTCGACATCGCCATGGCCTTCGACGAATGCCCGGCCTACGGGATTGCACATGCCGAGGTTGAGAGATCGATGGAGTTGACGCACCGGTGGGCGCGGCGGTCGCTGGCGGCGCGGACAGGCGAATCGGCGTTGTTCGGAATCGTGCAGGGTGGAATCCATCACGACCTGCGAAAAAGGAGTGCCGAGGAGATTGGCGCGATCGAGTTCGACGGGGTGGCGATCGGGGGAGTGTCCGTCGGCGAGCCGAAAGAGGAGATGCTCGACGTCATGCGCTTCACGGCGCCGCTCCTGCCCGAAGACAAACCTCGCTACCTGATGGGCGTCGGGACGCCGGAAGATCTCCTCGACGGCGTTGCTGCGGGGATCGACATGTTCGACTGCGTGATGCCGACCCGCAACGCGCGCAATGGCTCGCTTTTCACGAGCCTCGGCAAGGTCGCCATCAAGAACGCACGCTACGCGAACGATCAGGGTCCACTCGATCCAAATTGCTCGTGTACCACCTGCCGGACCGTCTCACGCGCGTACCTGCGTCACCTGTACGTAACCGGCGAGATCGCGGCCATGGTCTACAACACCATCCACAACGTCTCGTTTTACCTTGACTTGATGAGGGGGATTCGGCAATCTATCGCGTCCAACTCTTTGCAGGCTTTTCGCGATGCGTTCCTCTCGCGGGTAACGGGCGGCGAAGTTGACGCCTGAACCTTGACGCCTGAAACGAAACAAAGAGCTCCCGAAAGCGAACCGAGAAAACGATATGACAGCGATTGCTCTGCTTCAGACCACGGGCGGCACGTCCGCCTTCCTCATCAACATCCTGCCCATCGCGGCCATCTTCCTCGTTTTCTACTTCCTGGTCATCGCGCCAGCCAACAAGCAGCGGCGCAAGACCGCGGAAATGCTCAGCACGCTGAAAAAGGGCGATAAGGTCCTCACTTCGGGCGGGATTTACGGGACGGTTCAGGGTGTTGAGGCCGAAGTTGTCTACCTGAAGATCGCCGAGAATGTGAAGGTCAAGGTTGCACGTTCAGCGATCACCGGAATCACCACGGGCGATGCGGCGGAGTAACCCGCTCCCTTTTTTCCTGGAGGAAACTTGACTAGAAGTTTGCTGTGGAAAGTCATCATTATTCTGGCCGTGCTCGTCGGCTTCGCCGCCGCGATCATCCCGACCGCCGACAACCCCGAGCCAATCCGCCGCGGCCTTGACCTGAAAGGCGGTACTCATCTGGTCATGCGCGTGAACGTCGGCGACGCCGTCCGCCTCGAGACCGACCAGGGCTCGGAGATGCTGAAGGCACAGGCGAAGAAGGCCAATCTCCCGATTCCGACGACGCGCCGCGTGAATGACACCACCTTCATCGCCATGCTTCCTCCGGACACGCCGACCACCGAATACGAGCGGATCGCGAAGGATTACCTCGGCTCGTTCGACGTCAGCCGCACGCCCGACGGCGCGATGCAGTTCAAGATGAAGACGGCGGTGCAGACGGCGCTCGAGCGCGACACGATCACGCACACCGTCGAGACGATCGACAACCGCGTGAACGCTCTGGGCGTCACGGAGCCGTACATCGCTACCGAGGGCGCGAACCGCCTCGTCATCGAGCTTCCCGGCGTCGACGATCCGGCCCGCGTCAAGGACATCATCAAGACCACCGCCCAGCTCCAGTTCCGTCTCGTCGAAGGCGAGCCCGGCTCGACTCCCGAAGCGGCGATGACGAACGTTCCGGCGAACATGAAAACGGAAGTGGAAGTCCTGCCCGGAACGCGCGAGGACGCGCTGGGCCGCTCCGCCGGCGTCGAGTACTACGCGATCCGCAAGACGGTTCCGGTCACCGGTACCGACCTGAAGAACGCGAAAGCCTCCAAGAGCCAGATGGGCCAGCCGAACGTTGCCTTCTCGCTCACGCCGGACGGCGCGCGCAAGTTCGGCGACCTGACCGGCCAGAACATCAAACGCCGACTGGCCATCGTTCTCGACAACAAAGTCATCTCCGCGCCGGTCATCAATAGTCAGATCAATGAATCGGGCGTGATCGAAGGCTCTTTCACGCCGCAGCAGGTGGCCGACCTATCGCTGCAACTGCGCAGCGGCTCCCTGCCTGCGTCGCTGACGACTCTGGAAGAGCGCACGGTCGGTCCGTCGCTCGGACGCGACTCGATTCGCCAGGGCGTTCTCGCGTCGCTCATCGGCTTCATCGCACTGATCCTGGCCGTGCTGCTTTTCTACAAAGGCGCCGGCGTGAATGCGGTGCTGGCGCTGCTGCTGAATCTCGTCATCCTGCTCGGCATGATGGCGCTCTTCCACGCCACGCTGACACTGCCCGGCATCGCCGGCATCATCCTCACGCTCGGCATGGCCATCGACTCGAACGTGCTCGTCTTCGAGCGCATCCGCGAGGAGCTGCGCGACGGCAAGATGGTCCGCGCGGCCATCGAGAACGGCTTCTCCCGTGCCTTCGGAACCATCATCGACACGCACATGACCACGATCATCTCGGCGCTCTTCCTCTTCCAGTTCGGAACGGGCCCGATCAAAGGATTCGCCGTCACGCTGCTGATCGGTCTCTTCGCGTCGGTCTTCACCGCGTTCTTCGTTTCGCGCGTGATCTTCGACGTCATGTACAAATCGCAGAATCGCCCGACCGAGATGAGCATCTAAGGAAACAGCCATGCAGATTTTCGTCAATTCAAAATACGACTTCGTCAAATGGCGTTTCTACGCCGTTTCGTTTTCCGTCCTCTTCATGCTTCTCGGCCTGGCGATGTTCCTCAAGCACGGCGTGAACTGGGGCATCGACTTCGCCGGCGGCGCCACGATCACGCTGCGGTTCAAAGACGCCGTTCCGATGGACCGCCTTCGCGCCGACCTCACCAGCGCGTCGATCCAGCAATACGGTAAGGCAGACGACCACGCCGTCCTGATCCGCTTGCCGGAGCTGAACAAGGAGACGGACTACGCCGGCCAGGTCGTGGCCAAGCTCAATGCTGACCTCAACCCGCAAACCACGACGAAGCTCGACCTCAACTTCCACGGAAAGGATCGCCTGACCGAGCTTCTCGCCGCCGCCGATCCCGATGCCAAGGGCACCTCTCCGGCAGCGCGCGACTACTACAAGAACATCGCGCAGAACATCGTCACCCACCGTTCCGAGCTCGGCGTCTACACGAACATGGCGCAGGTGACCTCGACTCCGGGCGTGACCACACGCATCGCCGCCTTCCTCAACGACAAGTGTTTCCTCGGCGCGTTCAACGTCCTCGATCAGGAGACGGTCGGACCGCAGGTCGGCCACGATCTGCAGCAGAAGGCCATCCTGGCCGTCGTCCTCTCCACGCTGGCCATGGGTCTCTATCTCTGGATCCGTTTCGACCTGATGTTCGGCGCGTCGGCCATCGTCTGCATCGTCCACGACGTGCTGATGTCGCTGGCCTTCCTGATGATGATCAACGGCGAGTTCTCGCTGAACATCGTGGCCGCGCTGCTGCTCATCGTCGGTTTCTCCATCAACGACACGGTGGTCATGTACGACCGAGTCCGCGAGAACCGCCGCAAACTCAAGACGCGCATGAACCTTGAAGAGCAGCTCAACCTGGCCATGAACCAGACGCTGTCGCGGACGATCCTGACCTCAGGCTCGGTCGTCATCGTCCTCGTGGCGCTCATTCTTTTCGGCGGCAAAGTGATCCACGAATTCGCCTGGATCCTCCTCATCGGCGTCCTGGCCGGCACGTACTCGACGGTCACGATCGTCCCCGCCGTGGCCATCGCCTGGAACAACATGACCGGACGCAAACACGACCTCGCCGGCCCCGCCAACCGTCCGACCCGCGTCGAGACAAAGCAAGACGTCCCGCCCGCGCAACGCAAACGCAGAGCAGGCTAAAACTCGCATCGCGATTCATCGACAACGCCGCCGATTTTCGGCGGCGTTTTTGTTTTCGGCGGATACTCGCGCGGCGTCCGCAATGACGGGAACCCGTCACCGGACGGTGATCCCGGCACCTGCTCGCGCTGCATTTTCAACCACGCGAACCCGTCGCCGGATGGCGACTCGGACGGTAGCCGGTGGTCGCGCGCGAAGCGCGAGACCACCGGACCCACAACCGCGGCAAGAATCCGACCCCGGCAGGGGTCACGTACCATGCTTGCCATGCCCTCGACACACACCAGCCTGCACATTCACATCGTGTTCAGCACAAAGGCACGCGTCCCGCTAATCGAAACCGCATGGCGATCCGATCTCCACGCGTACAAGGGCGGTTGTCTGAAACGTCTCGACGCGTTCCCGCAGGAAATCGGAGGCGTCGCCGACCACGTCCATCTCCTCCTTCGGATCAAACCGGTGCATGCGATCGCCGATCTCGTTAAAGAAGCTAAGCGTCTCTCCACCGAATGGATTCGCGATTCAAGACACATTCAATTCGCGTGGCAGGAAGGATACGGCGCGTTCTCGGTGAGCAAGTCCGCGGTTTTGTCCGTGCGCGAATACATTCAGGAGCAAGAGAAGCATCATCAGAAGCGCACGTTTCAGGAGGAGTATCGAGAGTTCCTCGAAAAGCACGGTATTGATTTCGACGAACGGTATCTATGGTGACGTCAACACTGGCGCAAGCACGATCCGTGACCCCTGCCGGGGTCGCATCCCTTTGCTCCGCTGTCCGGTGGTCTCGCGCTTCGCGCGCGACCACCGGCTACCGTCCGTGTCGCCATCCGGCGACGGTTCCGCGCGAGACGTTCATTGTCGCGAAATCGCACCCTACAACGTCCGAAGCACCGCGCGAACCGGACTTGCGTCCGCCCCTTTGATCCGTAGCGGGAGGGCGATCAGTTCGTATTCGCCTTCTTCGATGCCGGCCAGCACTAAGCCTTCGAGGATGGCCATGTCGTTGCGGGCGAAGGCGTGATGGGCTTCGAGCGCTTTTGAGTCGAAGGGATCGACGGAGGGCGTGTCGATGCCGATGAGGCGGACGCCGTGGTGGTAGAGATCGTCGACGAGCTCCGGGGAGAGGCTGGCGAAATCGTTGTTCCAACGGCGGTGATCGGGAAATGTACCGGTACGGAAGAGGATCCGGGGCGCGCAGAGCGCTTCGATCTTGTCGGCGACGTGGTCGGGCACGATGCGCTCGCCGCGCGCGACGTCGACGTCGACGACGATGCAGCGGCCGAGGTAGAGGTCGAGGCGGCGAAGGGAGATGTCGGCGCCGTCGGCGATGTAATGACTCGGCGCGTCGGCGTGCGCGCCGACGTGCAGCGAAACGCGCATGTCGCTCAGCGTCAGGTTCGCGCCCGTCTTCATGTCGGCGTTGATGGTGCGCACGAACGGCGTATCGCCCGGCCAGACGTTGATGCCGGCGTCGATGACGGGAGAGATGTCGATGAGTGCCATCAGGCAGCTGCGATGATTTTCATCTCGACGGAAATCGGAGTCGGCAGCGAGTCGACGCCGACGGTGGTACGCGTGGGCTGGATTTTGCCCAGCACTTCCGCATAGACGCGATTGAATCGATCGAAGTCACCTTTCATGTCAGTCAAATAGACAGTCACATCGAGGATTTTCTCCAGCGAACTGCCGGCCGCTTCGAGAATGGCCTTGACGTTGTCGACGGTGGCCCGGGTCTGCGCCTCGATTCCGGCCGGGATTTCGTTGGTGACCGGCCGGCGCGGACCGATGCCGGAAAGGAACAGCAGGTCGCCGACGCGGCGCGCGTGCGGGTACGGTCCGACCGGCGAGGCGGCGTTGGTGGCCATGATCGGAGCATGATCTTCCGGCCACTCCTCCTGCGACGACATCTCGCTGGCGCGCCCGACGTCGGGTCCACCTTCGAGCACGTTATGCGACTCGAGTCCGGTACCGCCTTCGACGGCGCCCTCATCGAACTCCTTCTCGAAATCGAGCTCCTTGTGCGGATTTGGAGTGAGTTCGACGATGCCGTTGCCCGTGCCCCAGACCGGCTGGTAATCCCATACCTTGCCGTCGTATTTGTTGTTCTCGCCGGCCAGCGCGGCCAGCCACCAGACGGCTTTGAAGCCCATGTCGGCGTTGGCCTCGCGGCCGAATTCGCGCGCGACCTGGGCCACGTCTTCGAGGCGCCCCTCGCCGAGCATCTCCAGGATCTTGCGGTTCCACTCGTCGTCCTTCGACGAGGAGATGTGATCGTTCGCGATATCGATCTCGCCGACTTCGTACCGGTTCGAAAGGTTCGTCACGACGACCACGATCGTCTTCTTGCCGTAGCGGTCGATGGCGGTTCGCGCGGCGCGGCCGAGGGCGCGCGTCTCGTCGCGCTCCGCGTAGATGTTGCACGAGACGACCGACGCGGGAATCGCATTGTTCGGATTGAGCAGCTTGAGCGCGACGACGGTGCCGGTATCGATCGGGAAACCGTGATAGTCGACGGTCGCGGTCTGCATGCCGAGGTCCTTGCAGACGGAGGCGTACAACTTGCCGAACTCCGGATCGATACGGAACGAGTACGGGATCTCGCCGAACTGGTACCAGTTCTGATCGACGAGCGTCCACTGCGGATTCGGAGCGATCTGGAAAAGATGACCGATCACCGAAAACCACTGCGTCGAATAGACGAGGATCAACTCTGCGCCGGAACGTTCGATCTCGCGTCCGATGGCCTCGTAGCTTTGTTTGAGCGACGCCCAGCCAGCGTTTTGATCGGCCGCGAGCAGGATGTGAGGCTGCCCCGGGACCAGATACGCCTTGTGAATCGATCCGCTCACGGCTAGTGCACGTACGAATCGGCGGCGATGGCGACGTTTCGCGACTGGATAATCGACGTCGCCAGCAGCGCGCGGCGTCCGATCTCTTCCCACTGCTCGGTGTTCACGAGATCGGGCACGGCCAGTGACGCGCCGAGGTTGACGGCCATGCAGCCGGCGTCGAGGTAGCTCTCGATTGTGTCGAGCGGCACGGGACCTCCGGCCAGCATCGGTACATCGCGAATCGGGCCGCGCAGCGTGCGGATGTAGTCCGGCCCGCCGAGGTAGAGCGCGGGGAAAACTTTGACGATGTCGCAGCCTGCTTCCCACGCGCGGATGATTTCCGTGGCGGTGCCGGCTCCGGCGACGCAAAGCAGGTCATGCTCGTTCGCGTATTCGATGACGCTGACGTCGGTGTGCGGCGAGACGATGATCTGCGCTCCCGCGCGTCTGGCCTGCGCGGCATCGTTCGTACTGCGCGTGGTTCCAGCGGCGATGACGACACCGAGCGGCGCGTACTTGTCGGCGAATCGCGCGATGAGTCCGAACGCCTCCGGTGTCGTCAACGTCACCTCCAGGATTCGTATCCCGTTTCCTGCGAACGCCTCGGCCACCGACTCCGCGGCAGCGACGCTGTTCTCGCGCACGACGCCGATGATCTGCTCCATCGCTACTTTCTCGAACAACTCTTTGCGGGACATGGCGAAAGGATATCGCGGGTTGCGGGAGTCGTGGGCCGGGAGTCGGGGGTCGTAGTAAAAGCGCCGAAGTCAATCGTTCTTCGACCCACGACACCCGACTCCCGACTCCCATTCAGGTAAGCTACCGATCCCATGGTCCTCATCAACAAAGCGATCAACGAGGTCACCGTCAAGCTCGTGTACTACGGGCCGGGGCTGTGTGGGAAAACCACCAATCTCGAGAAGATTTACGGGAACCCGAAGCTCGACAACAAGGGCAAGATGATCTCGATGTCGACGGAGACGGACCGCACGCTCTTCTTCGACTTCATGCCGATGGAGCTGGGGACGATCGCGGGCCAGAAGATGCGCGTGCAGCTCTACACCGTGCCCGGCCAGGTGTTTTACGACGCCACGCGCAAGCTCGTCCTTCGCGGCGCGGACGGCGTGGTGTTCGTCGCCGACTCGCAGTCGTCGATGCGCGATTCGAATCTCGACAGCCTGGAAAATCTGAAGACGAACCTGCGCATCAACCGCATCGATCCGCAGAAGGTGGCGCTCGTTTATCAGTACAACAAGCGCGATCTGCCGAACGTCGACTCGGTCGAAACGATGAACGGCTATCTCAATCCGAACGGCGTGCCGACCGTGGAGGCCTCCGCGATCACCGGCACCGGCGTGACGGCCACGCTGCGCGCCGCGGTTGCACGCATTCTCGACAATCTCAAGAACAACGTCGACACGACGCTGCACGAGGAGCCGGAGCTCGAGGCGCCGGATATGTCGGCCAAGGCCGGAGTGACGCAGATGTCCGCGGGGACACCGAAGTTGTCGATGAAGTCGACGCCGAAGTTCGATGCCGAGGAGACGATCACGGTGTCGCCGTTCGAGGTTGATCCGCTCGATGTTTCGATCGAGGAAGAAGATCCGTTCGGCGTGATGGTCGCGGACGAACGGTCCGCCCGCGACGCGAACGCAGAGCTGCTCACATCCGCGCAGGAAGTCGTCCGCGCGCTCGAAGCCGCGCTCGAACGCGCCCGCGCGCACGAAGCGGCGCTTCGCGCGAAGACGGGTCTGTGAGACTCGCGGCCGGAGCGCTGGCGTCCTCGCCGGCTGGACCGGCGGCGTCTCGCCGCCGAACCGCCAAACCCTCAACACTTGCTGGTAACACGACCCCCAGCAAGCCTCCCATTCGGCGGCGAGGACGCCGCCGATCCAGCCGGCGGGACGCCAGCGTTCCGTGGCTTACGCGTCGCTCTTCGCGTTTTCTCCGTACGGAACGCAGTACGGGTCATCCGCATCGCAACTTGCGAATTCGAACTGGATCGTCGTGTGCCCGATGCCGTATTCGTGCTCAAGCATCGCGTTGATGCGCGCCAGCAGATTGCCGGTCGAGCGCACCGGAATGTCGCCGACCATCAGGTGACACGACAGCGCCGGACGTGATGCGCCGAGGGCCCAGATGTGAAGGTGGTGAACTCCGTCGACGCCATCGAGTCCCGCAATCGCCCTCGTCACGGCCTCGGGATCGATCCCTTCCGGCGTCCCTTCGAGCAGCAGATTGATGGCCTCACGCAGGATGCCCCAGCTGCTCCAGAGAATCAGCACGCCGATCGCAATCGAGACAGCTGGATCCCAGAACAGCGCGCCAGTGCGGCGGATGAGCAGGGCCGCGGCGATGATGCCCGCCGAGGAGATGGCGTCGCCAAGCATGTGCAGAGCGGCGCCGCGGATGTTGAGCTCGTGACGCCCTTCGCCGCGTAGCCAGAGCGTGATCGTGCCGTTGAGGACGAGCGCAGCGGCCGCAGTGATGAGCATCGCGCCGCTGTTGACGTTCGCCGGCGCGCGCAGACGCTGCGCCGCCTCGACGAAAAGAAAAATGGTGAACGCTGCCAGGGCGCCGGCGTTGATGAAGGCTGCAAGTACACCGGCGCGATGCCATCCATACGACTTTGCACTCGTGGCCGGCCGCCGCTCCACGCGCACGGCGAAGAGCGCGAGCAGCAGCGCGAGCGTGTCGGTGACGTTGTGAAGTGCATCGCCAATGAGCGCGAGCGAGTTCGCGCGAATGCCGGCCACGATCTCGACGACGACAAACGCGGCGGTGGCGATCGAGGCGATCAGCAGCTTGCGCGATGCCACCGAGCCGCTGGTCTGGTGATGATGGTGGGACATCAGTCGATTCGTAGATTAGTGGATTAGTCGATTCGAGGAGTGGCGCGCCGCCCTTTACTAATCTACGAATCCACTAATCGACTAATCCACTAGCGTCTCGTCGACTTCTCCACCTTCTTCGACTTCGCCGCCACCGCCTCGGCCATCGCTACGCGCTGCTCGCGCAAACGCGCCGCAAGCGCATCGTCCGACAGCGCGATGATCTGCGCCGCCAGCACACCCGCGTTGCGCGCGCCGCCGATGGCGACCGTGGCCACCGGGATTCCCGGCGGCATCTGCACCACGGCATACAACGCATCGACACCCTGCAGCGCGCTGCCGCTGAGCGGAACGCCGATCACCGGCTTCGTCGTCAGCGATGCAACGACGCCCGGAAGATGCGCCGCCATCCCCGCGCCGGCGATGAAGACGCCTGCACCATCGCGCTCGGAATCGGCGACGATCTGTTTCGTGCGATCCGGACTGCGGTGCGCGGAGGCGACTTTCATCTCGTACGCAACACCGACTTCATCGAGTGCCGCACACGCCTGCCCCATAACCTCGGCGTCGGAATCGCTTCCCATGATGATGCAAACCCACATGGCGGGAATCCTAGCAGGCCGGAACTTCGGCGTCACCGCCGGCCGCCGTTGCGCTTCGCGCGCCCGACATCGGCAGGCAGCTCCGCACCAGCGCGCTCAGCGCCCCGATGTCGAACGGCTTCGGCAGAAATGCGCAAATGCCTTTGTCGACTGCCGTGGCAACCTCGGGGGCGCGATTCGCGCTGATGACGATGACCGGGATCTGCTTGAGTTCCGGCTCGAGCTCGCGCGCCTGCAGCACGTCCCAGCCGGAGAGCACGGGCATCATCAGATCGAGCACGACCACGTTCGGATGCTCTTTCCGCATCAGCTCCAACGCTTCTTTGCCGTTCGGCGCTTCGCAGAAGGTGTAGCCGTCGCGCTTGAGCGCCGCAACGATCATCCGGCGAATGCTCGGGTCGTCGTCGACGACCAGCACGCACTGAGCCTTCCCCGCCACTTCTTCGCCTGACTGGACCACGCGACCTCAGGCATGCACAACAGGTGCCTTGACGGAATTTCACTCGCGGCGCAGGCGCTTCTCGGAGCGCCGTGAAAGTCGCAGTAGCCATGTCGGGCGGGGTCGATTCGTCAACTGCCGCGTACATCCTCAAGTCCGCCGGACACGAGGTGGTCGGTCTGTCGATGCAGATGTACGACAACCTCACCAACGCCGATACGACCTACGGCGGATGCTGCACCATCGACGATCTCACCGATGCGAAGCGCGTGGCGTGGAAGCTGGAGATCCCGCACTTCACGCTGAACCTCGAGCAGAATTTTCACGAGAAGGTGATCGCGCCGTTCGTGCAGTCGTACCTCAGCGGCCTGACGCCGAGTCCGTGTGTGCTCTGCAACACGCACGTGAAGTTCGATCTCTTTCACGAGAAAGCGCGCGCCATCGGCGCCGAGAAAATCGCCACCGGTCACTACGCTCGCATCACGCGTGATGCCGACGGCCGCTTCGAGCTGCGCAAGGCGCTGCACCTGGCGAAAGATCAGTCGTACTTCCTTTTCGAGCTCACGCAGGAGCAGCTTCGCGGCGCACTCTTCCCCCTCGGCGAAATGACCAAGCCCGAGGTGCGCGATGTGGCCGAGGAGGCGGGGCTGAACGTCGCGCGGAAGAAGGAGTCATACGAGATCTGCTTCGTCCCGCAAACGGACAGCTACGCGAAAATCGTGGAGCGCGAAGCCGCCATCACACCCGGCGACGGCGCCGGCGAGATCGTCGACGTCTCCGGCAAGGTGATCGGAACTCACGACGGCTACTACCACTTCACCATCGGCCAGCGCCGCGGCCTCGACATCGGCGGCACCTCGGAGCGCATGTACGTCGTCGACGTGAA
>JAFAOU010000029.1 GCA_019247495.1 Acidobacteriota bacterium
GTCCTCAATCCGAATCCCGCCGAACTTGCGGAACTCGTCCACCTTCGTCCAGTTCACGTACCTCGCGTTGTCGCCCGCTTGTAACTCCGCGAGCAGCGACTCGATGAAGTAGAGGCCTGGCTCGACCGTGAAGACCATGCGCGGATCGATGATGCGCGTCAGCCGCAGATACGGATGCCCCTCCGGTTTGGCGATGATGCAGCCGGCACGATCCTGGTGGAATCCGGCCACATCGTGAACCTGCAGGCCGAGGAAGTGTCCGACGCCATGCGGGAAGAAGGCGGAACTGATTCGCTTCTCCACGATGCCAGCGGCATCGAGACCGTGCACGAATTCGAAGTCGGCAAGAATCGTCGCCACGCCTTTGTGCGCGGCCATGTGGATGTCGATGTAGTTGATGCCCGGCTTGGCCATCGTGCAGAGGTTCTGCTGCATCGCGTCCATCGCCGCGATCAATTGCGCGAACTCGCCCTTCTCGTCGCGCGCATATGTGCGCGTGATATCCGAGGCGTAGCCGTGGTACTGCGCACCGGCGTCGATGAGGAAGGAGTAGCGAAGATCGCCCGGCTGCTCGCGGATGTGGTTGAGGTAGTGGAGCACCGAGGCGTTTTCATTCAGCGCGATGATGTTGCCGTACGGCAACTCCTCCTCGGCTTGGCTGGAGTGGAGCAGAAAGTCGATGTGGATTTCGAACTCCGATTTCCCTTCGCGAAAGGCCTTCGCCGCCGCGCGATGTCCGCGAACGCCGCGAACGTTGGCCTCGGTGAGACACGCAATCTCGTAGTCCGTTTTCCACGACCGCTCGAAGTGCAGAGCGTTCAGCAGCGCCTCAGGATTGACCTCGCCGCCATGCAGATCGTTCGGTTCACCGACGAACGCGCTGCGACCGTCCTTCGGGAAATGCTCCTTCGCTTTTTCGGGCGAGTCGATGACGCGAATGTCGAAGTGACTGGTCCAGTATCCGCTCGGCGCCGAGGCCGGCTTGTACCAGTAATCGACCGGCTGGTAATAGACGAGACGCGGCGTCTGCCCCGGCGTGTAGACGATGAAGCAGTGCGGGTTGTCGACGATCGGCAGCCACGCCTTGAAGTGCGGATTGACCTTGAACGGATAGTAGGTGTCGTCGAGAAACTGAATGTGAATCTCGCCGCCGAAAATGATGATGTGGTCGAACCCGGTCTCGGCCAGCGCCTTGTCGTGGCGCTGCTTGACGGTTTCGAGATGCTGCGGATAGAGCTCGGCGAAACGATTGTTCATAGCCGCGAATCATAGCGTTGTCACGCGGAGACGCGGAGACGCGGAGGTATCATTCCGGCGAATGACGGAACTGGCGCTGCGACCGGCGACGTACGACGACCTGCTGAAGGTTCCGGATCACCTCGTCGCCGAGTTGATCGACGGAGAGCTCTACACCTCGCCGCGTCCCGCTTCGAGACATGCGCGAGCGAGCAGTATTCTCCTCGCAAAGCTCATCAATCCCTTCGACAGCGGTGACGGAGGGCCCGGCGGGTGGTGGATCGTCGTTGAACCCGAACTGCATCTTGGCGCAAACGCCATCGTTCCTGATCTGGCTGGTTGGCGTCGCGAACGAATGCCGGTTTTCCCCGATGCTGCGGCATTCGATCTCGCTCCCGACTGGTTGTGTGAGGTGCAATCGCCGAGCACCGCGCGTATCGATCGGGTGAAGAAACTGCCGATCTACAGGGAGCATCAGGTCCAGCATGTCTGGCTGGTCGACCCGGTCGACAAAACGCTCGAGGTTCTGAGGCTCGAAAATGGCCGATGGGTCGTTGCCGGCAACTATGGGGGCGATGACGTCGTGCGCGCCGAACCATTCGACGCGGTCGAGATCGATTTGCGCGCGTTGTGGATTTAGTCGCTCAACACGCGCCGAAGAAACGCGCGCACCACCGCCATCGATTCGTTCGTCACGTGATGGGCCATCGGAAACTCGTGGTACTCCGGCCTGACGCCGTTTTCTTCGAGCACGAGCCGAGTCCGCTGCGCGTGCCACAGCGGAACCATGTCGTCCTCGGTTCCGTGAACAAGCAGCACCGGCAGATTGCGTAGCGGTGGCTGATCCGCCTCATAGATCGCACCGCTCATACAGACGATGCCGGCGATTTGTTGCTTCGTTCGGAAGCCGATATCGATGGCCATCAGCCCGCCCTGCGAGAAGCCCGCGATCACGATCTTCCCCTCGGGCGTCGGATAGCGCTCCACCAGTCCGTCGATCAGCGCGAGCAGTTTCTCGCGTGACTGCACGATCGAATCGCCCTCCGGAGGCCAGCCGTCGAACCACGAATATCCAAACGAATAGCCCGGCATCGGCTCGAACTTCTTCGGCGCATTCGGGAAAACGAAGCGATAGCCGTGGTCGACCATCGGCGCGAGGTCGGCCAGGTCGTTCGCGTCCGCGCCGCGGCCGTGCATGACCACGACGAGCGGCAACGCCGCATCATCGCGTTTGCCACCGGGAACGTTGAGCACGTACTTCAGCGAGAGATCGTCGTGTCGGGTCAAAGTCATGAGGCCGCGGATTGTAAGCAGGGATGGCGTAAAATGCGCGTTTCCGAGGAGAACTCGTGCATATCAACGACCTGCTGAAAATTGCTGCCGAACGGCGCGCGTCGGACCTTCACATCAAGGTGGGGTCGCATCCGGTCATCCGCGTCGATGGCGAACTGCTGCCGCTGGTGGAGCTCAAGCGGCTGATGCAGGAAGACACGATCGCGATGGCGTTCTCGATCATGTCGTCGCGGCAGAAGGAAAAGTTCAAGAACAACTACGAGATCGACATCGCCTACTCGGTGCCCGGCCTCGGACGTTTCCGCTGCAACATCTTTCAGCAGCGCGGCACGGTAGGCATGGTCCTGCGCGTCATCCCGGTCAAGATCCTAAGCATTCGAGAGTTGATGCTGCCGGTGGTACTCGAGAAGATCGCCGAGGAGCGCCGCGGATTGATTCTCTGCACGGGGACGACAGGCTCGGGCAAGTCGACCACGCTCGCGGCGATGATCGACTACATCAACGGCCATCGCACGGAACACATCATGACGGTCGAGGATCCGATTGAGTTCCTGCATCGCGACAAGAAGTCGATCGTCAATCAGCGCGAGATCGAAGTCGACACCAAGTCATTTTCGCAGGCGCTGCGGTCGGCGCTGCGCCAGGATCCCGACGTCATCCTCGTCGGCGAAATGCGCGACTACGAGACGATCGAGACGGCGCTCACCGCGGCGGAGACGGGACACCTCGTGCTGTCGACGCTGCACACAATGGACGCAACGGAGACCATCAACCGCATCATCTCCGTCTTCCCGCCGCACCAGCAGAAGCAGATCCGTTTGCAACTCGCGGCGGTGCTGAAGGCCGTGGTCTCGCTGCGCCTTCTGCCTCGCGCGGATGGACTCGGGCGCGTTCCGGCGGCCGAGGTGTTGATCTCGACGGCGTTCATCCGGGATTGCATCGAGAACAAAGAGAAGACGAAGCTCATCAAGGACGCCATCGGTCAGGGCACGTCGCAGTACGGCATGCAGACCTTCGATCAGTCGCTGTACGTGCTGTACAAAAACGGCCTGATCACGCTCGATGAAGCGCTGCGCCGCGCCTCGAATCCGGACGAGTTCCGCCTCAAGCTGCAAGGCATCCAGTCGACCTCGGACATGGCCCGCGAAGAGATGGAGCAGGGCCTCACGGTCTCCGGCGAAGGCGATCCATTCGCGGACGAGTCGCCCTTCGATTTCAGCAACACGGTGTAGAGGGAGCGCTAAAACTCGCTCTACTGGTGGCGGAGCCTTTGGCAACCAGCGCTGCCGGCCGTGCCGGCGCGACGTTCGTGTTACCGCATGCGTATCTTCGGCATGCGACGCGCTGCCGCCCTCGTCCTCCTGCTGATTGCCGTTCGCGTCTTCGGCGATTGCGGCGCAACCACTCCGGCTTCGTCCCACACCGTCGACTTTCACTCGCCCGCCTGTAACGCCGGCACTCCCTGCCTGCAGGACACTCCCATCCGCTTCTCGGTCGCACCGCGGGCCGGGAGTTGCTACATCCCGCTCTATCCCGGCCCGTGTCCGGCGCCGTATGTGATCGACTCGTGCGACACGCTAACGTGGGACTTCGGCGACGGAACTCCGGCCGCGGTCGTTCAGGGAGATGCTGCGATCGAGCATGTCTTTCCGAAGAGCGGCAGCTTCAACGTACAGGTGGACATTCGCAGCAACGCGGGAGTGGGAACGGTGCGCGGGTTCGCCTACGTCTGCGCGAATCCGCCGTCGTATGTTCGTTTCTCGCAGCCGGTGTACGACGCGGCCGAGAACAGCGGCAGCGTGACGGTGACGCTGGAGCGCAGCGGCGAT
>JAFAOU010000017.1 GCA_019247495.1 Acidobacteriota bacterium
GCCTTGCACGAGTACCTGCCTCAGCGAGATGCCCTGAACGTCATAACCGGTCAGGAAGATGTTGAAGTCGAGGACCGGGAAAGACCAGTCGGTCCAGACCGTCACATGAGCGATCTGCGATAAGCGGCTCACGTTCGTGATCGTGAAGAGCGTTGTGCGCCCGGCGGGATTCTGCAGGTCAACCTCGAAGTACGGCAAGAGCAACGTCGCAGCGGGACCGACTTTGACATCGCAAGTATCGTCGTTGTCGCGAGTCCCGGCGAATGCGGAGCCCGTAGTCAAAACCGTCAGTAGGGTGATCGCCACCAAGTTCTTCATTGCCTCTCCTTCTCGGTGCGGGACCCAATTTATGAGATTACGCCACTTAGCGATTCTTATTTGGCGCTTCCTGATCATTCTGCAGTTGATTCAATGGATCGTCCTGGTCCGGATCATCTTCTCGTGGCTTCTCTTCTTCTTCGCCGCGCAGACTGGTCGTCCCCGCTGCTGCTCCTGCTGGCGATCTACATCCTTCGCGGCGTGGCGTTGTATCTCTTCGGCGCGATGGCCGTTCGGTGATCACGGCGGTGGATTGATGTTGGTGCCCGTGCACTGCTGCCTCGATCCGTTGGTGAGCGCGGTGCCGGGCGGGCAGACGAAGAGGCCGCCCGGGGGGCCGATGAACGCCCCTAAGACTGGCGCCGGCGAACAGCCGTTGCCGAGGGGGGCTGCGTCGAACTCGCCCGTCAGGCGGTTACCGACAAAGGCGCTGCCGAAAAACGTGACGGTCGCCCAGTTCTGGCTCGGACGCGGACCGACCGTACCCGAACCGAGGGGTGACAGGTTCGTCCGCGCATTCGTCGGCAGCCGTTCGCCTCCGATCTCTTTTGTTACCGAGTAGCTCGTGCTGCCTCCGTTGTTGAGATTGAGGTACATCCAACCACCGGTGTCGGCGCTCGAAAGTTGCGGATAAATAAATGAAGCTGATGAGGTTGAGGATGTGGCGTTCAGCATTGGTAGCGGCGGTGGCGGGCATAGAGTTGTACAAGGCTGGGAAGTGTTGGGATTTTCGTGCTCATCGAATCGGACGATCTCCCGGACGATCATGTCTGCGGATGCCGACGCATCCGCACAGCTGCCGTTGCCCAAGCCCTCGCGCCAGATGGTGAGGCTGGTCTCAAACGCCCCTGTGCCACCCTGAATGTAGCGTGCAGCAAACGTTGAGGGGAGCGGTTGGCGGCGATCGATCGTCCGTGTCCCGGCCGGGGTGTAGCGGTCATAGAACGTGTACGGCAGCCGGGTGACTGCATTCAAGCCCGCTCCTCCACCCTCGGGCACGGCCCGAATATGGACCATCGGATTGCCGGTCGCATCGAACGACGACGCGGTCGTTCCGCTCGGATGCGGCCCGAGCTGCTGGTAGTCACCGATCAGGACGTTGTCGAAGAGAAGGTGGTTCGTGTAGTAGAGCGGATCGGCCGGAGAGCGGGACGTACAACTCGCCACGACGTCAATGGTTGCGTAGCCGATCGCGTTGGCGTGGACGCTGCCAACAGCGCGGTTGCATGAGCTCGTCCCGCCAGTCGTCAGCGCTCTGCGCACCTCGGACATGATGGCCGCCGGGACGACTCCGGGAATCGTGGCGCAATCGATTGGGGCGCGGAAATTGGGGTTGGTCGCTGTGGTGCCTGACGTGGCGCCGTTCGGCGGCGCGACCACATTTCGGATAAGGACATCGGCCAGATCGATGGCCTGGATGTCGTATGCGCCCAGGAAAAGGTTGAAGGTCATCACCGGATAGGCGAAGTCGGTCCAGAGGGTGACGTGTGCGATCTGCGGGTATCGCGCGACGTTTGTGACCGTGAAGAGTGTCGTCTGTCCGGACGTGCCCGAGAGATCGACTTCGAAGTACGGAAGGAGCAGCGTCGCGGCGGGGCCGACTTTGATGTCGCAACTGTC
Source organism: Acidobacteriota bacterium (assembly GCA_019247495.1). Lineage (GTDB taxonomy): Bacteria > Acidobacteriota > Thermoanaerobaculia > Gp7-AA8 > Gp7-AA8 > JADGNZ01. Next base: position 1,939 of record JAFAOU010000017.1, read on the forward strand.
GTCGTTTGCGATCGACGAGCCGGGCCCAGTTCTCGCTGCTCTCCTTCGTTCGGCCGAAACAACTTGGGGGACCGGGGTTGCCGTCGTTTCACTACGCTGAGCGACGGAGCCGTCCGCGACCGTCGTTCCAGACGGATGCACGAACACTCCGCTGGCAGGACCGATCGGTGCCGCGGAGGTCGGGAAGGCAGCAGGCGAGCAACCGTTTCCGAGCGAGGCTGCGTCGAACTCCGCCGCCAGCCGGTTGCCGTGGAGGTGAGTACCCCACAACGTCACCGTTACCCAGTTCTGGCTCGGACGCGGACCGGAGGTCGTCGACGATCCCACCGGGGCGAGGCCATTCTGCGTGGCCGAGTAGGTTGTGCTGCCGCCATTGTTCAGATTGAGGTAGAACCAGCCGCCGAGGTCCGAGCTGGCCATTGCTGGATAGAAAGAATTCGACGACGACGTCGAGGAGGTTGCCGCCAGCTGCGGTCGCGAGACGCTTCCGAGAGTAAATGGGTTCTCGTGCTCATCGAAGCGTACGACTTCCGCCACGGCCATCGTCGCTGACGATTCGGCATCGGTGCAGCTCCCACTTCCAAATCCTTCGCGCCAGATGTTGAGGTTTGTCCGCAAGGCGGCCAGCCCGCCCTGAACGAACCGCGCCGCGAATGTCGACGGCAATGGCTGCCTGCGGTCGATACCCCGGCTCGACGAGGGCGTGTACCGGTCGTAGAACGTGTACGGCAGCGCCGTTTGGACGCTCGATCCGACGCCACCGCCTTCGGGTACTGCTCGGATATGGACCAGAGGATTGACTCCGCCATCAAAGGACAGATCATTGGTTCCGGCCGCTTTCGGTCCAAGCCGCTGGTAGTCGCCGATCAGGACGTTGTCGAACAGAATCGACGACGAGTAGTAGAGGGGGTCCGTCGGCAGTTGCTGCGAGCAGTTCGAAACGACGTCGATCGTGACATATCCGACCGCGTTTGCATGGACGCCGCCGACCTTGTTCGGGCAAGCTGCGGAGCCGCCCGGATTGTAGTCGCCGGTGGTGAGAGCGGTTCTCAACGCGGCCACGAGTACTGGATTGAGTGCCCCCGACTGGTTCAAACAGTTGATCGAGGCGCCCCCACCAGCAAAGTTCGGGTTGGCGGTGAAGCCGGCTGACAACGAACCAACGCCAGTCGGCTGGGTCTGCGCGATGGTCGGGCCGGTCCCGTTGGGCTGAGCGATCGTTCCGCCCAGAATCTGGTATATCGAGATTCCCTGCACGTCATAACCGGTGAGATAGATGTTGAAGCTCAGAACCGGGAACGACCAGTCCGTCCAGATCGTGACGTGAGCGATCTGCGGATAGCGCGTCACGTTCGTGATCGTGAAAAGCGTGTCCTGCGTACGGTTGACGAAGTCGACCTCGAAGTACGGCAGGAGCAGTGTGGCGGCCGGGCCGACCGTCACATCACAGGAGTCGTCGTTGTTGACCGTCGACGGGGAGGCGGCAAACGCGGACGTAGCGAACAGGAGTAGTAGAAGCGATAGGCATTTCATTGTTTTCGTCCCGGGGTTCTTCGGCGAGAGCTTGTTCACTGAATCACGGCGGCGGATTGATGTTGGTACCCGCGCACGGCTGCCTCGATCCGTTGGTGAGCGTCGTGCCGGGCGGGCAGACGAAGACGTTGCCGGCGGGGGCGATCACGGCGAACGGTGTAACTGCGGGCGAACAGCCGTTGCCGAGGGGGGCTGCGTCGAACTCGCCCGTCAGGCGGTTCCCGCCGGCGGTACTGCCGAATAGCGTGACGGTCACCCAGTTCTGGCTGGGGCGCGGACCGACGGTATTCGAACCGAGGGGTGACAGGTTCGTCCGCGCATTCGTCGGCAGCCGCTCGCCTCCGATCTCCCTTGTCACGGAGTAGCTCGTACTGCCTCCGTTATTGAGGTTGAGGTACATCCAACCACCGGCGTCGGCGGTCGAAAGTTGCGGATAAATAAATGAAGCTGACGAGGTCGAGGAGGCGGCGTTGAGCATTGATAGCGGCGATGACGGGCATAGAGTTGGACAAGGCTGGGCAGTGTTGGGATTTTCGTGCTCATCGAATTTGACGATCTCCGAAACGATCAGGTTTGCGGACGCTGGCGCGTCCGCACAGGTGCCGTTGCCCAAGCTCTCGCGCCAGATAGTGAGGTTCGTCGCAAACAACGCTATGCCACCCTGAATGTAGCGCGCTGCAAACGTTGAGGGGAGCGGTTGCCGCCGGTCGATTGTCCGCGCCGCCGCCGGCGTGTAGCGGTCGTAGAACGTGTATGGCAGCCGGGTGCCTACGTTGGACCCCGCACCTCCACCCTCGGGCACGGCCCGAATGTGGACCATCGGATTGCCGGCCGCATCGAAGGCGTTAGCGGTCGTTCCGGCTGGATGGGGTTCAAGGTGCTGGTAGTCCCCGAACAGGACGTTGTCGAAGAGAAGGTCGTTCGTGTAGTAGAGCGGATCAGCCGGCGAGCGGGACGTACAACTCGCCACAACATCAATCGTTGCATAGCCGATCGCGTTGGTGTGGACTCCGCCAACAGCGCGGTT
>JAFAOU010000237.1 GCA_019247495.1 Acidobacteriota bacterium
GATAGTCGTAGGCGTCCCACGTCACGACGGGAGTCTCGTGGAAGTTTTCCATCGGCGGCGGCGATGACGTTGCCCATTCCAGTCCGACGGCGCCCCACGGATTCGGACCGGCCTTGCGGCCAAACCAGAGTGACCAGAGCAGGTAGAACAGCGGCAGTACATAGCCGGCGGCGAGCACCGAGGCGCCGGCGGTAGACATCACGTTGAGCACCTGGAACTCCGGCGCGTAGGCGTGGTAGCGGCGCGGCATGCCGAGGTAGCCGAGCACGAACTGCGGGAAAAAGGTCAGGTTGAAGCCGGCGAAGATCAGCAGCGCCGCGAGCCGCGCCCACCATTCGGGATACATCCGTCCGGTGATTTTCGGCCACCAATAGTGCAGGCCGGCCATGTACGCCATCACCGCGCCGCCGACCATGACGTAGTGGAAGTGCGCAACGACGAAGTAGGTGTCGGTGACGTGGACGTCGAGACCGATGGCGGCGAGAAAGAGTCCCGTCACGCCGCCGATGGTGAAGAGGCCGATGAAGCCGAGGATGTAGAGCATCGGCGTCAACAGCGCGACGGATCCTCGATACAACGTCGCCGTCCAGTTGAAGACTTTGATGGCCGAGGGGACGGCCACGAAGTAGCTGAGGAAGGAAAAGATCATCGCCGAGTAGACGGAAATCCCGGAGACGAACATGTGATGCGCCCACACCAGGAAGCCGAGGAAGGCGATCGCGAGCGATGAGTAGGCGACGAAGCTGTAGCCGAAGATCTTCTTGCGCGTAAACGCGGCCACGACCTCGGAGGCGACGCCCATGGCCGGCAGAATCATGATGTAGACGGCGGGGTGCGAGTAGAACCAGAACATGTGCTGGAAGAGCAGCGGATCGCCGCCGAGGGCCGGATCGAAGATGCCGACGTGTACGACCCGCTCGAACATCAGCATGACCAGCGTGATCGCGAGGACCGGCGTGGCGAGAAGCTGGACGATGCTGGTCGCGTACATGGCCCACACGAACAGCGGCAGCCGGAACCAGGTCATCCCGGGCGCGCGCATGCGATGGATGGTGACCAGGAAATTAAGGCCGGTGAGAATCGAGGAGAAGCCGACGATGAACGCCGCGAAGGTGACGCCGAAGACGTGCGTGTTCGAGTACTGCGTCGAGAACGGTGTGTAGAACGTCCATCCCGTGTCGACGCCGCCGGTGATGATGATGTACAGCCCGATCACCGCCGCGATCATGTAGAGGTACCAGCTGAGGAGGTTGATCTTCGGGAAGGCCAGGTCCTTCGCGCCAATCATCAGCGGCAAAAGGAAGTTGCCGAGCACCGCGGGGATCGACGGGATCAGGAAGAAGAAGATCATCACGATGCCGTGCAGCGTGAAGAACTTGTTGTAGGTGTCGCTGGTGAGGAGGTCACCTTCGGGCGTCAGCAGCTCGATGCGCATGGCCACGGCGAAGAAGCCGCCGAGGATGAAGAGCGCGGTGATGGAGAAGAGGTAGAGGATGGCGATCCGCTTGTGGTCTTTGGTCAGGAGCCACGACAACGCACCATAGTCGTGCGTCACGTAGTTCCTCGTCCCCTCGGGCTCGACGAAGCGGACGTCGTGCAGTGTCACTGTGCTCATGGCTTTTTACCTTCGTTCGGCTGCTGCGGCGGAATGCCTGCGCCCGGGTTGAGCGGCGAGCCGGCGCTGGTTTGTTTCGATGATGGTGATTCGACCGGCGTGACGACGCTCTTCTGCGCGCCGAGGGAACGGACGTACGAGACGAGCTTGAGGAGATCGTCTTCGCTGACCTGCCCCTGGAAGGTCGGCATGATGCCGGTGAAGCCGCGGACGATTTTCGCCTGCGGATTGAGAATCGATTCGCGAATGTAGTTCTCGTCGGCGACGACCGTGCTGTTATCGGTCAGCGTGACCGGCGTGCCGTAGACGCCGGCGAGAATCGGTCCGCGTCCGGTTGCGTCATTGGTGTGGCAGGTGTTGCACGCGTATTTCTGGAAGAGCTTCTCGCCCTGCGATGCCAGCGATCCTTCGGCGCCGCCGGCCAGCCATTTCTGATAGTCGGTCGGCTCCATCACTTCCACCCAGCCGGTCATGCCGGAGTGCAGCGTGCCGCAATACTCGGCGCAGAAGATGTGGAAGCGTCCGGTCTTCGTGGCCTGGAACCACATGGTCTTGTAGCGGTTCGGCAGGACGTCGGCCTTCACGCGGAACACCGGGAAGTACAGGCTGTGGATCACATCCTCGGAAGCCAGCGTGATGCGGATCGGCCGATTGACGGGAACGTGCAGCGTGTTGATCTCGCGCTGGCCGCCGGGATGCTGGAACTTCCACATCCACTGCTTGCCGGTGGCGTAGATGTCGAGGGCGTTGTCGGGGACGCGCTGGATACGGAAGTAGAGCCACGAGCCCCAGACGAACATGACCATGAAGACCAGGAAGGGGATGATGATCCAGGCCGCCTCGAGAATTTTGGGCGGCTCGTAATCCTGGGCGATCTGGTTCTCCGGCGTGCGGCGGTACTTGAGCGCCAGGTAGAAGATGACGATGAAAATCAGGATGGACACGCCGCCGGTGACGACGCACATGAACGTCATCAGCGCGTCGACGCCCGGCGCGACAGTCGAGGCCTGGTCCGGCCACAGCGGGAAATCGGAAAGCATCATCGAGCGTGCTCTTTGCGGATCATGATGAAGATGAAGCCGAACAGGCCAAGCATGGTGGCTACGCCGCCGGCGCGGACGAAGTTCATCGCGCTGCGGCTATAGCGGCCGGTGGCCGGATCGTAGTGATAGCAGAGGAGAAGGATGGAATCGGAGGCGGTGCCGATTTTTCCGGCCGAGGCTTCGACGAGCGCGAGGCGGAGATCGCGCGGCTGGTAGGTGAAGCCGTACAGGTAGCGCGAGACGCGGCCCTGCGGCGTGACGGCGAGCAGGACGGCACCGTGTGCGAACTGGTCCATCTTGATGTCGTACGCGTACTGAAATCCGGCGATGTTCGTGAGCCGCTTGATGGCGCTCTCCGGTCCGGTCAGAAAGTGCCAGCCGTTTGCGGCGCCGAAGCGGCCGTAGCGATTGACGTACTGCGTCTTCTTCATGGCGGCCTGCTCGGGGGTGTCGCGCGGATCGATACTGATAGTGACGACGTCGAACTCGTTGCCGATGTCGAAACGAAGCTCGGTGAGCGCATTCGTTACTCCGTCCATGACCATGGGGCAGAGCATCGGGCAGCGGTAGTACATGAAGTTGAGCAGGACGGGCTTGCCGTGATTGAAGTACTGGCCGAGTCTCACGACGTTGCCGGTTTCGTCGCGAAGCATGAGGTCGAGAGGGAGCTGGGAGTTGAGGTTTTGTGTGATGGCTACTTTGCCCGGGAGTTGCGGTGGGGTTTTGGAGTTCTCCGCGATTAGGGGGAGTGTGGCGAGCATCAAAAGAGAAACGGTCACGCGGAGACGCGGGGGCGCGGAGAAAAGCGGTTTGCTCCGCGACTCCGCGTCTCCGCGTGAAAAGACTTTCGTACAAAACTTCATGGCTGCACCACCGGGAGGCCGCGTTGTACGACGAGCTGTTTTGCGGTTTCGATGGGCAGTCTCACGATCCCTTTTTGTTTGTCGACCCAGCCGGGTTTGTTGAGCGCCTCCTCTTCGGCGGCGCGCATGTCGGCCATGTCGGTCAGCGGGGTGTTCGTGTTCGGCGGCAGGTCCTGTCCGTTGACGAGCTTATTCGGGAACGGTTGGAGGCGCGGCGTTGGCGGGACCTTCGATGGAGGCGCCATCATCGTCAGCGGCTGCGACGATTCGTTGCGGAAGTGCTTTGCGTACGCGTGGAACTGCAGGTAAAGCACGGCGTGCGTGACGAACGCGAAGACGA
>JAFAOU010000028.1 GCA_019247495.1 Acidobacteriota bacterium
GCGAGCCGGGGGCGGTCGAGCCGATGCCGACGTTGCCGGTATTCGTGAGCGTCAGCGCCTGAACGAAGCTGGAGCCGTTCGTAAAGAACGCCATCGACGTTCCGTCATAGGAGATCGCGGCACTCTTGCTCGTGCCGTAGAACTCCATCTGCGCCGTGTCTCCGCCGTTGCCGATGAGGAACTTGGTGAAGCCGCCACGCGCCGTGGCGCCGGTGCCGATGTCGAGCTTCGCTCCGGGGCTGGCCGTGCCGATGCCGACGTTGCCGCTGGCGGCGATGTCGACCGAGCTGGTCGGCGCGCCGGGACGGATGCGGAACGGAAGGCGCGAGCCGCCGGTGACGTCGCGGACGAAGAAGTTCGCTTCGTTACCCGCCACGTCCCACGTCTGCGCCGTAAAGCCGCCGCTATTGTTCTGCTCCAGACGCATCGCCGGGGTGTTGCTGGTGGCGACATGAAGGTCGAGAACGGGAGTTGAGGTACGGAAGCCAACTCTACCGGTGCTGTCGACGAAGATCGAGTTCGTCGGAGCCGAGCCGGTGATCGTCATCGGGACTGTGGCCGCGGTGATGTCTTCGACGGAGAACTTGTTCGCGCCGCCGCTGGCGGAGTCATTCGCCGTCAACTGCCAATCGTGATTGGCGAACCCGGCTGACGTCGACGTGTCATCGAATTTGATGCGCGTGTTGTTTTCCTTGAGGCGGATCGTGTCGAAGCCGAACGACTCGTTGTTGACGCAGTCGAGGCCGATGCAGGCACTGCCCTGGATGATGGCGTCGTCGGCGGTGACGACGTCGAGCGCGCGCACCGGCGCGTTGTGGACCGCCTGCGACTTCGCCGTGCCGGTGCCGTTCGACAGGGCGACTTTGTCCCGCGGACCGGACGGCGGCTCGTTGACGTCCGACGAGATCAGCGAGCCGTTCATGATGGTGAAGGCGCCGGATTGCGACGGCATCTCCCTCAGGCCGGCATCATTGCGGATGCGCTCGAGAGCGGCGTCGTCGCCCTTCTCACGGGCGGCAGCGAGCTGCGAGCGAACGCCATCGGAAACGCGGGGTGAGAGGCGCATTTCATAGGTGTACGAGCCATCCGGCAGCGTGGCGCCGATGTCCCGGAGCCGCAGCGAGATGCTGCGCGCCGCTGCGAACTGATGGGAGTACTGGAAGTTGTTCGGACCGCTGATCGTCAGAGTCACGCTCTCGTTGTCGGAGCCGATCTGAAACGAAAGGCCGGCCGCGTTTGCCGTCATGCGGCCAACGGGCTCGGGGCTTTGGGTGGCCGCGAACACTGTGAGGGGAACGATGATCAGGAGCATCGCAACGAAGAGGGAGCATAAAACCCGGGACCGGACGTGGGCACTCATAGATTCGCCTCCTGCTATGCGCCACGGATGTCTCCACCGGGATGGTCTGCGTCATCCGCCGCGCGTTACCGAGATTGGATTGGAACAAAATAGTCTTTCCGCAGCCAATCGGCAACATCCAGAAGGACAGATTTCGAAATCTCCTGAGCGCCTGAGAGGAAATCCGCCCTGACGGGCCTGATTTTTCTACGGCCTGTAGCTTCGAGGCCCGATTACTCCCACTCGATCGTGCTCGGCGGCTTCGAGGAGATGTCGTAAACCACGCGGTTGATGCCGCGGACCTCGTTCACGATGCGGCGGCTGATGTGGTCGAGCAGGTCGTGCGGCATGCGGTACCAGTCGGCGGTCATGAAATCGGTCGTGGACACCGCCCGGACGGCCACCACGTTCTCGTAGGTCCGCTCGTCGCCCATGACGCCGACGCTGCGCACTGGCAGGAGCACCGCAAACGCTTGCGCAATCTCGCGATAGAGACCGGCGCGGCGGATCTCGTCGATCACGATTTCGTCGGCGTTCTGGAGGATGGCCACCCGCTCGGCGTTGACTTCGCCGAGGATGCGTACGGCCAGACCGGGGCCGGGGAAGGGATGGCGCCAGACGAATTCTTCTTCCAGCCCAAGCTCGATGCCGAGCTGGCGGACTTCGTCCTTGAACAGCTCGCGGACCGGCTCGATGAGCTTGAGGCCCATCTTTTCAGGCAGGCCGCCGACGTTGTGATGCGTCTTGATCACGGCGGACGGCCCCTTGATCGAGACCGACTCGATGACGTCCGGATAGAGCGTGCCCTGCACGAGAAATTCGGCGCCCGCGATCCGCTTCGCTTCCTCTTCGAAGATGGCGATGAATTCGTTGCCGATCTTCTTCCGCTTGGTCTCGGGATCTTCGATGCCGGCCAGCTTGCCGTAGAAACGCTGGCGTCCGTCAACCGCAATAATGTGCATGCCCAAGCCTTCGGAAAGCCGCGACATGACTTGCGTCGCTTCGTTCTTCCGCAGAACGCCGTTGTCGACAAAGATGGCCGTGAGCTGATCGCCGATCGCTTCGGCCACGAGCAGAGCGGCGACCGAGGAGTCGACGCCGCCGCTCACGGCAGCGATGACATTCCGGTTTCCAACCGTGGCGCGGATCTCTTCGACTTTGCGTTTGCGGTAGTCGCCGAGGTCCCACGATGGAGTGCAGTGGGCGATGTCGAACAGAAAGTTGCGCAGGATCGCGGTCCCCGCCTCGCTATGCGTGACCTCGGGATGAAACTGGATTCCGTAGCACTGCCGGTCGGTGTTCTCGAACGCGGCGATCGGAGCGTTGGCGGACGATGCGGTGGTGCGGAAGCCGGAGGGTGCGCGCAGGATTTTGTCGCCATGACTTGCCCAGACGCGCTGGTGCGCGGGCGTGCCGGCGAAGAGCGGAGAGTCGTGCGCGGTGACGTCGATTTCGGCGCGACCGTACTCGCGTTCGGATGAAGCTTCGACGTTGCCGTCGAGCAGATACGCGGTGAGTTGCATGCCGTAGCAGATGCCGAGGATCGGTACGCCGAGGTCGAATACGTCCTTGGAGCAGATCGGCGCGGCCTCGGCGTACACGGACTGCGGACCACCCGAGAAGATGATCGCTTTCGGATTCAGCGCGCGGAGCTTGTCGATCGTTGAATCGAACGGAAGGACGACGGAGTAGACACGTTGTTCGCGGATGCGGCGGGCGATGAGCTGCGTGTACTGCGAACCGAAATCGAGGACGAGAACGGTCTCGGACACTACAGAAGGTTCCGCAGTTCTTTGCCGGGTTTGAAGCGGATTGTGTTGCCGGGCGGGATCTTCACTTCGACGCCGGTTTTGGGGTTGCGTCCGATCCCTTTCTTGCGCTGCTTGACCTGGAAAACGCCGAAGCCGCGGAGCTCGATGCGCTGTCCGCGGGCGAGCGCGTTGCGCAACCCTTCGATCACGGTGTCGACCGCCTGGGCCGCCTTGACGCGCGAAATTTCGGATGTTTCCGCGACCTTGTTGACGATGTCCGCTTTGATCATGGCGGCGGATTATAACCTCTTCCGAATGAGCGACTCGCAGCGATATCGCATCGACAACTGGCTCAAGCATGTCTGCCTCTTCAAGCACCGCACGGAGGCTACGGACGCGTGCCGCGGCGGCCGCGTGAAAGTGAACGGGCAGCGCGTGAAACCTGCCGCGCCGGTGCGCGCGGAGGACATCGTTGAGTTCTACTCCGGCGAGACGTTCCGTCGTGTGGTGGTGAAGGGCGTGCCGGACGGGCAGCAGGCGAAAGAGCTGGCGAGGACGATGTACGTGGACGAGACGCCGGTGCAGCCGAAACTCGATACGGGCGGCACGGTGTATCGCGAGCGAGGTGCGGGACGGCCGACGAAACGCGAGCGCCGCGAGGCGGACCGGTTCAAGAACGTGCCGCGATGATGCGGGCGATCCCTTCGTTGAAGATTTCCGGCTCCGTCAGCAACGACACGACGATGTAGCCGTCCGCGTCGAAATCGAAAAAGTACCCGGGATGAACGACGACTCCGTGCTCTTCGATCAGGCGCAGCGCGAGCGCTTCGTCGGATTCGATGCGCGGAACGCGGATGATGGCGGACCAACCTCCCTCCACCGGTAGTACTGTCGCAGCGGGATCGTTTGCGATGATCGTCTGCAACGTCGCGAGATTTGCTGACGTCCGTTTCTGGATCGCTTCGCGAATGGCCGGCGCGATTTTCAGTAACTCGGGCAACGCGACCTGAACCGGCGTGGCGACGGATAGAAAGTTGTCGGCGATCAGTTCCAGCGCGCCGATCGCATCGGATTTGCCGGGGCCACTGACGCGAATCCATCCGAGTTTGTAGTGCGGCAGTCCCGCGGATTTCGACAGTCCGCCGAGCGTGAAAGTGAGCACGTCATCGCGCACGAATGACGGGGCACCGTCGCCGAGTGCGAACGGATGGAAGACTTCGTCGGAGATCACCGGCAGGCCGAATCTCGCGATCGCACCCTGTTCAATCGTGGAGACGTACGAGCCGGTCGGATTGTTCGGATTGACGACGAGCACTGCGCGCGTTCGATCGGTAAGCAAGCCGTGAATGCGCCCGGGATCGATCTCCCATCGTTTGTGAAACTCGAGCGGAAAGTAGTGGAGGCCGATCAACTCCAGCCCGGCGAGATGCTCCAGCAGCGGATACGACGGTTTCGCGGTCAGCACCGCATCACCTGGATCGCACAGCAGTTTGAAGAGAAACGAATACGCCTCGCTCGTCGACGCGGTGATGACGACGTCGTCGGCGTCGCACGACAACTCGCGCGCCACCGCCTCACGCGCGCTGGCGATCCCGAGCGGCTGCGGATCGTACGTTGATCTCGCCGCCCGGCCCATGACCTCGGCCAGTTCATCGAACGGATAAGAAAGCCCGGCTTTGGTCGGGTTGGAGTTCGTCAGATCGAGCAGCGTGCCGCGATACGCCTGCCGCGCGATCGTGAGCCGGTTGACAGCGGCATTCCATGGGGCGCGCTTCGAGAACATCACCCGCCGAGACTACAACGTCACGAGCTGACCGCGGTTCAACTCGATCGTCTGCCCGGCGATCCGCGCCAGCTCCTCGCGGTCGTGTGTCACGTACAGCATCGGCGCGGCGAGGTGGCTGTGCAGTTCTTCGAGGTAGCCGCGGATTCGCGATTGCAGCGGACGGTCGATGCCGGCAAGCGGTTCGTCGAGGAGCAGCAGCCGCGGCGACGACATCAGCGCGCGGGCCAACGCGATCCGTTTCTGCTCGCCGCCGGAAAGGCTGGTGACGCGGCGCGGAAGAAGCGTGTTGATCTCCAGCAGGTCGAGGATGTCCGTTTGCAGCGCGTCGCGCGTGCCGTAGCGAATGTTTTGCTCGACGCTCAGATGCGGGAACAGTGCGTTGTCCTGCGGGACATATCCGATCCGGCGATGCCGCGAGGGAACGTGCAACCGGGTGGCAACGTCGTCGACAAGCTCGTCATCGAACGCGATTCTGCCGGCGGCAGGCCTTCGCAAGCCGGCAATGAGATCGAGCAGCGAGGTCTTGCCCGCTCCGGACGGGCCGACGATCCCGACCAGCGGCGCCGTCAGTTCCACGGTGAGCGCGAGCTCGAATTCAGCCAGCGGAAGCCGTACGTCGTCGAGCGTGATCTTCATGCGCGGCGCCGCGGCCGGAGAAGCGTCTCGCTCGTCCACAACGCCGCGAACGCGATGATGGCGGACAGCGCCACCATCCGGTAGGCCGAGCTGTCGTGGCCGAGTTGAACCCGCTCGTAAATCGTCAGCGCGATCGTTCGCGTCCGGCCGGGAATGTCGCCCGCGACGAGGATGGTGGCTCCGAATTCGCCGACGGCTCGCGCGAACGCCAGCACGACGCCGCCCGCAACGCCGCGGCGCGCCAGCGGAAGGGTGATGGTGAAGAAGACGCGCACTGGCGACGCTCCCAACGTCTCCGCGATCTGCTCGAGTCTCGGGTTCACTTCTTCGAACGCGGTCCGCGCGGCGCGCAACAAGAGTGGGATCGACATCACCATCATCGCCAGCACGACCGCCTTCCACGTGAAGACGACATCGATGCCGATGCGATCGAGAAAACTGCCGAGCATCCGGCGCCGGCCGAACGTCTGCAGCAGGAGCAGGCCCGTCGCCACCGGCGGCATCACGATCGGAAGCGTGAGCAGCGTTTCGACGAGCGATTTTCCCGGCCAGTTGCGCCGCGCCAGCAACCATCCGAGGAGGAGTCCGGGCGGCAGAATGAGGAGAGTGGCCGTGGCGGCCATCTCCAGCGTGAACGCCGCGATCCGCCACTCCTCAGCCGTCATTTGATGATGAAACCGTACTTGCGAAAGATGTCCTGTGCGGGCGGCGTCTGGAGGAAGTCGATGAAGCGCTGTGCTGCGGCCTTCTGCTTCGAATCGCCCACGATCGCGGCCGGATACGAGATCCTCGGACCCTCCGCGCGCGGCACTTCGAAGGCGATCCGGACCGAGCGGGAAATCAGCGCGTCGGTGCGGTAGACGATTCCCGTCTGCACGTTGCCCGACTCGACAGCGGCCAGAGCGGCGCGGACGTTTTCGGTCGGAATGAGCTTGTCTTTGATGCGATCCCAGACGTGAAGCTTGCGCAGATACTCCTTCGCGTAAATGCCGGCCGGAACGCTCTGCGGCTCGGCGACGGCGATGTTGGAGATGGCGTCGTCAGCGAGGTCGGCGCCGCCGTTGATCTTCAGATTGCTGTCGCTGGGGACGATGATGACGAGCGTATTTGAGAGGATGCTGCGGCGGGACGCTTTGATGATGAATCCGCGCTGCTGGAGCTGATCCATCTTCGATTCATCCGCCGAGATGAAAACATCCGACGGCGCTCCCTCGGCGATCTGCCGCGCGAGCGTGCTCGATGCGCCGAAGTCGAAGAGAAGCGTGTCGCCCGTGTCGTGGTGGTAGATGCGGCCGATCTCGTGAAGCGCATCGGTCAGGCTCGATGCCGCGGACACGCGCAGGTTGGCCGCCATCACCGGCACGGCGAGTGTGAAAGAGCAAAGGAGGAGGAAAAACCGTCGGGTCATCAGATCCTCAGAACACCGTCTGCAAGCGTGCGATCCATTTCTGCTGCGCTTTGGTTACGCCGGGAACATCGCTGCGCAGCCAGTCGAGTTGCAGTTTGATGTCATTCTGTTTGAAGTACCAGTTCGCGCCGAGCGTCGTCGTGCTGGTTTCGTTGTGACCGGTGTTCGTGTTCGGATCGAACCGATCGCGCCGCGCCGCCAGTTGCAATTTGTTCTCGATCACGAACGCGGAGAGTTGGCCGGACCAGCCGTTCGATTTCAGATGGCGGAGCGGCAGCCGGTCGGCGGGATCGAACGTGACCTGCAGATATTCGCCCCACGCTTCAACGGGTCCGAATTGCACCTGTGAGTCGTATCCGATGCCGCGCCGCACTCCGGCGAAGAGGTTGTCCTTTGCGGCGCTTGTTGGACTCGAATCGATACCGAACTCGGGAGTCACGCTCACGTTGGCGTCGCGCGAGCGGAAGCTGTCGATGCCGACCGTCCAGCGCGATGGTTGATCGAAGTACCGGCCGCTGACCGGCGCCACGGAAACGCGGCCCATCTCCAGGAAGTGGTCGTTGTCGTTGAAGTTTTGATTGATGCCGTTGCCATTGAAAACTCCGACGGTCCAATTGAAACGATCGAACCAATACTCGCCGCCCACCTGCGCGCCGAGTTGCCGCCCCGGCGTCAGCCGATCGCTGGCGAGCGAGCGCTCGGCGAAGGTGAGCTGGGAATCCTGATACAACTGCTCGAATCCGAACGGCGTCTTGAACTGGCCGACGCGAACGTTGGCCGAATCGAAGCGGTTCCAGTTGATGTAGGCGTCGGTGAGCTGGGCGCGGAGGCCAGTCGCGTTGGCGAGACTGCCGGCCAGTTCGAGCTCCGCACGAAAGTTGAACTCCTCGAGGAAGCGTCCGGTCGCATTGATCCGCGCGCGGCGCAGGTAGAGCCGGTCGTTGCCATCAGAGAAACGCGCGTCGCCCGTATCGCCGGCCTCGGACTGCACCTGCACCAGGCCGCCGAACTGGAGGGCTTCCTCCTTCCCGGCAATCTTGACGCCGCTCTGGCGCGCTACGACTTCGACGCCGAGGTCGCGGCGAAGCTGCTCGTTCTCCCGACGGAGAGCGTTAACTTCCTGTTCGAGTTTGCTGAGGCGCGCTTCGATGGCGCTGTCGTCCGCCATCGCGCTTGCCGCGGTGAGGATGATCAGTGCCATTGCCATGACGCGCATGACAAAGGAAAGCACTGGTCGATATATTTAGTCAAGTATATCGGTCAGCGCAGCATCTTTCGGAGCGTCTTCCAGGACTCGCGCGTGGCGGCGGCGCTCTCGCGCTCGATGCGCCGGTACAGTTTCAGGACCGCGCGTCCGGACGGCGTCAGTTCGGCGCGGCCGCCTTCGGTTCCGCCGCGAGTCATGGCGATGAGCGGCTCGCGAAAGGCCTCGTTCATGATGCGCACGAGCTTCCAGGCGCGCATGTACGACATGCCCATTGCCGAAGCAGCGTCGCGAAGTGTGCCGGACTTGTGAATCGCTTCGAGCAAGTCCGCTTTTCCCGGCCCGAGGACGATCGTGTCGTCCGCGACGACGCGAATGCGGGGAACGAGCTTCGCAGCCACGCGGCGGATGATACGTCGGTCGCGCGACCGCTACGACCGGCAGCTCGTCTGCGCCTCAGTCATCGCTTTTTCGAGATCGCTGCGCGCCGCAGCTTGCGTCTGCGGCACGGCGTCGATCGCGGCGCGGAACGTCGTCATCGCTTCGTTGCAGGAACCCTTCGCGGCCAGGACGCGCGCAAGCGTGTCGAGGACCATGTACGAATCAGGCCCGTGCTGCGCGACGGCCTTCCGGGCCAGCGACTCAGCTTCGTCGTAGCGCTTTGATTGATAGAGGAGCCAGGCGAGGTTGTTGAGCGCGTCGCGCGACGTCCCATCGACCGCGATCGCCTTGCGAAACGCCTCCTCGGCCGCGGCGCGATCGCCGAGTTGCACTTCCGCGTTGCCGAGGTTCGTCCAGGCGAGGAGCGACTCAGGATGCTGGGTTAGGATGGCTCGGTAGGCTGCCGCGGCGTCCGCGTACTTGCCGGCTTCCTCGAGCGCAACCGCGGCGCGAAGAGCGTCGGAAGCGTTGCCGGGATGGATCAGGATGGCCGCGTGGCCGCCGCCCGACCACGCTTTCTCGAGGCGGTCGAATGTCGTCCAGCGTCCTTTGCCGTCGCCGAACTGCGTGCGGACCAAGCCCGAGGCGGGATCGAAACCATCGACGACGATGTAGTGGAAAAAGTCGTAGTGCTTGCCGGGCGAGTCGACCACCTGCAGCATGAGGATGACGGGACGTCCTTGCTGCAACTCCTGTTCGATGATGGCCGGAGTGCCGGTGACGAGTTGCGCGTCGAAGCCGGCTTTGCGCGCGGCCAGGAGCATGTCGATGGTCAGGACGCCGCCGTGCGTTTTCGGAAGTGTGGCATCCCACGACTGCATCGAGGTCGTGTTGCCGTAGTGCTGTAGAACGGTCGACAGCGATCCGGCGCCGCAGGACTCGATGCCCCAGTGCTGTTCGGGGACGTTCGGGATGACGGTCGCTGTGGGACTGGCGTGTTGGGTTTTTGGGGTGACGGTGATGCATCCCGTGAGCATCACCAGAAGGAGCAATGTTGAATGTTGAATGTTGAATGTTGAATGTTGAATGAAGGACCGAACCGCGCGGCGGCGGGTTGGTGCGGAGCCACATTCAACATTCAACATTGAACATTCAACATTCGACATTTCGCTTCTCCTTCAAAACACGAGGCGAGCGGCCAAAGACCGCTCGCCCCGAAAATTACGTCGAAAAAATATCAGCCGAGTGCGATGACGAGGATCAACGCGGCCAGTGCGCCGATACCGATCCAGATCCATTCCTGGCGCGTCAGGCCGGCAGCCTGCACCTGGTCGATGTTCTGCGCGAGCTGATGGAGGTCCTGCGGCGAGAGCTGGGCCAGACGCTGATTGACCTGCTCCTTGGTGAAGCCGCGGTCCGTCAGCACCTTGGCAACCTGCTCGTTCGCGGTGACGTCACGCACGAGCGCCAGGTCGGCGGCGCGCTGGTCGATGCTCTGATCGGCCGCGGTCTTCGACGGGACCGGACCGGCGAACGCGGGAATGGCCGCAAACGCGAGGACAAGGAAAAACGCTACGAATTGAGACGAACGCTTGGACACGACAAGTACCTCCATGTTGTGTGATGCGGTGTTGATCACCGCCTCACGTTTCAGTTAATCACCGGCAGGTTCATGGCCCCACGCCACTGCAACCGGCATCCGAGAGCGGACGGAGCAAGAGGAGTGCCGGGTTTGTGGGTTGGGTGTCGGGTGTCGGGTGTCGGGTGTCGAGAGCGTAGATCCGGTCGCGGCGATGATCTAAGAACGAACAGCCATCTGCCATCACCTGCCCGCCCACTCTGACTCCCGACACCCGACACCCGACACCCCCACACCCTGCTACGATCACAAACCGCATGCTCCGCTTCGAAGACATCCTCGACAAGGTCGAGAGTTACAAGCCGGACTTCGATGAGGAACTGCTCGACCGCGCCTTCGTTTTTTCGGCGCGCGAGCATCGCGGACAGGTACGCAGCTCGGGCGAGCCGTACCTCGTGCATCCGCTCAACGTCGCCTACATCCTTGCCGAGATGCGTCTCGACGAGACCTCCATCGCCGTCGGCCTGCTGCACGACGTCCTCGAAGACACGCTGACCACGAAGGAGACGCTGCAGGAAATTTTCGGTGACGACGTGGCCGAATTGGTCGACGGCGTCACCAAGATTTCGCGCTACGCGTACGTCTCGAAGGAGGAGCAGCAGGCCGAGACTTTCCGGAAGATGCTTTTGGCGATGGTCAGCGACCTTCGGGTCGTCCTGGTCAAACTCGCCGACCGCCTTCACAACATGCGCACGCTCGAGTTCCTGGCCGAGGATCGGAGGCAATCCATTGCCAAAGAGACGATGGAGATCTACGCGCCGATCGCCAACCGCCTCGGCATGGGACGCCTCAAGAGCGAGCTCGAAGACCTCGCGTTCCGCCACATGCACCCGCGCGAGTTCGACGAACTCCAGCGCGCCGTCAACGAGAAGCTGTCGATATCCGGCGACATCGTCGAGCGCATCAAGGGAACGTTGACCGCCAAACTGCGCGAGAACGACATCAACGGCGACGTCTTCGGACGCGTCAAGTCGATGTACTCGATCTGGACGAAGCTGCGGCGCCAGGAGATCGACGTCGGCCAGGTCTACGACTACCTCGCTTTCCGCATCGTCACCCCCAGCCTCAAAGACACCTACGCGACCCTCGGCATCATTCATCAGATGTGGCGACCGGTCCCCGGCCGGATCAAGGACTACATCGCCATGCCCAAGCCGAACTTCTACCAGTCGCTGCACACGACGGTCGTCGCGGAGAAGGGCCAGCCGTTCGAGGTGCAGATCCGGACGCGCGAGATGGACCTGATCGCCGAGCAGGGCATCGCCGCTCACTGGAAGTACAAGGAAGGGCGCGTCGGCGCGCAGCCGGACGATACGAATTTTCTCTGGCTCCGGCAGCTCGTGGAGTGGCAGCACGAAATCACCGATCCGCGCGACTTCATGCACTCGCTGAAGATCGATCTCTATCCGGACGAGGTCTACACCTTCACGCCGAAAGGGGACGTCTTCGCCTTCCCGCGCGGCGCGACGCCGCTCGATTTCGCGTACCGCATCCACACCGACGTCGGCGATCACTGCTCCGGTGCGCGCGTGAACGGCAAGCTGGTTCCGCTGCGGACGATGCTCAAGAACGGCGACATCATCGAAGTGCTCACGAATCCGACACAGACGCCGTCGCGCGAGTGGCTGAACATGGTGGTGACCTCACGGGCCCGCCACAAAATCCGCCACTGGCTGAACACGGAGCAGAAGCATCGCTCCATCGAGCTCGGACGGAAGCTGATCGAGAAAGAGGCCAAACGCTACAAAGTGCAGTGGCGGAAGCTCGTGTCCGAGAATGCGCTCGACGCCGTGCTCGCGGAGTACGCGCTGCCGCGGCTCGACGATCTCTACGCCGACGTCGGCTACGGCAAGATCTCCGCGCGCTCCATCGTCGAACGGTTCGCGAAAGAGGATCAGCCGCCGGTCGATGAAGGCGTCATCAGCCGCGCCGTCCGGAAGATTTTTCCATTCACCGGTACCTCGCCCGCGATCAAAGTCCGCGGCTTCGACGACCTGATGACGTACCTGGCCGGCTGCTGCAAGCCGCTGCCGGGCGAGCCGATCATCGGCTACATCACGCGCGGCAAAGGCGTGGCCGTGCACAGCGCGAACTGTCCGAACGTCCGCAATCTGATGTTCAACGCCGATCGCCAGATTGCCGTCGAATGGGCCGACCAGCGTCAGGCGCAGTTTCAGGTCGAGCTGGAGATCGTCATGGAAGATCGCCAGGGCATCCTGGCCCGCGTGGTCTCGACCGTTGCGAATATGAAGACGAACATTCGCCAGATGGACAGCCGCGTCAACGACGGCAAAGCCACCGCCGAACTGACGCTGGAGATCGCCGACCTGAAACATATGGAGCGCGTGATCCGCTCGATCGCCGACATCGAAGGGGTCATCCACGTCGAGCGCAAGTTCAACGTGCGCCACGCCACTGCATGAAAACGCGCGCACTAATGGCCGCCAGCGCGCTCTTCCTCGGCATCGCGGGCGTTGCCGCGCTCTTCGCACCGGACGAGATTCTGCGCGCGGCGGGCATCCCGTCCTCGCCATTCCTGCCGCCGCTCGTCCAACTCTGCGCCGCTCTCCTCCTCGGATTCGCCATGACGAACTGGATGACCAAGGGCAGTCGTGTCGGCGGTATCTACAACCGCCCGATCGCGGTCGGTAACCTGCTCAATTTCGCGGTCGGCGCGATCACGCTCGATCGCTTCGCGTTGCGCGGACACGAAGCATGGCCAATGCTCGTCTTCGCGACCGTCTATACGCTCTTCGCGGTCGCCTTCGGCCTGGTTGTCTTCGGCGGCGGCGAGCGGTAGACGAAACCGCTTCACCACAAAGACACAAAGGACACAAAGACTGATCGCTGTCTTCTCTGGTCCTTTGTGGTGAAAAGCCTTTTTACGCCGGCTTGCCGCTCCACGTCTTCGACAGCCGGTTCTGCGGCACCTTCGGCACCTCGAAGCAGTAGTGCGACGTGTCGTTGAACAGCGTCAGGCGCGGCGAGGTGATGTCCTTGAAATCGAGGATGTTCAGCGCGCACGGGCTCTGATCCAGCCGGTCGCGGTATTTGCGAGGATCGAATCCAATCAGTGAGCTGAGCAGCAGCCGGATGGTCGCCTTGTGCGAGACGACCAGGATGCGCTGGCCCGGATGCTCCTCGACGATCTTCAGCAGCGCCGGCAGCGCTCGCGCCGTGACCTGCAGCCCGCTTTCGCCCTCGGTCGGGGCGAAAGAGTACGGATCGGTTTCGTACCGCGCGTACTCCTCAGGGAACTCCTGCTCGACCTCGGCGCGCGTCTTCCGTTCCCAGCGTCCGTGTGCGATCTCGCGCAGCCCGTCGATCGGCGTGACTTCGAGTTGGTGCGGCGCCGCGATGAGCCGGGCCGTATCCATCGTCCGCGTCATCGGACTGGCGAACGCGACATCGAGAGGATCGGAGGCCAGCCGTTTCCCGAGCAGCCGGGCCTGTTCGCGTCCTTCGTCGGAGAGCTTCACGTCAATCGCTCCCGCGAAGCGATCCTCGGCACTGAGCTCGGTCGCGCCGTGGCGGACGAGAAAAAGACGCGTGGTCATGGCGTGGTCAGGGATGCGCGGAATCGTAACAGAGGGGAGAAAAGGAAAGGCTCGCGATCTCTGATCTCGCGAGCCCGTTCTCGATCCGTTAACAGCCACCAGAGGGCATTCGAACCGACTTTGGTCCCGGCGTCCTTTGCCCGTCGCAACCGTTCGCCGCGCGTTGACAGCAGCAAAGATGCATCCGCGTGGCAGTCCCGAAACCCATCGCGCTTCGGAACCACCCGACTCGCCGTTGACATCTGCGATGAAGCATCCGGC
Source organism: Acidobacteriota bacterium (assembly GCA_019247495.1). Classification (GTDB taxonomy): domain Bacteria; phylum Acidobacteriota; class Thermoanaerobaculia; order Gp7-AA8; family Gp7-AA8; genus JADGNZ01. The sequence continues at coordinate 13,963 of JAFAOU010000028.1, forward strand.
GCGTCAGGGAGCCTTAATCTAGGTCCGCGTTTTGCGGCGCGCAAGGGGTCGCGAAAATATTTTTTAGGCACTCGCGACGGTCAGAAAAAGTTGTGCGAAAACGTGGTGAACCGCCGAGGAAGAATCTTTCCTTACGCATCGTTGACTGAGCCTCGGGCAATCAACGCCGCCGGGCGTCCCGGCTTCGAGTAAGATACGCTGCCCAACCGATCTCGCCGTCCTGAGATCCATCCCACTGAAAGGCTTTACGATCCATGACCCAGAGTAGAGAAACCGCCGAAGCAACGTTTGCTGAGGCGTTTGAAGCGAGCCTGAATTTCAAGACCCCCGAGCAGGGCGAGTTGCTCAAAGGACAGATCGTTTCCATCTCCGGCGACGATGCCTTCGTCTCCTACGGCGGCCCCTCGGAAGCGGTCATGGCCGCGAACGAGCTCGACGGCCTCGATGTGGGCGACACCGTGGAAGGGACAGTCGTCAAGACCTCTCCCGACATCCGCATCTCGCGGAAGCTTGCGAAGGGCAAAGCGTCGCTCGACCTGCTCCGTCAGATGTACGAGAACCGTCTGCCCGTGGAAGGGAAAATCGCGGCGCGGAACAAGGGCGGCTTCGACGTCAACATCGGCGGCCTGCGCGCGTTCTGTCCGCTCTCGCAGATCGCTCTCGGCAAGATCGACAACCCCGATCAGTTCATCGGCCAGTCGTACGAGTTCCGCGTCACGGAGCTCTCCGACGACGGACGGCGCATCGTCGTCTCGCGCGCCGCGTTGCTGAAGGAAGCGAACGCGTCGAAGGCCGAGGAGACCCGGCGGAACATCGTGCCCGGCGCGGAGTTGACTGGGACGATCAAGACCATCACACCGTTCGGCGCATTCGTCGACCTCGGCGGAATCGATGGACTACTGCACGTCTCGGAAATGAGCCGCCGCCGCGTCACCGATCCGAACGAAGTGGTCGCGGTCGGACAGGAAGTGCGAGTCAAAGTCATCAAAGTCGAAAATGACGGCAAGCGCATCTCGCTGTCGATGAAGGATCAGGAGCCCGATCCCTGGAGCGATGTCGCCGACCGTTATCCGGCCGGTACGCAGTTCAGCGGCCGCATCGTTCGCACCACCGACTTCGGTCTCTTCGTCGAAGTCGAGCCGGGCATCGACGGGCTCGTTCACTACTCGCAGCTCCCGTTCGGCGTGAAACAGGGCGACGCCGACATCGCCATCGGCACCAGCGTCACCGGCTGGATTCGCGAAGTGGACGCGTCGAAGAAGCGTCTCTCGCTGTCGCTCCGCGAAGTGGCCACGCGCGATCCATGGGACGGCGCCGCGCAGCGTTATCCGGCTGGAAAGGTTGTCGAAGGCACCGTCGATCACGGTGGCGCGCCCGGCATCTTCGTCCAGATCGAGCCGGGTCTGACGGGACTGATTCCCAACTCCGAGATTTCCGTCGCGCCGGGCGCCGATCCGTCGCGCGCACACGAGGCGGGCGAGAAGCTGGCCGTCCGCATCATGAGCATCGACCCGCAGCGCAAGCGCATCTCGCTTTCGCACGAAGCCGCCAAGGCCGCAGCCGAGCGCGACGAGTACGTCAAGTTCGCCGAAGAGCGCGGCGACAACGAGTCGGGCGAAAGCGCGATGGCGTTGGCATTCAAGCGCGCCATGGAGAAGAAGAAGTAATGCGGATCTTCATTACAGGCGCTACCGGCTACGTCGGCAGCGCCGTCGCCCCGGCTCTTCGCGAACGCGGTCACGACGTCGCCGCGCTGGTGCGCCCGGAAACGGACTCAAAAGCGCTCCGCGACCTCGGCGTCGTCATCGTGGCAGGCGATCTCGCATCGCTTCCGTCCCTTGCCGATTCCCTTGGCAGCTACGACGCGATCGTTCACATCGCACAATCGAATTCAGCCGACGCGCCCGCGCTGAACCAGATCGCGCTCGACGTTTTCACCGCGCAGCAAGCCTTCTTCGTCTACACCTCGGGCGTATGGGTCTGCGGCAACACCGGCTTTGACGTCGCCGATGAATCGACGCCTCCCGATCCGCTGCCGATCGTGGCCTGGCGTCCGGCGCAGGAGCAGGCCGCGCTCGCAACCGGACGCAGCGCCGTCATCCGCCCCGGATGCGTCTACGGCGGGAAGCAGAGCCTCTGCGCCGGCTGGTTCGAATCGGCCGAGCAGAAGAAGCCGGTCTACCTCGTCGGCGACGGCAACAATCAGTGGGCGATGGTGAATCTCCACGACCTCGCCGATTGCTACGTCCGCATCACCGAACAGCGCGCCACCGGCATCTTCCACGCCGTCGACGACACCAACGACACCCTCCTCGGCTGCGCTCTCGCCGTCGCCACCGGCTGCGTCATCGAGACCGTCCCCATCGAAGTGGCCCGCGAGAAATACGGCCCCTTCGCCGACGCCCTCGCCGTCGACCAGCGCATCTCCAGCAAAGCCACGCGCCAGAAACTCGGCTGGAATCCGAAGCGCGATTTCACGGGGTCGCTCGATGAGCAGTGGGCGGAGTGGAAAGCGGCGCGCGCGTAGTTATCCGCGCGCGAATCCGATCATCAATTCATTCACCTTCCCCGGCGCGTCTGTCTGGACGAAGTGGCCGGAGTCGGGGATGTGCTCGATGCCGATGTCGGGGACGTATTCGGCGAAATCGCGCAACGTCTCGCGGGTGAAGAACGGATCGAGGTCGCCCCAGATCATGAGCGTGGGGATGTCGATGCGGCGCATGAGGCCGCGCATCCCTTTGCGTTTGCGCATGGCGCGGTAGTAGTTGGTCATGCCGGTGAGCGCGCCCGGTTCGGACCACGCATCGACGTAGCGTTCGATCTCGTCGGTAGTGAACGCACCGAGGCGCGCGAGGGAACGGCGGAGGATTGCGTAGCGGAAGCGGCGCATCAGGAACTCGGGGAGCCACGGCGGCTGGAAAAAGAGCTGGTACTTGGCCCGCCACTTCTGCCGCGCCGAGCGGCGCATCTCGCGGAGGTAGGCGACCGGATGCGGTGAGTTGAGGATGATCAGGCGGCGGACCAGTGCGGGATAGAGCATCGCCGTCAGCCAAGCGACCGCGCCGCCCCAATCGTGGCCGGCGACGATGCATGGCGATTCGCCGCTCTGCGTGATCACGGCGGCGACGTCTTTGGCGAGATCCGGAAGGCGATAGGAGGCAGCCTCGCGCGGTTTCGACGACTCGTTGTAGCCGCGCAGATCGACGGCGATCACGTGAAATCCCGCGGCGGCCAGCGCGGGAATCTGATGCCGCCACGAATACCAGAACTCGGGAAATCCGTGGAGCAGCACGATCAGCGGACCGTGTCCCGCTTCGACGTAGTGAATGGTGGTTCCGCCGGCGTCGCAGATGCGATCGCTGACGTTCAGCTCCGGGACCAGCGGCATCGCAACATTGTATGGGGCTGCGCGGGCAGCCCCATACGGGCTGAAGCTAGTCGCGATTCAGTGCGCTGATCAGCAGACCTGCGCCGACGGCGAGGACTGCGACGCCGGCTGCGACTTTGCCGGGATTCTCTTTCGCGTACGTCGTGGCCTTGTCGCTGCCGCCTTTGAGGAAGTCGCGGGCGGTGTTGAGGTACTCCTCGACGTCGACGTTCTGCATCGATGTCTTGAGGTTCGTGACCATCTCGTCGCTGATACCGAGTTTGCCGAGGAACTGCTCCAGACCGCTGGTCGTCGAACTGTTTTTCGACTGGCCGCAGGTTGGGCAGTAGCCGCTGGAAGCCGAGGCCATCGTGCCGGTGCCGCCGGTCGACGTCGGCGTCGCGCCTTTATCGAAACCACTGTTGCTGCCGAATCCTGTGTTGCCCATCGGTGTATCCATGTTTTAGCTCCTCCTGTTGTCGGTTTCGGATGACGCCTTCCGCTCGCCCGGCTCGTAGCTGCGGCCGTGCGTGCCGATGCGGGCGTCGCCCGATTTGTTGGTGAAGTGATCCTCGTCCTGCCAGCGGTCGGCGCCTCCGATCGGCATCTCCTGATCGAGTTGCTGATCGCCGCCGTCGCTGCGGAACGAAGCTTTCAGACTCGTCTGTCTCGGCGAGTAGGTACTCGCGATCAGATCGAGCGGAACGTCGGTGCGGGGCTGTTTGCTGCGCGCCGTCGCGGTTTTCGGTTTGGCGACAACCTTCTTTTTGGCCGCCTCAGCCGTCTTCGCGGCGCGCTTGCGTGGATCGAGTTTCGCGGTCAGTTTCCGCGCCGTTCGGGCGATGGCGCCTCCGGCTTTGCGGACGACCGATTTCCCTTTTCGTGGCATCTGCTTTTCCTTTCGTAGTTCGCAGTTTTTCCACGAAGAGCTAGTGCAAGACAGGCGCCGTGATCGCTCGTCCGCGGCGCTATTTTTTGTAGGTAACGCGCCAGATTTTTTCGCCGCCGTCATCGGAGATCAGCAGCGATCCATCCCCCAGCACGAGCAGGCCGACAGGCCGCCCCCAAACGGAACGCTGCGTCTCCGACGGCATCCATCCTGCGACGAAATCGTCGTATCCGCCCGTGGCCTTTCCGCCGCTCATGGGAATGCTGATCACTTTGTAGCCCGTGCGGTTTGCGCGATTCCACGATCCGTGCAACGCGACAAAAGCGCGGCCGCGGTACTGCGGCGGAAACATGCTGCCCTGGTAGAAGGCGATGCCGAGCGGCGCTGAGTGCGACTGGATCGGAACCGATGGCGGGATCGTTTTCTTAACGAGATCGGGATGCTCGCCGGCGCGCCGCGGGTCTTCGTTGGGGCCGAGGTAGGCGTAGGGCCAGCCGTAGAACGCGCCGGGTTGGACGGCGGTCGCGTAATCGGGGACAAGCTCGTCGCCGAGGCCATCGCGCTCGTTCACCGCGGTCCAGAGCGCGCCGGTTACCGGTTCCCACGCCATGCCGACGGGATTGCGCAGACCGCTCGCGAAGATGCGTTTGCCTGAGCCGTCAGGATTGAACTCGACGATCGCCGCACGCTCGGGCGGCTCGCCGGAGCTGACGTTCGAGTGCGATCCGATCGAGACGTACATCTTCGTCCCGGCCTTGTTGAACAGCACGCCGCGCGTTGAGTGGCCGCCGGACGGCAACGTTGCGATCTGCTCCGGCTTCGCGTTCGAGACCGTCTGTCCTGGCGCGTACGGCAAGCGGACGACGGCGCCTTCGTTACCGATGTACAGCCACTTGCCGTGAAAGGCGAGGCCGTACGGGTTATCCAGCCCGCTCGCAAACGTGAAGCGCTGCTCGGCCACGCCGTCGTGATTCGCGTCGCGCAGGATCGTGATCTTTCCTTCGCCCGGCTCGGAAAGGATTACGTCGCCGTTCGGCGCGAGAAGCATCGCCCGCGGATCGCCGAGCTTGTCGGCGAAGAGCGAGACGTGGAACCCCGGCGGCACGTGCAGCGTCGCATTGGCGGGCGGTGCGCCGACCGAGGGGGGATTGCCGGAGGAGGGAGTCGCGTAAGGCTTTGGCAACTGATCGATGCGAATCTGATGATGCTGCAGCAACGGATCATTCGCGGCGGCGACGGTCGCCGGCATCTGTCCGGATGCGCGCGAGCATGCGAAGGCGATTGCAGAGAGGATGACGAAGCGGCGGTTCATGCAAGAAGTGTAGGCAACTGCGAGCACGGAATCCCGCGCAGGCTCGCGACATTCACATGCCCGTGACGAAAGAGAGATGGCAGTTCGATGGCGTGGTCCGCCTCACGCGGATCGGGACGTCGTTCGTCATCTTCACCGTCGTGATCGGATTCGCGGCCATCAACACCGGCAACAACGCGCTCTACATCGGCCTCTCGCTGATGCTCGGCTGTCTGCTGCTCTCCGGTATCGCTTCGAAGGACGGACTCAAGCAACTGGTCGTCGAATTCGACGGCGTCGATGAAGCGTGGGCGATGCATCCCGCGCACGGGCGCTTGCGCATTCGCAACCGCTCCCGCATCTGGAACGTCCGCGACGTGATCGTCACCTCGGACGAATTGGCCGCGCCGCTCTCCCTCCCGCTCATCAAGCGCCGCGAGGAAATAGTCGTGCACGCGATGTTCTCCTTCCGCCGCCGCGGCCTGACGCATCTCACGCGTGTCGATCTCTACACGCGCTTTCCCTTCGGGTTTTTTCTGAAAAAACGTCGTCCGCGCCTCACCGGCGACGTGGTCGTCTTCCCGCGGCTCCTCGGCGACGACATTTCCCGCGACCGCTTCCGTCCCAACCGCGGCGATCTGCAATCTGCGAATCGGATCGGCGGCGGCACGGACATCCACTCTTTCCGCGACTACGTTCGCGGTGATTCGCTCCGCCGCGTGCATTGGAAAAAGTCCGCGTCCCTCGGCCGCTGGATCATCAAACAGACCGAAGTCGAGACGGGGCAGTCGGTGCACATCGTGGTCGATCCGTATCGGCCGCCCGAGGTGAGTGAGGAATCGTTCGAGGAGATGATCAGCGAGGCTGCGACGTTTCTCGATGACGCGCTGCGAAGCGGTCTCGAGGTCGCGTTCTCGATTCCGCACGTGACGATGCGCTCCGACCGCGACGGTGCCGCCTCGATGTTCCGCGCGCTGGCGCTGCTGGAAGCGGCACACGAGCCTGTGGCGCAGACGGTAGATCGCGACAGCGTGATTTTCACGGTGGCGCCTGGCGTGGGGAGTTGGGTGTCGGGGGTCGGAGCATGACAACGATCGCGGAAGACGCTGTCTCCGACACCCGGCATCCGACTCCCGACTCCCGGAGATTCGAGCTCGAGTTACTTTTTCTGACCATCTTCGCGGCGCTGCCGCTCTACGCGACGCAGGCGATCTCCGCGCCGCCATTGTTCGTTTTCCACGCAGTCATGATCATCGTTGCACTTCGCGTGGCGTTGGGAAAGTCGCCCCAAATCATCCCGGCGAACGTGATGCGCGGCCTCGCCATCGCCTATGTCCCGTTCTACGTCATCGACGCCGCGGTGATTTCGCGCAGTGCCATCGCCGCGTCGACCCACCTCGTCCTCTTCATCGCCGCCTACCAGCCGATCGAATCGGCGCAGACGCGCAACACCGCGCAGCGTCTGCTCACCGCGTCGCTGATCTTCACAGCCGGTGTGGCCACTTCGACGCACATCGCCATCCTGCCGTTCATCGTCATCTTCGGTTTCCTTCTGCTGCGGCAACTGATGCACCTCAGCCACGAAGAGACTGCGGCGATGACCGGAACGCGGACCGCCGAGCCTGCGTCCGGCCGTGCGGCAGCGTTCTACGTCGTCGGCGCGCTCGCGATCGGTACGTGCCTTTTCCCATTCATGCCGCGCGTTCGCAATCCGCTGCTGCCGGGCATGACCGGCCCGTTGAGCAACGCCACGACCGGACTCAGCGACTCGATCAACCTCAACGAAACGCGCTCGATCAGCAGCGACGCCACGGTGGTCAGCCGCGTCTGGATGGGAACGGAGACGATCCCCTTCTTCACGCCGCTGCGATTGAAAGGGACGATCTACGAGCGCTTCGCGAACAACACCTGGATTCAGGGCCGGCGCGATTTCATCCCGCTCGACGGCAGCGACGGCACGACGCGCGTGGCCCGTCCCGGCGGCTTCACGCGCAAGGCCAGTGTGCAGCAGCGTTTTCTGATCGGAAGCCGCCTTTTTCTTCCCGTCGGCACGTACGAAGTCACCGGCGCCGGTCAGCTTTCCGAGGGGCCGACGCGCGATGTGTTTACGGTGTGGAGCTCGCATCGCGACACGATTGCGTACGACGTGGCGCTCGCGCGCGAGACCGCGCCGCGACGCCCGCAGAAGGTCACGGTCTCCGACTATCCCGTGACGCCGGAAGTGCGCGCGATGGCGCAACAGATCGCCGACTCGGAAACCGATCCGATGCGCCAGGCGGGCGCGATCGAGGCGTACCTGTCGCGCCGCTTTCGCTATGTCGCCGATCCATCGACGATCGGCCGCACGATGACCGTCGATCAGTTCCTGCTTCAGGAGCATCGCGGCCATTGCGAGTACTTCGCGGCCGGAATGGTTGCGCTGATGACCGCGCTCAACGTTCCCGCGCGCATCGTCGGCGGTTTCTACGGCGGCACGCTCAATCCGCTGACGGGCTACTTCATCGTCCGCCGCGAGGACGCCCACGCGTGGGTGGAGGTATGGGATGGCAAGGCGTGGCAGACCTTCGATCCGACGCCGGCGTCACTCCGGCCCGGCAACGAGCACGAAGGATTGCTGCGCGTCTACGCGCTGGCGATGGCGGATTCGATCAACTATTTCTGGGATCGCCACATCCTCACCTACGGCCTCGGCGATCAACTCTCGCTGGCAGTCGCCGTGATCGAACGTGTCCGCGACGCAAGCGCAGCCATGACCGCGGCGCTTCACACCACCGCGTTGCGCACCTACCTGTCGTTGTTGATCGCGCTCGCCGTTTCCGGTCTGGCGATCGTGTTGATGACGCACCGCCGCCGTTCGCTCTTCGATCTCCTCGCCGCCCACCTCCACCTTCTCGGCATCGATGTCGGCCCGTCGATGACAATGTCCGAGGCGTTGAGTCGATTGCGAATCACGAATCCGCTCGCCGCCGCCGAGCTCGCGCCGCTCATCGCGATGTACGAGGCGGAGCGGTTTTCAGGGAAGGTGGAGCGGGGGAGGCTGTCTCGGATTCGGCGTGGGCTCGCCGAGCTTTCGGAAAGCTAATGTTGAATGTTCAATGTTGAATGTTGAATGTTGAATGAAGGTGGGAGCGAGCGAAGCCCATTCAACACTTAACATTCAACATTGAACATTCAACATTCGCTTTTCTATCTCCGCGGCGCCGTCATCAAAGCGATCATCTCCCGCACAGCGCGATCAAGCCCGACCAACGCCGCGCGCGCAACGATCGAGTGTCCGATGTTCAGCTCCTCAACGTCTGGTAGTGCGGCGATGCCGTCGATGTTGCGGTAATCGAGTCCGTGTCCGGCGGCAACGGCGAGCCCCATCTTCCGCGCGGCTTTGGCGGCGGTGGCAACCTTGTCCAACTCGTTCGCCCAGCCGCTGCCGCGTTTCCACGCCTCGGCGTACTTCCCCGTATTGATCTCGACGCGCGGCGCCTTCAGTTTCTGGCACTGGCGCAATTGCTCCAGATCGGGATCGACGAAGATCGAGACGTCGATGCTCGCGTCGAGAAGTTGCCGGATGGTCTTATCGATGTTGCTCGAGTGGAGCACGACATCCAGCCCGCCCTCGGTGGTCAGCTCGTCGCGCCGCTCGGGCACCAGCGTCACCTGATGCGGCTTCACAGTCTGCGCGATCCGAACCATCTCCGGCGACGCGGCCATCTCGACGTTGAGATGCGTCGACACGGTCCGCTTTAGAATCTCGACATCGCGATCCTGCATGTGACGCCGGTCGCCGCGCAGATGAACGGTGATCCCCTGCGCTCCGGCCAGTTCGCAAATGACCGCGGCCGCAATCGGATCCGGCTCGTCGCTCTTCCGAGCTTCACGAATGGTGGCGATGTGATCGATGTTGACGGCGAGACGCATGCGCGAAGGTTAGCAGAGACCGTTTCACCACAAAGACACAAAGGACACAAAGGGATTCTCTTCGTGTCCTTTGTGTCTTTGTGGTGCAAAGCTTTTACAGAATCATCCGCCGAATTCCTGCTCGAAGCACCGGAACATTGAAATTGATCAAGAGGCCGAAACGCCACGGACCTAACTTCATGTATGTCAGCAACTGTGCCGAGTGAATCGCTTCGAGCGCGGAGACTGATTTGATCTCTACCACGATGGAGGAAGCGACCAGAAGATCGAGCCGATAGGAGCAATCGACCTTCACACCTTTGTATTCGACCGGAAGCGGTACTTGCCTCGCGAACGGCATCTGTCGCAACGTCAGAGCTTGTGAAGAAATCGGCGTGCTGTGGAAAACGTCGATGGCCTTTACCATCTGTGCATGACGGAAACGGTGGAGTCAGAAGGGGCGGCACGGACGGTTGAGGCAAACCGCGAGCAGATGCGGATGGCGATTTTCGATCTGGA
>JAFAOU010000122.1 GCA_019247495.1 Acidobacteriota bacterium
ATCGCCGCCAGCGATTCGCCGATCGATCCCGTGCGGGTGTCCTCGAGGATGATCAGCACGCGGTTGCAATGACGCGCCACGGCCAGTACGGCGTCGCGGTCGAGTGGCGCGAGCGAGCGCAGATCGAGCACCGAGCATTCGATGCCGTCCTTCGCCAGGATCTCCGCCACGCGCATGCCGGCATGGACGTACGCGCCGTACGAGATGATCGCCAGATCGTCGCCGGCGCGGCGCAGCGCCGCTTTTCCGATCGCTATCGGTTGCGGCGGCGCATCGGACAGAATCTGCTTCACTTTCGGATCGCGATAGAGCGCGATGTGTTCGTAATAGAGAACCGGATCGGGATCGGCCACCGCACTCGCCATCAGCGCCCGCGCGTCGTGCGGCGTCGACGGCGCGACGATCTTCAGTCCCGGCGTCCGATAAAACCACGCCTCGGTGTTCTGCGAGTGATACGGGCCGGCGTGACGCAGACCGCCCCACGGCATCCGTACCACCATCGGCACCGCGCCGCCCCAGCGATAGCGAATTTTCGCGGCGTTGTTGACGAGCTGATTGAAGCCGGTGGCAACGAAGTCGTTGAACTGGATTTCGCCAATCGGCCGCATGCCGGCCAGTGCCGCGCCCGTGCACACGCCGAGAGTCGCACCTTCCGCGAGAATCGAGTTGACGATGCGATCGCCGAACTCTTTCATCAGCGGCTTGAGAAGAAGGAACGCGTTCCCGTACTTGCCGCCGACGTCTTCGCCGTAGACGAACGTCCGCGGATCGGCGCGAAGCGCGTCGCCGACGCCGAGCATGACCGCTTCCAGAAACGTCTTTCCCTTCGCATCGAACGGCGGAGCATCTTCGATCGCGGGCAGCGCGATGTTCTCCGACGCGTGATGACGCCACTCCTCGTCCAGCACTTCGATGTGCTCGCGGCGCGGCTCGTCGGCGACGACGCCGATGCCGGCCAGCTCGCCATCCGGCCACGCCGCATCGATGACCGCGCGCGCTTCGGTTTCGACGAGCGCCTCGGCCTCGCGCTGCAACGTCTCCAGATCGCCCTCACCGATGATGCCTTCGGCTTCGAGCTTCGCCGCGTACGTCGCGATCGGATCCTTGCGGCACCAGAACTCGTAGCGTTCGCGGTCGGCGTAACCGGTTTCGGCGAGCGGCGGATAGGTCCACGACGGCTGCGGGTCCTTGCCGAGGTAGAGCATGTCGTCGTGATGGGCGTGACCGCACATGCGCATTGCCACGAGCTCGATCAGCGCCGGACCGAGACCCTCGCGGGCACGTTCGACTGCCCATGTGAAGGCGGCGGCGATCGCATCGGCGTCCGTGCCGTCGATCGTGATGGCCGGGATGCCGTAGCCGAGGGCCTTGTCCGCAAACACGCGAACCGCTGACTGCTCCGCGATCGTCGTCGACAGCGCGGTCTGATTGTTCTGCACGCAGAAAACGGCCGGCAGCTTGCGCGCGGCGCAGGCGTTGATCGCCTCATGCCATTCGCCGAGGGAGGTCGTGCCCTCGCCGACGAAGGAGATGGCGACGCGTTGGGTGTTGGGAGTCGGGGGTCGGGGGTCGGAGGAATTCGCAACCCGTTCTTTTTCCGACCCCCGACTCCCGACTCCCGATTCCCGCATCGCGAACGCCATCGCCACGCCCGCGATCGTCAGCGCCGGCGATCCGAGCGGCGCCATCGCCGGCAGAATGCCGCGGTCCCAATCGCCGACGTGCAGGTCCTTGCCGTTCATCGGCGGACCGGCTTTGCCCATCTGCGCGCTCAGAACCATGCGCACGGTCGACGGATCGTTGTGCATCGCCAGCACGACGCCGAGGTCGCGGATCATCGGGGAGACGACGTCGCCGCGCCAGCCGTCGTCAGAAGCGAAATCATCGCCGCGTCGCAGCCGGATCGCCGCGGCGTAGATCGCTTCCTGCCCGAGCGAACGAAACCCTTTGCCCTGAAACGACGCGCTGCCGTAGCGCACTTCGCCGCCGGTGAAAAACTGCTTGAGCCGGTTGTCGGTGGCGCGCGTGAGGATCATCCCGCGCAGGATTTCGCGCTTCTCATCAGCCGTGAGCGATTCCGCAATCGCCTCGCGCCGCACGAACCCATCGCACGACTCCACGACCTCGGCGACAGCAAGATGAAGCCGCTCGCTGACGCTGACGCCGGGCGTCGTTTCGGGAACAGACCCTTGCAACTTCTGCGCGGCGCTGACGTCCGGCGAAAGAAAATCGGTCAGCGTCTGAACGAGAATCCGCCGCAGCGGATCGCGCAGGTTTTCGATGGCCGCAGCATCGCCTTCATCGATCGCCTGGCCACCGGTAGCCATATCGAGCGCGGTCACCGCCGGCCGCAGCGCCAGTGGATGCCGTTCCGCAACGAACGCCGCGAACCGCGCCAGCAACCCCGCCTTCCGCGCCGCCGTTTCGGCAGTAGCAGTCATGGCCGCGATGCTAACGCAAGTAAGTGGCCCTGAGAGCGTCGGCGGCCCACCGTACGCGCGAGTGCCCTCGACAGTCCCAAGCGACCCGATTGGAGATCCAGCCCCGACGGAGCCGCCTGCTACGAGGAACGCGCGCCTATTCGCGTGGCCACGGCACAGGACCTGAGGCGCGCGTAGCTCTTCTGTTACGAACCATCGCATCGCGTCCGATGTATCAGACTCGACACCGCCGTTGTCACCCGCGACTCGACTCGCTCCCGCGTCTTCGAAGTCATCCCATCGATCTTGTGAAGATGGCGTCCGATGCGTGAAAACACGAAGTGCACTACGAGCCGGGCTTTCGGTTTCATAAAAGCGTTAGGTTGAAAGATAACGGTGTATAGTGCGGGAATGCCATCCATGAATGACATTCGGAAGGCGCAGCGTCTTGTAGATGAGATCATCCTCTCGCAAAAGAATATGTATATCAAGGAGTTGTTGCGCAATCACAACATACCTGCGGGCGCGACCAAATCGCAATTCAAAGAACACCTTGACACGGCCATCTCTGAAGGAACGATAACCCTTGATGATCTGAAGAAATGGGTCGAGGAGACCGAGGGATGGGGTGATGAGCACATTTACCTCTATCGCGTACCCAAAAGGATTTGCGCAGAGGTTTCTACTAGCGCGGAGGCGCGCGTTATGCGCGGAAACTTCGGGCACTTATGGAATGCCGCGCCGTCGATAGCATTCCCCAGCAAGCGCAAGCTCACCGGAGTCGGCCTTGCCGATGACGAGCTGCGCTTCGTGTGGCACCAAGGAGCAATCCTGGAGGAACGCGCGCCGGAGAAAGACATTGAACCCCGCGAGGAATACGACGGTGAGACATATTCATATAAAGCATACCGCCACTTCGGGCTGCGGAACGTTACGCGGATAGTCGTCCGCCCTGCTCAGAAACTGGCGGCAGTTTTTTTGCCCGGCTCCTCCGAGCCTGCCGGCCACGGCGTGGAGCGCGCCTCGATAGCCGCCGAAATCGCAGAGGTCTTTCGCCTCAATGATTGCACTCTGTGCTCGGTTGAAGATGCTATTCCGCGCATCGAGAAGGAAGTGATTCAGGCGAAGGTGCCTCTCCAGACGCGGCACACCCGACTCTCTGACAAAGGTGGTGCTGGCTACATTGAGTTCGTGAGTACGACAAAAGCCAGCTATACACAATCCACCAACCTTCTCGAAGTCCGGTCGGCGGTACGCGATTCGGCCTTCACCGGCACCGGAGCAAACTTCTACTTCAAGCTTAAGACAGGCGAAAAGACACGCGACATTCGTGTTAATTTGTACGCCGACTTTCAGAGAATTCGCCTATTCGTGAAGTTGTCTCGCGACGAGGTTTGGCAAATACTCGACCTGATCGCGAGATTCGTATGAGCGCTCCGCAATCAGCCACAGGCGAACGCTTTAACAGTGCCGGCGAGTATCTTCGGCAGAGACTTGCGCACGTCGGCCTGTATTCGACGACCGCCGAGGAATTTGCTTCGACGGCTGGCATCCCGCTCGTGAACGCGCGCGTGTTGCTAGATAAGTTCGTTAACGAACATGAACTTGAACGTGATGAACAGCAAGTGTGCGGAGCGTGTAAGTTTGATCTTTCCGGAACGGGTGCGACAACTAAGTGCCCCAACCCGGACTGCGGCGTAGCGTTTCATGACCGCACTCCACTGACTATTCTGCGCTACACCCGGCTCGGTAACCGTCCCAGGCTGATTCCGTGGTTTCTCGTCGTGCATGGAATGAACACGCGAGGTGAGTGGCAGGAATCGCTTGCGTGGCAGATTGGAAGAACCTACGGTCGAATGGTGCCGGTCTCAATTTACAAATACGGTAAAATCCGACCGGGCATTTTGTTCGTCACCCGCCAACGGCAATTGATGCGGCAACTGACGAAGAAGATGAAAACATTATCTCAACAATCAGAATCTGCTGGACTGTACGGTCGTCCTGACGTTATCGCCCACAGCTTTGGCACATGGCTGGTGGCAAATGCGCTCCTGAATGACAAATCGCTAATTATCGGTCGGTTGATCCTACTCGGCGCTGTTGTGCAGCCCGACTTCCCGTGGCAGGATCTCGTCCGCCGTGGTCAAGTTGAATACATTCTGAACCACGAAGCGACCGGCGATCGTTGGGTTCCGCTGGCATGTTATGCAATACCGACGTCTGGGCCGGGTGGCACGCGTGGGTTTCCTTTACCGGTCTCGAACATCCAAACGCCTGGTCTGGGACATAGTGATTATTTTAACCCTGAGTCGAGGATGATTGACCTGTTCACAAATGTTTGGCGCCCCTTCCTTTCGTGGACTGAACCGCAGTTTTCGCTTGAGCTTGTTTCTTCACAAGAATGGAAACGACCCTGGTGGATTACGCGTAAAGTGACTTGGCTGCTCGCTTTTGTCATCATTGTGTTCGTCATGATGTTAAGTTTGACGGTTCTAGGCCTAGGATTCTTTGAGCTGTGGCGGCTAATAGAACAGATGGCTTAGGCCGATCGTTTGGTGTATGGGCACCGCAGGGGTCTCGCCTTTTATCGGTCGTTCGGAAATCGATAAGAGCGACACATGGCGAAAGTGATCACCGCTTCCCCCAAAACCCCACCCCCCCTTCCTCCCGGTCGAGTGTGAAGTGTGCGCGCAAGTATGCGTCGACGAGGGGGGCGCGGATCGCGTTGGGGATCCCGTCGACGGTGTTGGTGTTGGGGGCGGTGGGCATCAGGGCGAAGCGGATTTTTGGGTTGGTTTCGATGCGGTGGATGACTTCGCGCTGGCGGGGCTCGGGTTCGTAGAAGGCGACTTCGAGTTGGCGGATGGGGCAGTTGCGGTCGAGGAGGAAGTAGAGGTTGCCGTGGTTGGTGAAGTCGAACCAGGTTTCGTCCGGCTTCAGATGGGACGAGGCGTAGCGTTGGACGATGTCGATGAGGGCGGCGTCGGCGGATTTGGTCAGTGCGCCACGGGCGCGGGGGAGGGCCAGCTCGCGAATGTCGGGGTCGAGCGGGCCGTGGGCGTGGCGGAGGGCGCCGGCGATGGCGATGTGAGCCGTCGGCTGGGCGATCATCAACGCGAGGATCACAAGGGCTGGTGCGGCGGCGCGCGCGATCGGATTGCGGCTGTGGAAGAGGCGGTAGATCGAGATTGAGATCAGCGGCGCGGCAACGAAGAGCCAGAGCAGGTGGTGGCGTTCGGCGTAGGAGATGGCGGTGAGGACGCCGTAGATGGCGATCATCAGGAACGCTTCGCGATGTGCGCGGCGGCGCGGCGTCAGCGGCGCTTTTGAGGTGAGGGCCGCGACGACGAGCAGCATCATGACCGGCCAGAAGATGTAGAGGAACGCCGATTTGTCGAGGAGCGCGCCGAGGACTTCCGGGATGTTGTTGATGGCCTTGATCGCTTGCGGCGCGTCGTAAACGTCGAGGACGTAGACAGGACCGAGCGTGGCGATTTCGGTGAGCGTCACGCGGACGAAGTCGACTGCGATTCCGTAGATCGCCATCGCTGCGAACGCGACAATCGCCGCTGCGCCGCCGCCGATCGCCGAGAACGTCAGCGCGCGTTTGCGGTTGTCGCGAAAACGAATGGCAGCGATCGCGAGAACGATCAGCGTGTACGCACCGTGATCGAGGCTTGTCAGGATGCAGATTACGACGCCGACGCCGGCTGCCGCGAGCCAGCGTGGATCGCGGCGGCGGACGGCGTATGCGATCAGCGCAAGCGTCGCGATCGCCGGCAGCAAGCGGATCGAGCCGCCGGCAGTGCCGAGGAGCATCGCCAGGAATGTCGAGGCCAGCCCGACCTCGGGGGAACCGGTTGCGGCGGCGACGAGCGCGTAGTGGGCGATGATGATCGTTCCCGAAATCACGCCGCGAAACTTCAATGCGCGGCCGAGCGTGACCGGGCCGGTGCGGAAGGCGGCGTAGTCGACGAGCGCGTCCTGCACGAATCCGTGAGCGGGGATGATGTCGCGATACGGCTTCTCGCCGCGCAGCATTTCGGCCGCCGGCATCATGTGCTGCTGGTCTTCGAATAGATCGGCGCGCGGCATCCCCTCGGCCGCAATCTGGCTGGTCGCGCTGAGATACGCGTACGCCGCGAGCGGATAGATGACATAGCGCAGCGCGGCGCGGAATCGACCGCGGATCGCGGGCGTGTCGCGGATGAATAAACGAAGGAGCAGGGGAGAGATGACGACCAGCGCGAGCGGCGCCCACGGCGAATGGCGCATGTCGTACGAGTTGAAACTCGATTGCAGCGCGAGCCCGAGCGGCGCGAGGGCGAAGCACGGGCCGGGTAGCAGTCCGTTTTCGCGCCGGACCAGAAGGATCGCCATCCGGACGAGAAACACGAGCATTGCGGACAACAGAAACAGTTGTTCGACCGATCGCGGCAGGAGGTCGAGCAGCGCGAGGTACGTCGTGGCGAGCACCGGCAGCAGGATCAGATCGTGACGCGTGAAATGCGCATCGATCTTCCTCATCGCCAGAGCAACCGCCAGCACGATCGCCGGCGCGATCAGCACCCACGCGAGATTGCGATCGATGATGACGAACCAGAGGATGCCGATCGCGGAAGACGTGAATGCGTTGCGCGCCCATGCGCGCGTGTCATCGCGGCCGAGGATGTTGAGAATCGGACGGAGAGCGAACGTCCAGAGCAGCGGAACGAGGATCAGGCTCAACACGAAACGCATCGGCGCGCGAGCGTCGAGGCCGATCGAACTCGCGAATCCCGGCAACTGGCCAGGCGGCGGAGGTCCGAGCCAGAACGGCAGCAACGAAATGGCGATGGCGAAGCCCCAGATCGCTGCGCTGATGCGGAGGATGAGATCGCGCCGTGCTGTCATCGCGCGTGTTCCGCCAGCCATTCGATGACGAATTCCTCTGCCCAATACTCGCAGCGCCACGGCGCGCTGCCGGCGATGAAGCCGGTGTGTCCGCCGCAGTCGGTGATGTGAAATTCGACCGACGGCGATGCGATCGCTTTCGCTTTTTCGAGAACCTCAGCGGGCAGAAACGGATCGTCGGCCGCGCTGAGGCAAAGCGTTGGCGTGGTGATTGCGGCGAGGAAGTGGATGGAGCTGGAGCGCGCGTAGTAATCGTCCGCGTCGCGAAAGCCGTGGATTGGTGCGGTCGCTGCGTTGTCGATGTCGCGAAACGTCTTCGCGCGCATCACCGCCTTGAGATCGACGCGATCCCGCATCTCTGGGAACTGCGCCACCAGCCACTTCGTCTTTTTCTTCAGCGTGGCAAGAAAGCGGTTGACGTAGAAGCGGCGCAGCAGGCCGACTTCGAGGTGTTTCGATCCAGCGCCGAGGTCGTACGGAACGGAGAAGGTAGCCGCCGCAGCGACGTCCGTCTGCCCGGGATGCTCGCCGAGCCACTTCAATACGACATTGCCGCCGAGCGACGCACCCGCCGCGAGCAGGCGCACGTTCGGCTCGCGTGCGCGCAACGTGCGGACGACGAAGTCGAAGTCGGTCGTCTCGCCGGAGTGGTAGAAGCGCGGACGCCGATTCGGAATCGAACGTCCGACATGTTTCGGATCGCGCGCGCACGAGCGGAAGTTGACGGCCGTCGCGGCGAAGCCATGCCGTGCGACGACGGAGAGCAGCCCCTGCATGTAGACCGAGTTCGTACTTCCTTCCAAGCCATGCAGGAGCACGAAACGAAAGCGTTCATCGCGCACCGGCGCATCGAGATGATCGAGCAGCAGCTCGTCGCCGTCGGGAGTGGTCAGTGTCTCGCGGCGAAACTTCACCAGCCGGCGGGGCCGCGCCAGGCGTCCCCAGATCGTCTGCGCATGCGGTCCGCGCAGGAACCAGGCGGGTGTGAAGGTTTTCGCGTTCAATCGGCGAAGGATACCGCTGTCATCCTGAGCCGCCGGAGCCGAGGAGCGCGAAGCGCGAACGGCGGAGGACGGTCGAAGGACCTCCTTCCTGATAACAACGGGTGGTGGCGGAAATCACGATGCAAGCACATGGGGGGGGGTCCTTCGACCGTCCTTCGCTGCTCCGGCTTCGCCTACGCAGCTTCGGCGGCTCAGGATGACAGTTACGGCAATCGCGAAAAAATCAGCGTCGCGTTGGTCCCGCCGAAGCCGAAGGAGTTCGACATCACGTGCGTCACCTTCTGTTCGCGCGCTTTGTTGGGCACGTAGTCAAGATCGCAGTCGGGGTCGGGAGTCTCGTAGTTGATCGTCGCCGGGATGATGTTCGTCTTGATCGTCATCGCCGCGATTGCTGCTTCCAGTCCGCCGGCGGCGCCGAGGAGGTGGCCGGTCATCGACTTCGTCGAGCTCACCGCGACTTTGTACGCGTATTCGCTGAACACCTGCTTGATGGCGATGGTCTCCGTGCGATCGCCGACCGCGGTCGATGTTCCATGCGCATTGATGTAGTCGATGTCCTCGGGGTGCAGTCCTGCATCGCGCAGAGCGCTGCGCATCACGCGAATCATCCCGCTGCCATCCTCGGCAGGGGAGGTGATGTGGTACGCATCGCTCGACATCCCGTAGCCGGTCAGCTCGCAGTAAATCGTTGCGCCGCGTTTTTTCGCGTGCTCGATTTCTTCGAGGATCAGGATGCCTGCCCCTTCGCCCATCACGAATCCGTCGCGATTCAAGTCCCACGGACGCGAAGCGCGCTCTGGCTCGTCGTTGCGCGTCGAAAGAGCGCGCATCGCTGCGAAGCCGGCGAGGGCAAGGGGTGTGACAACCGCTTCGCTGCCGCCCGCGAACATGATGTCGGCGTCATCGCGCTGGATCACTTTGAACGCGTCGCCGATCGCGTGTGCGCCGGTCGCGCAGGCAGTTGCCGGCGCAGAATTCGGACCCTTGCAGCCGTAGCGGATCGAAATCTGTCCCGCCGCGAGATTCACGATCAGGCCGGGGATGAAGAACGGCGAGACCCGGCTCGGTCCGCGCTCCATCAGCTTCGCGTGCATCTCCTCGATCAGCGGCAGGCCGCCGATTCCGGAGCCGACGATGACGCCGAAGCGTTCGCCGTCGCACGTCGCGCAGTCGAGGTTCGCGTCCTTCACGGCGATGTCCGCGGCGGCGATCGCGTAGTGAATGAAGGTGTCGGACTTCTTCACTTCCTTCTTTTCGATCCAGTCCTCGGCATTGAAGCCTTTCACCTCGCCGGCGATGCGGCAGGCGTAGGCACTGGCGTCGAACTTGGTGATCGGGCCGATGCCGGAGCGGCCGTCGACGAGCCCCTGCCAGGTCGGCTCATTGCCGACTCCGAGCGGAGAGATCATGCCGATTCCGGTGACGACGACGCGGCGTTTGGTCATGAGTGTTGGGTGCGACGCAGGCGGCGCTTACACGCCATCCCGCGAACGGCACGGACGGCCGGTCCGTGCCGGGTGGGCGCGATTACGAAGCTTTGGCGCGCTTGTCGATGTACTCGACAGCGTCCTTGACCTTCTTGATCTTCTCGGCCTCGTCGTCGGAAATCTCGACGCCGAACTCCTCTTCGAAGGCCATGATCAGCTCGACCGTATCGAGCGAGTCTGCTCCGAGGTCTTCGACGAACGACGCATCGGGGTTTACCTCGTCAGCGTCGACACCGAGCTGCTCGACGATGATTGATTTGACACGATCCTCAACGGACATCGGTTTCTCCTCCTCAATTCCACCTGGGTGGGGGGGAATGCAGGGCGTTTTTTAGCACAAAAACAAACGAATGCAGAATGCGAATCGTCAATCGCGAGTTCACAGTGCAACGATGATGCGAAAACTCTTCCTCCTGCTGCTGATCGGCGCCGCGGTGTGGTTTGGTGCACGCGCGCTCGTGCATCGCGGCGAGGTGAAGGCTACCGTCGTTTTTCGCCACGCGCGCGATCTGAGCAAGGGCGATCCCGTCATCGCCGACGGTGCGGAGATCGGCGTCGTGACGAAGGTGAGCCATCTCGACGGCGATGACGCCGTCTCGATTCGCATCGATCGCGACCATCGCCGCGACGTCGTGAGCGACTCGCTCTTCGCCATCGAACGGCATCGCCTGCTGGTCACGAACTCGTTCGCCGTCGGTTCGCCGATTGCGGACGGCGCGGTCCTTCGCGCGCACAACGACGGCGTCAGCTCCTGGCTGGCCAAGCACGCGTCGGCAGTTGAGCCGCTCATCGCGAAAATGAAGCGCGCCGCGGACAGCGAGATCGAGAAACTCGACGAGAAGCACCTCGACGCTGAACTGGCGAAGTTGAAAGAGAAAGTTCCCGATTGGAAAGCCGAGGGCGCTGACGCACTCGATCACCGCCTCGGCGCGATGAAGTCGCGCGTGGCGAAGATCGAAGACGACCTCCGGCGCTCGAACAAGGCCGAGGAAGCGCGCAAGGTAAAGGAGAAATTCGAAAAATGGCTCGACGAAGTGCAGCGCTGAACGACCGCAGAATCTTCACGTACGAAGAGGCGGCCGCGTTGCTGCCGCAGGCGCGCCGCATCACTGCGGAGGCGGTGGCCGAGGTGGATGCGTTGCCGGAGAGCGAAGAGGCGGCCGCCGAGTCCGAGCGCATCATCACCGACTGGGCCGGTGCCATCATCGAGCTCGGCATCGATGTCAAAGGCGTGTGGCTGATCGATTTCGACAACGGCAGCGGCTACTACTGCTGGCAGCATCCCGAACCGTCTCTGCAGTACTTCCACGGCTACGACGAAGGATTCAGCGGGAGAGTGAAACTGCAGTGATGTTGAAGTCCGTCTCCTTCGATCTCTGGGAAACGCTCCTCACCGATACGCCGGAATTGTCGCGGCGCCAGGAGCGGCTGCGGCTCGATCGGATCGAGCGCGTGCTCGTCGAGCGCGGATTTGCGCAAACGGCGGAGCGAATCGAGCAGGCCTATCGCACTCTCTGGCATCGCTGCCTGGAGTTGTATTGGTCGCGCGATGAAGACATCGCCTGCCGCGTGCAGATCGAACACTTTCTCGAAGCGCTCGATCTCGATCCGGCCACGTTCGACGAGCCGTCGCTGGCCGCACTCGAAGAGGTCTACGCGAATGCCGCGATTGACGTTCTACCGAGTGTCGTTCCTGGCGCGAACGAAGTCCTCGCGGAACTTCGCGATCGCGGCTTTCGCATCGGCCTGATCAGCAACACAGGACGTACTCCCGGCTACGCGCTGCGCGAAGTCCTCGACCGCCTCGGCCTCGCTTCCTCGATCGACGCGATGGTCTTTTCGAACGAGCACGGCGTCTGCAAACCGCAGCCGTCGATCTTCGAAACCTTGCGCGGCGCGCTCGACGTCAACTATGACGAGATGATGTTCGTCGGCGACAACCTCTACGTCGACGTCCACGGCGCGCAGCGCCTCGGCATGACCGCCGTGCACTTCGATCCGCCCACGCGCGGCACCGCCATCGCTCCGCCGTTCGATCACGGACTGGACATCATCCCGCACGCGACCATCCGCGATCTGCGCGAGCTGACTTCTCTGGTTTGACGGCTTCAATGTGGCACAGACTGGCACAGACACTCTTGTCTGTGCTGGTGAGGCTGGGGATGGAAGAAAGATCTCGGTCGAATGCTGGGGCCGCGTAGCTGCCCTAAGAATCGTAGCCCCCAGCTTTGAGCTGGGGGTTTTCAAATCGCACGATCTCGTGAGCCCGTTTTAACGGGCGAAAGAAAGCTTTCTGTCGCCCGCCCATGCGGGCTCACAAATCGGAAGGTCTCGCGTTACCCACGCTTGAAAGCGTGGGCTACGTTCTTACGCCGGCTTCGCCGGCGGAAAGAGCATCGCGCTACAAACAATCGGAATTCGAGGCCGCGGGACGGGCGCTAAGACGTCAAAACAGCTTCAGAAACACCACGTCTGCCACGAACCCCGGCTGCGCATTGCGGCCGATCGTTTTGCCGATATCGAGACGCAGCAACGTTCCGTACGGACCGACAGTCTGTCCGGCGATGCCGAGGCCTTGGAACGGCTCGCGCTGATATCCAGCCAGCTTGTTGTCGATCAGGCCGTGGTCGTAGAACGCCTCGAGGCGGAACTGCTCGGAGAAGACGAAACCGTACGAGAAATGCCCGAGGATGGCGCGATCGGCCAGCAGCGATCCGGACTTGATCCCGTGAATGCGCTGCGCGCCGAAGAAGCCGAAGCCGTATTGCGAGAAGCGGTCTAGGCGCGTGCCGTCCATGTAATCGACTTCGACGCCGATGCGCTGGAACTTCGGAAGATAGAAGCTCTTCGCCAGCGAGCCGCCGAAATCGGTGAACGTCTTCTGCTTCGGATCGTACTCCGCGAGGTTTCCCCACGGCTGCCATTTTGTCCGCGTGTTGTAGTCATAAAAGCCGGTGATCGTCGCGCCCCAGCGCGCGTACTGCGCATCGATTCCGGGCGAGATCACGAACGTATCGGCCGGCACGAGGAACGACGGCGCCGTGTTGTCGCTGCGCATGTACGTGTCGTGCTCGAAGCCGAGCGTGAAATCGACTTTGCCGAACTGCAGGAACGGATGTCCGGCCCGGATCGAGAAGCGGGTCGGCAACTGCTTCACTTCCTCGCCGAGCTGTTCGCGTCCGTTGCGATACAGCGACTGCGTGGTCGGCACCGCGATGCCGAAAAAGTCGACGCCTACGTTCGTGCGCGTGTTGGCCACATTCGGATTCGTCGCATTCGCCGCGATCACCACGCCGGCGAAGAACACGTTCGCCTGAATGCCTTTGTGGAACAGATCGAAATTGAAATAGTCGATGCCGCCGAGCGGGACGACCGGGTACTGCAGGCCGGCGTCGTGATGGATGCCGCCGAGGAGGAAGGTGCGCGCGGAATTGAACCCTTCCTGCACCACGCGCTCGCCGCTCTTTGTGCGATCGAGGTAACGAAGCCCCGCCTTCGTCTCGCGTACCATCCGCGCATCCGACTTCTCCGCCTCGGCCAGGCTCGTTTCGTAGTCGGCCGGCTCGATGCGGAAGTTCGTAAAGTCCGTCTGGCGCAGGACGACCGTCCCGTGTCCGGCCGCCGAAACCACCTGCTGCGCGCTGACCGTCTGCGGCAGCCAGATGATTTCGCGAGCGTCCGTCTTCGCAACATCCGCGGACGTCAGCGGCGCATGCGTCGACTTCGCGAACGGCTGAAAATCGACGCGCTCTTCATTCGAAAGAATCTCCCCCTTCAGATTGAGCTGCACCATCGACAGGCGAATGCGCGCCCACGTCTTCGAATCGATCCACACCGTTCCGCGATAGAGCGGCAGATCGGCGGCAGCATTCGGCGGCGGCTGGAAGCGGACTTCGTACGTGTGATAGCCGAGGAGGTCCGACTCGCGAACGAGCTCGTAGCGGTACTCGTTCGTCAGGTGGATATCAAGCGGAAGCTGCGTCACTTTTTCCGGCTGGATCAGCGGCAGCTCCGGGATTTTCCCGTACTTCCACTTCACGCCGTTGAGGTAGAAATCCTGCCAGACCCAGTCCGCGCGGCCGTGTGGATCGGAGAAGTAATCGCCGGCGATCGTCGCCTCGATCGCCTCGCCGCCGGTCATCGTGAAGCGCAGCTTCGTCGCATCGCGAGCCACGTAGCGCGGCTGAATCGACTCCTGATACGACTTGTACGCCTGGTGATTGCGGATGATCTCCTCGACCGTGATGCCGCGCTGGCCGCTGATGTTCATCGCTTCCTTCGTCACGTTCGCACGCGGCGCGTCGTTGTGCTCGACCGTGAACACGAACGGCTGCTTCACCGGCGGCATCCCGATCAGAAACCGTCCGCCCTTCGTGCCGACGTCGGTGACGTCCTTGTCGCCGGCTGCGTCGTAACGCCGCGGACCTTTGTAGTAGTCACCGGCCAGCGACGCGATCGTCGACGCCGCCGCATCGCCGCGCGGCACGATTACCGTGCGCAAATCTTCGCCGCGAACGAATGCGATAACCGGCTCGTCGATCTTGTTCCCCTTCGCGTCGAGCATGTCGATGCGCGCCGTGGCGTCGTACGCGTAGTCGCCGATCAGCGCGCGGTCGAAGCTGGCCAGCGAGGCGAGCAACTCCGCCGTGGCCGGAGTGTTGACATATCCGCGCGTCGCGCCGTCCGCGAGCGCGCGCGAAACATCGAAGAACACATTCGGCGATTGCGGATTCACGACCGCCCAGATTTTCTTGGCCGGGTCTTTTTCCAGAATCCACGCCGCGGTCGATTTCACGTTTGCAGAATCGGCCAGCAACACGTCGACGTACGCCTGCGCGCCGGTTTCGTATAGAGCGTTGAGGGAGTCGGGGGTCGGGAGTCGCAAGTCGGAGGAGGCTGCGGGCGCCGTTGCTCCAACTCCCGGCCCCCGACCCCCGACCCCCGCAAATATAATCTTCGACGCCGCATTCTGTCCCTGCGCCGTCACCGCAAGTCGTTTGATCGCATAGCCGCCGACGGTCGCATCGACATTCGCGACGTCGACGCCGAGACCTTCGAGTGGACCATGTTGCTTCGCCCAATCGACGATCGCCTGCGTATGCGTCTCGACCTCGGCCATCGGATCCTTCCCCGTTTCGGCCGCATAACTGACGATGACGCTGGTCTTCGCGCGCACTGCCGGCGGCATCGCATCGAGCGCCGTGCCGGCCGTGGCGAGGTCCTCCTGCCGCAGCTTCACGAGCAGCGGAACCGGCGACGCGGGCCCGACCTGCAGATCCGAAACCGCGCCCGCGCAGAGCGCGCATTCTTTCGGCGGTTCAGCGGCGGCGAGCGGGAGGACGGAAACTTGCAGAGCGAGAAGAAAAGCGATCCGTTTCATTGACGTTTCGCAAACGCCTCCACCGGAGCCGAAATTGCCCGAGCGAAAAACCAAAGGAGTCTTGTTTTTCAATCCGTCATCGGGCGTGAAAACCCCGGCGTCCGAGTTGTCGGCGCTCCAACAATCCGCCTCGGACGCCGGACTCGAAGTCGTGCGCGTCACGCGCGAGCTCGATTGCGCATCGCTGATCCGCGAGCGCCTCCGCGAAGGCCGCCGCCTCTTCGTCGCCGCCGGCGGCGACGGCACCATCAACACCGTCATCCAGCCGCTGATCCACACCGACGCGATCCTCGGCGTCATCCCGGTCGGCACCTACAACCATTTCGCGAAGGACCTCGGCATCCCTCTGGCCTGGCGCGACGCGCTCGAAGTCGTCATTAGCGGCGAAACGAAGCCGATCGATGCGGCCCGCATCAACGAACGATTCTTCGTCAACAACGTCTCCATGGGTCTCTACCCCGAACTCGTCGCGCGCCGCGAAGAAAAGGGACGCGACTATCCGCGCTGGAAGGCGCGTCTCTACGCCGCCTACGCGACGTTGCAGAAGTATCCGCACGTGGCCGTTACGCTCGACACCGAACACCACCACGAAGTCGTCCGCACGCACGTGCTGATGATTTCGAACAACACGTACGACCTCTCCCGCCTCGGCATCGAAGCGCCGCGCAAGGTCCTCGAAGAAGGCCGCCTCTCCGTCTACTGGCTCCCGCACGTCCCGCGCCTCGCGCTGACCAGCTTCGTCGCCCACTACCTCGCCGGACGCGTCCGCGAAGCCCCCGGCTTCCGCTCCTTCCGCACCTCCCGCGTGAAAATCCAATCCTCAAAATCCCACCTCCACCTCGGCATCGACGGCGAAGTCGTGACGATGAACACCCCGCTGGTGCTCACGATCGTGCCGCAAAGTCTTTCGGTGAAAGTGCCGCGCCAGTCAGGATGAATTGAACCACTGAGACACAGAGGACACGGAGAAGTCCCTCTGTGATCTCTGTGCCTCTGTGGTGAAACGGGTTTCGATGCGGGCCTAGGTATAATCCGCGCCCCTTATGACCACTGTTCGTATCAAGGATTTACCCCGGCATGTCGGCGAAAAGGTCACCATCGATGGGTGGCTGTACAACAAACGCACCTCGGGGAAGTTGCAGTTTCCGATCGTTCGCGATGGCAGCGGGTATCTGCAGTGCGTTGTCTTCAAGAAGGAAGTGTCCGAGGAGACGTGGGCGGCGGCGGATGCGGCCACGCAGGAATCGTCGGTACGCGTCACCGGGACCGTGCGTGAAGAGGGACGTGCGCCGGGCGGCGTGGAGCTGGGCGTCGAGACCTTCGAGATCCTCGGCACTGCTCCGGAGTATCCGATTTCGCCGAAGGAGCACGGCACTGACTTTTTGATGAACCATCGCCATCTCTGGCTGCGGTCATCGAAGCAGCACGCGGTTCTGCGCATTCGCAACGAAATTGAGAAAGGCATTCGCGACTTTTTCTACGACCGCGATTTCGTCCTCATCGACTCGCCCATCCTCACGGCGAATGCGGCCGAGGGGATGTCGACGCTCTTTGAGACCGACTACTTCGGTGAGAAGGCGTACCTCTCGCAGTCGGGTCAGCTCTATCTCGAGCCGGCCGCCGCCGCGTTTGGAAAGGTCTACTGTTTCGGCCCCACTTTCCGCGCGGAAAAATCGAAGACGCGCCGGCACCTCATGGAGTTCTGGATGGTGGAACCCGAGGTTGCGTTCCTCGAGTTCGAAGGATTGCAGGCGCTGGCCGAGGAGTTCGTCGAATACCTCGTCACGCGCGCGCTGGAGCGGTGCCAGGAAGAGTTGAAAACGCTGGAGCGCGATCAGTCGAAGCTCGAAAACGTCAAGCGCCCCTTCCCGCGGATCACGTATCGCGACGCGATCGACCTCCTCGCATCGAAAGGGATGGAAGCGAAGTTCGGCGACGACCTCGGCGGCGATGAAGAGACCGTCATCGCCAAC
Source organism: Acidobacteriota bacterium (assembly GCA_019247495.1). Classification (GTDB taxonomy): domain Bacteria; phylum Acidobacteriota; class Thermoanaerobaculia; order Gp7-AA8; family Gp7-AA8; genus JADGNZ01. The sequence goes on from JAFAOU010000122.1 coordinate 17,158, forward strand.
TCCTTCGATCGTCCGGTGATGATCAGCCGCTACCCGACCGACATCAAAGCGTTCTACATGCAGCCTGACCCGAACGATCCCTCGGTCGTCCTCGGCCTCGACATGATCGCGCCCGAAGGCTACGGCGAGATCATCGGCGGCTCGCAGCGCATCCACGATCACGACCTGCTGCTCGCTCGCATCAAGGAGCACAACCTGCCGGTCGAGAAGTTCCAGTGGTACCTCGACGTGCGCAAGTACGGCACCTTCCCGCACTCCGGCTTCGGCATGGGCATCGAGCGTTGCGTCGCCTGGATCAGCGGCGTGCCGCACCTCCGCGAAACGATTCCGTACCCGCGAATGCTGAACCGGATTTATCCGTGACCGAGATCGCGATCGACGCAATCCAGCAACCGTCGCTGCGAATCATCCCGCTCGGTGGCCTCGGCGAGATCGGGATGAATCTCATGGTCTACGAGTACGCCGACGCGGCCATCGTCGTCGACTGCGGAATGATGTTTCCCGACGCGACCACGCTCGGTGTCGACGTCATCGTGCCGGACATGTCGTACCTATTCGAGCGGCCGGAGCGGGTGAAGGCGGTCTTTCTCACGCACGGCCACGAGGACCACATCGGCGCCGTTCCCTTCCTCGTCGAGAAGTTGAATGTTCCGGTTTACGGAATGCCGCTCACGCTCGGATTCGTGCGCGACAAGCTTGAAGAATTCGCCATCGACAATGTCGAACTTCGCGCCTTCATGCCGCGCGACGTCGTCGAAGCCGGACCATTCCGCGTCGAAGCGATTCAGGTCACGCACTCGATTGTCGACGCCATCGGACTGGCCATCCGCACGCCGGCCGGAACGCTGATTCACACCGGTGATTTCAAAATCGATCACACGCCGGTCGACGGCAAGCGCACCGATCTGGCCCGTTTTGCCGCGTACGGCGAAGAAGGCGTGCTCGCGCTGATGAGCGATTCGACGAACGCGCTTGTGCCCGGCCATGGCGCCTCGGAGAAGAGCGTCGGCCGCGGGCTCGGCAACATCTTCGCGAACGCCACCGGCCGCATCATCGTCACCACATTCGCGTCGCACATTCATCGCGTGCAGCAGATCGTCGACACAGCGCGCAAGTACAAGCGGAAGGTTTTTCTCATCGGCCGCTCGCTGGTCGACAACGCCGAGACTGCCGAACGGCTCGGCTATCTGCGCATCGCGCGCGAGCAGCGGCCCGGCGCGAACGCGAAGCCGTCCGACTACGCCGATGACGAGGTGGTCATCCTGACCACCGGCACCCAGGGCGAGCCGCGGTCGGCCCTCTCGCGGATGGCCATCGGCGAACACAAACAGGTCGAAGTGCAGCGCGGCGACGTCGTCGTCATCTCGGCGCGCGTGATTCCCGGCAACGAGCGCTCCGTATCGCACGTCATCGACAACCTCTATCGCCGCGGCGCCGAGGTGCTGAACTGGGAGAATTCGGACGTGCATGTGTCGGGGCATGCATGCGAAGAGGAGCTGAAGCTGATGCTCAACGTCACGCGGCCGAAGTTCTTCATCCCCATTCACGGCACGCTGCGGCATCTCATCCATCACGCGCGTCTCGCAAAGAGCGTCGGCGTTCCACATGGCGTCGTCATCACGAACGGGCAGGTGGCGTCGATCGAAAACGACGAGATTTCCGTCCTGCCCGATCGAGTCGCACACGGCAAAGTATTCATCGACGGCGAGGCGGAGGAAGTTCCGGAGATCGTGGTCCGCGACCGGCAACATCTCGCCGAGGATGGGTTTGTCATCGCCGTCGTCGCGATCGATTCGAGTGGGCACGTCGGACGCGAGCCGGAAATCATCACGCGCGGTTTACTGCACGTTGATGAGAGCCAGGACATCCTTGCCGACGTCCGCGCACAACTCGTGCAGATGCTGCACGCGAGTCCGCCCGATGAACTGCTCGACCACGACGTTGCTCAGGAAAAAATGCGCGCCCTGCTCAAACGTTACTTCCGCAAAGAGATGGGTCGCCGTCCAATGATTCTGCCGGTGATCTGGGAGATGTAGTTGAGTAGCCAGTGGCTAGTGGCTAGTGGCTAGTGGCTAGTGGCTAGTGGTCAGTGGCCAGCATTCCCTGGATCTGACCACTGGCCACTGACCACTAACAACTATCAGGAGACCAATGACCATCACTGAAGCCATCGTTCTCGGCCTCGTGCAAGGCCTGACCGAATTCATCCCCGTCAGCTCCACCGCGCATCTGCTGATCGTGCCGTCGATTCTCGGCTGGGGCGATCCCGGCGCGGCGGTCTCGGCGGTCATCCAGTTCGGGACGCTGCTGGCGGCGATCATCTATTTCTTCCGCGACATCGTCCGGCTCATCGCCGGCTTCTTCCGCGGCCTGATCACGCGCCGTCCGCTGGCGGACGTCGACTCGCGCGAAGCGTGGCTGGTCGTCATCGGCACCATTCCGATCGTCGTCCTCGGTTTACTTTTCAAGAAGCACATCGAGTCGACGTTCCGCGGACTTTGGATCGTTACCACGATGGTGATCGTCGTCGCGATCCTCATGCAGATCGCCGAGTGGTACGCGAAGCGGAAGCAGCTACGGCAGTTCGACGACATGACAGTTGCCGACGGCGTCGCGATCGGACTCGGGCAATGCCTGGCGCTGATTCCCGGCTCGTCGCGCAGCGGCTCCACGATCATGACCGCGATTTTTCGCGGCATCGACCGCCCGACCGCGGCGCGCTACTCGTTCCTGCTATCGATCCCTGCAGTCGGCGGCGCCGGCGTGCTCGAGCTCTTCAAAGAGCGCCACGCCCTCGGCGCGCTCGGCTGGACGCCGATCGCCGTCGCCATCATCGTGGCCTTCATCTCCGGCTACGCCTCGATCTGGTTCCTGATCCGCTACCTGCGCTCGCACACCACGCACGTCTTCATCTACTACCGCTACGTGCTAGGGATCGCGATGATCGCGATGCTGATGACGGGATATTTAAAAGGGTGAAGAGTGAAGGGTGAAGAGTGAAA
>JAFAOU010000033.1 GCA_019247495.1 Acidobacteriota bacterium
CTGCGGTCGAGCGACGATTTCGGCGAGACGTGGACCGATCCCAGCGTGGCGAACGTGCGGTTCCCCGAGAGCGCGGAAGCGGCGTTGAAGAATATCTGGCAGATCGTTCCCGGCCGCGATTCGGAAGCGGACACGCTCTACTGCGGCGTGGAACCGGCGGCGCTGTTCAAGTCGACCGATGCCGGCGATTCGTGGAACCTGGTGGAAGGGCTCTGGAATCATCCGCAGCGTCCAAAATGGCAGCCGGGCGGCGGCGGCCTGTGTCTGCATACGATCCTGCTCGATCCGGCCGACGCGTCGCGCATCCGCGTGGCCGTTTCGACGGCCGGAATGTACGTGACGGAAGACGCCGGCGAAACGTGGCGTCCGTCGAACAAAGGCGTCCGGGCCGACTTCCTCCCCGACAAGCACCCGGAGTTTGGCCAGTGCGTCCACAAGGTGGCGCAGTCGAAGACGCGTCCGGAGCGGATGTTCCTGCAGAACCACTGGGGCCTCTACCGCACGGACGACCGCGGCGAGACGTGGACCGACATCGCGAACGGCGTGCCGTCCGACTTCGGCTTCGCGATGTGCGTCCATCCGACGAATTCCGATACCGCCTGGATCGTGCCGCTGGAGTCGGACGGCTTCCGCTGCACGCCGGAAGGAAAGTTGCGCGTTTACAAGACCGAGAACGCGGGCAAGAAGTGGAAGCCGATGACGAAAGGGCTGCCGCAGGGCGGCGCCTACGAGACGATCCTTCGCGATGCGATGGCGGTCGATGCGCTCAATCCGGTCGGCGTCTACTTCGGCACCCGCAACGGAAAACTCTTCGGCTCTCACGACGAAGGAAAGCGTTGGTCGGAACTCGCGGATGGCCTACCCGCCGTCGTGTCGGTGAAAGCGGCGTACATCTCCTGATGCCGTACACATTCGTGATTCCCGGTCCGCTGCGCGATCTTTCAGGAGGTCACAGCGAAGTCCGCCTCGACGGCGACGCGTCGTCCGTGCGCGACGCGCTATCCCTCCTCGGCACTCACTATCCGAAAGTCCGCGACCGCATCGTGACCGAACTCGGCGAAGTCCGCCCCCACATCAACATTTTCATCGACGGAGACAGCTTCCGCGATGTGGGCGGGTTGTCGGCGCCGATCCGAAGTGGGGCGGAGATCCTGATTCTGCCCGCGGTTAGCGGAGGGTAAGTGGTTAGGTCTCGAACAACCGCCGAGGAAGTTGCGACTGCCGAATGATCGACTGCAGCGTTCCGATACGAAGTACCTTGTGATCCGGCACAGGCACCGTGATTGTCGTAACTTTCGTTCGCTTCTGCATCATGACGTGACTGCCGCGCCGACGCACTTCAACAAACCCGTGCATCGAGAGAATGCGGCAGACGTCAGCGCCCGAGAGGACGCGGAACTTACCCAGCGGCAACCTCGAGCGACGTCACGTACATTGCGCCGCGCATACGACCTTCGATTTCCGAACGATCCGCGGTTTCGATGAAGAGTTCCACCGCTTCGCGAAGATTTGCGGATGCCTCCTCGATTGAATCTCCCTGACTAGCGACGTCCAACTCGGGACATAACGCAACGTATCCGTCGTCTTCGCGGTAGATCATCGCTGTAAAGCGTCGAATATCGGTCATTAGGCCTCCGTCGGATAGCGTTCGATCCCTGACATCGTACGCCTACCCCCCATCCTCAACATTCTTCAGATGGAACGAGAGCGACTCCAGGTTGATGCGGAGATCGACGGATTTCACTTTCACTCCGGAGCGGGAGCGGAGCTGGGTGGGGGCGAAGTTGAGGACGGCGTTGAGGCCCGCGTCGGCGAAGGCGTCGTAGACGGTTTGGGCGGCTTCGGCGTTGACGGCCACGATGCCGATGTCGACCTGGTGTTCGCGGATGATCGACGGGAGCTCGTCCCACGGGAGGACTTCGATGCCGCTGCGGGAACGGCGTCCGATTTTGTCCGGATCGTTGTCGACGAGGCCTGTGATTTCGAAGCCGTGGTCGTTGAAGCCGGCGTAATCGGCTAAGGCCATGCCGAGGTTGCCGGCGCCGGCGATAAGGACCCGGCGGGTGCGGTCGAGGCCGAGCTCGCGCACGAGGTGATCGCGCAGGCGCGTGACGTTGTAGCCGACGCCGCGCGTACCGAACTCGCCGAAGCAGGCCAGGTCTTTGCGGATCTGCGCGGAGTTGAGGTGGAATCGCTCGGCCAGCTCGGCCGAGGAGACGGTGCTCTGGCCGACGGACTCCAGGAACGTCAGACAGCGGAGGTAGACCGACAACCGGCCGGTCGTCAGCTCCGAGATCGTTTCGCGGTCCCCTGTTGGCGAGTTGGTCGGCCGCTCTTTCGACATAAGTCCGGTCTACGGCAGGAGGGCCCGGGCAGCAGCTCCTGCCGCATTGAAAAGAGGCGTCGGGAAAAGGCCGATCGCGAAAATGCCGATCAGCGAGATCAGCAGCGCGCCGGTGCCGAAGAAGTCAGGGTCAATCGCGTGCGAGGTCGCATCGGCTTCCTTCATGTAGAGAAAGTAGACGACGCGCAGGTAGTAGTAGACCGAGATGATGCTGGTGAGGATGCCGATGACGGCGATGGTCATGTGGCCGCTGTCGACGGCGGTCTTGAAGATGTAGAACTTGGCGATGAAGCCGGCGGTGGGCGGGAGGCCGGAGAGCGAGAACATGCAGATGGTCAGCGCGAGGCCGTAGAACGGACGGCGGAAGCCGAGGCCGGCGATGTCGTCGAGCGTCTGCGGATCGTTCTGATTTTTCGCGAGCATCGAGATCACGCCGAAGGCGCCGATGTTCATCAGCGCGTACGTGATGACGTAGATGCTGATCGCCGCGACCGACTCGCCGCGCAAGGAGAGCAGGGCGATGAGCATGTAGCCGACGTGGGCGATGCCGGAGTAGGCCAGCATCCGTTTGAGGTCGCGCTGGGCGATGGCGACGGCGTTGCCGATGATCATGGAGAGGATCGACAGCGCGGCCACCATCTTCATCCACGAGGCTTGCTGGATCACCGGCGTCATCGACGAGAAGATGCGCACGAGAGCGATGAGCGTGGCGGCTTTCGGCGCGGTCGAGAGCCAGCCTCCGATCGGCGACGGTGCGCCCTGGTAGACGTCGGGCGCCCAGCCGTGGAAGGGTGCCACCGCGAGTTTGAAGCCGAGGCCGGACATCAGGAGGATGAAGGCGATCGTGAGAAGCGGATTCGAGGCGTCGGCGGTTGCGAAGTAACGCGAGAAGTCGGCGAGATTCGTCGAGCCGGTGGCGCCGTAGAAAAGAGCGGTGCCATAGAGGACGAACCCGGTCGCGAATGCGCCCATCAGAAAATATTTGAGACTCGCTTCGTTCGAGACGGCGATGCGGCGGTGGAAACCGACCAGGATGAAGATGCAGATCGAGAGCAGCTCCAGGCCGAGGACGATGACGAGGAGATCGAGACCCTTGGCCATCATCATCATGCCGACCGTGCCCCACATCAGCAGCGCGTAGAACTCGCCGCGCTCGAACCCTTCGCGCGCCAGGTAGGCTTTGGCGAAGAGCGTGGCCAGAATCGCGGCCAGCAGGAAGGTGCAGTCGAAGATCACGGTGATAGCGCTGATCTGGTAGGTGTCGCCGAAGAAGTTGCCGCCGACGACGAACAGCTCGCCCCAGCAGGCGGCGACGAAGACGATCACGGCCAGCGGTGCGGTGGCACTTCGCAGTTTCGGCGCGAAGGCGTCGAAGAGGATCAGCAGAATGCCGCCGAGGGAGAGGATCAGCTCGGGGAGGATGGCGTTGATCCAACCGTTTTCGAGCAGCGGGGTCAGGTTCAACGGGTACCTCCGGCGGAAATCGGGAGTCGGGAGTCGGGAGTCGGGAGTCGGAGCACGGCCTCGTCGGGCGGGTTTTGTTCACCAACACCCAACACCCGACGCCCGACTCCCGCGGTGATCGCTTTGCTCGCGTCGGTCTTCTGGACAGTCTGGAGGAGTTGCTTGACGCTCGGCGTCATCTTGCTCAGGAACGTGTTCGGGCGGACGCCGATCCAGACCATGAGGATGACCAGCGGAACGAGAGCGGCGATCTCGTTCCAGGCAATCTCGGGGACGTTGCGGTTTTCGTCTTTCGTGATCGGGCCGAAGAAGACGCGCTGGATGAGCCAGAGCAGATAGATGGCGGCGAGGATGACGCCGGTCGCGGCGACGATCGTCCAGCGCGGGCTGGTCTGGAACGAGCCAGCCAGGATCAGGAACTCGCCGATGAATCCATTCAGGCCCGGCAATCCGACCGAGGAGAGCATGGCGATGATGAAGAACGTGGCGAAGACCGGCATCGTCTTCGCCAGTCCGCCGTAGTCGGCGAGCAGGCGTGTGTGGCGGCGTTCGTAGATGACACCGACGCAAAGGAAAAGCGCGCCGGTGGAGAGTCCGTGGTTGACCATCTGCAGGATCGAACCTTCGATCGAGGTCTGGTTCAGCGCGAAGATGCCGAGAACGCAGAAGCCGAGGTGCGAGACGGAAGAGTAGGCGACGAGCTTCTTCATGTCCGGCTGGACCCACGCCACCAGCGCGCCGTAGACGATGCCGATGACGGCGAGCGCGATGAGCCAACCGGCGTACTTGGCGGTGGCGTCGGGGAAGAACGGCAGGACGAAGCGGAGGAAGCCGTAGGTGCCCATCTTCAGCATCACGCCGGCGAGGATGATCGAGCCGCCGGTGGGCGCTTCGACGTGCGCGTCAGGGAGCCACGTGTGCAGCGGGAAGAGCGGGACCTTGATGGCGAAGGCCAACGCAAACGCAAAAAACAAGAGCGTCTGCGCGTGCGGCGCGAGGGCTGTCCCGTAGAGCTCCGTGATGGTGAAGGTGATCACGCCGGTGTCGTGCATGTGCGCGAAGGCGAGATAGATGATGCCGAGGAGCATCAGCAGCGAGCCGGCGATGGTGAAGAGGAAGAACTTGATCGCGGCGTAGATGCGGTTCGTGCCACCCCACACGCCGATGACGAGGTACATCGGCAGCAGCGTCAGTTCGAAGAAGACGTAGAAAAGGAGCAGGTCGGTGGCGACGAAGACGCCGATCATCGCCGCTTCCATGATCAGGAAGGCGATGACGTACTCCTTCGGATGCTTCTTGATCGTGTTCCAGGACGACAGGAAAACCACCGGCGTGAGGAGCGTCGTCAGCAGGACGAGCCAGAGCGAGATGCCGTCGACGCCGAGTCCGTAGCGGATTCCCCACTGCGGAATCCATCGCAGCGATTCAACGAGCTGGAAGCCTGCCACGCCTTCCTGGAATCCGTTGAGGATGCCGAGCGAGGCGACGAAGGTCGCCAGCGAGGCGAGCAGGCCGAAGCCTTTGATCGCGTTCGCAGCCGTCTTCGGGAAAAAGGCGATGATCACCGCGGCGGCAATGGGAAGCCAGAGGGTGATGGAGATTACGTTGTTCATTTGGCCCTCGGGTGTCGGGTGTCGGGTGTCGGGTGTCGGGTACTGCAGACCGAGGGCGGAGCGAAAACGAGAGTCAGGGCTTCCCGACACCCGACACCCGACACCCGACACCCGCCCCTCATGCCAGCACCCACACGAACACGATGACTCCCAGGAAAAACATCAGCGCGTAGTTCCTTACGTTGCCGGTCTGGAAGAAGCGCAACAGGTCGCCGATCGCGGCGACGACGTAGCCGAGGAGCGCGAGGAGGCCGTCGATCAAAGCGTCGATGCCGCGCCAGAGGAATTGCGAAAAGCCTTCGAGCGGACGGACGATCGTGGCGGCGTACAGCTCATCGACGTACCACTTGTTCTCCATCCCGTTCGCCACGGCCGGCATCTTCGCGGCGAACTGTTCGTCGGCGGCCAGTCCGCGTTTATAGAAGCGGGCGTAGGCAGCCCAGATGCCGAGGGCGGCGATGGCGGTGGAGACGAACATCAATCCATATTCGAGGTTCGGCGAGATCTCGTACTGCGCTTCGGGCACTCCTCCGATCTCCGGGAAGATCGGATGGAGCCAGGCCGCGAGGAAGTGACGATGCGGCCAGCCGAGAATTGCGCCACCGACCGCGGAGAGCGTGGCCAACACGATCAGCGGCAGCGTCATCGTCCACGGCGATTCGTGCAGGTGGTGCTCCTGTTCGTGCGTTCCTCGGAAGCTTCCAAAGAACGTCAGGTAGACGAGGCGGAACATGTAGAACGCGGTGCAGAAGGCGGCCAGCGTTCCGAGAATCCAGATCAGCGCGTTGAACCACTGCGGGAAGTATGGGTTCGCCAGCGCGGAGGCGAGGATTTCGTCTTTGGAGAAGAAGCCGGCCAGCGGCGGGATGCCGGCGATGGCGATCGTGGCGATGAGGAACGTCCAGTACGTGATCGGGATCTTTGATTTGAGCCCGCCCATCTTGCGCATGTCCTGCTCGCCGCTCATGGCGTGGATCACCGAGCCCGATCCGAGGAAGAGGCAGGCTTTGAAGAAGGCGTGCGTGACGAGGTGGAAGATGCCGGCGGTGAACGCGCCGACGCCGACGCCGATGAACATGAAGCCGAGCTGCGAGACGGTGGAGTAGGCCAGGACTTTCTTGATGTCCCACTGCCGGATGCCGATCGTGGCGGCGAAGAGCGCGGTCAACGCGCCGATCAGCGCGACCACCATCATTGCGTTTGGCGCCAGTCGATAAAGCGCGTTTGACCGCACCACCATGTAGACGCCGGCAGTGACCATCGTGGCGGCGTGGATCAGAGCGGAGACCGGCGTCGGGCCGGCCATGGCGTCGGGCAGCCAGACGTAGAGCGGGATCTGCGCGCTCTTGCCGCACGCGCCGAGGAAGAGCAGGAGGCAGATGGCGGTCAGCAGCCAGTGCTCGATGCCACCGCCGGCCGCGATCTGCGACACCTTCGCGAAATCGACGCTGCCGAAGTACGCGAACATCAGGAACATGGCGATGAGGAAGCCGAAGTCGCCGATGCGGTTGACGACGAACGCCTTCTTCCCCGCGGCGGGCGCATAGTCGGTCTCGTAGTAAAAGCCGATCAGGAGGTAGGAGCAGAGTCCGACGCCCTCCCATCCGATGAACATGACCAGGTAGCTCGATCCGAGAATGAGCACGAGCATCTCGGAGAGGAAGAGATTGAGATACGCGAAGTAACGTCCGTAGCCGTGCTCGTGGGCCATGTAGCCCACCGAGTAGAGGTGGATCAGGAATCCGACCCACGTAACGACCATCAGCATGACCACGCTGAGCGGATCGAGCTGGAAGGCGAGATCGGCCTTCACCGACCCGGACGCAATCCAGTTGTAGACGAGATCGACGTGGCGCTCGCCGCTCGGATACGCGGCGTGGTACTGCACGACGGCGATCGTCCCGGCGATGGCGGCGCCGAGCGACGCCAGCAGCGCCACGGCGGTCACGAAGCCTTTGCCGAGACGCTTGCCGAACAGGCCGTTTAGCAGGAAGCCTGCGAACGGCAGTAAGGGGATGAGCCAGAGTGTGTTGAGCATGAATTGGGTTGCTGTGGTTCGTTGTCATCCTGAGCCGGCGAAGCGCGGCGAAGGATCTCAAGATTCGCGGTTCCAGCCGAAGCCGCATAACTTGAGATCCTTCGTCGTCCTACGTCGTTCCGTCGCTGCGCGACTCCCGGCTCCGGCGACTCAGGATGACATTCCTCACCACATCACATCTCTCCTCGCATCTTGCCGATGCGAGGAGACCCCGCATCAGCCCTGATCTTTCAACCGTTCCTTGTAATCCTCGGAGGATGCCGGGTCGAGTTCCCAGCGGTGTTCGTCGCGGCTCCGTTCTTTCTCTCCGACTTTCAGTTCTTCGTCATCGGCGTACGAGATGCCCATCGCCGCCGCTGTTTCCTCCGTGTCGTTCTGGCCGGGGGTCTGCTGACTTCCGGTCGCTGCCTCGTCGCCCTGCGACTCAGCCATCTCCCATTGGGCGTCGAGATCGTTTCCGGCCAGCGACGGATCGATGCCGGGGTTCTCGCGAACCCGTTCGGCAAGCTTCTGCGATCCGGTCGTGACGTCGGGAATGGCCGGCTCGATGCGGTCATCGATGCCGTCGCGATTCCTGTCCTTCCGCTCGTTCTCTTCCCAGTCAATGAGCTTCTCGGTCTTGTCCATTTTCGTGCTCCTGTTGAGCCCGGAAATGCGACGTTCGTGCCGTGTATCAGGGTGTCGGGAATCGGGTGTCGGGTGTCGGAGAAAAACCTGGTTGCTCCGACCCCCGACGCCCGGCTCCCGACACCCGTCTTCCTACCACCTCATCAAATTCGCTTCATCTACATCGATCGTGTGCCGGTGATGAAAGAGGGAGATGAAGATGGCCAGGCCGACGGCGGCTTCGGCGGCGGCGATGGCCATCACGAAAAAGACGAAGAGGAGTCCGTGGATCTGATGGAACTGGCGCGCGTAGGCGACGAAGGTGAGGTTCACCGCATTCACCATCAGCTCGATGCACATGAAGATGGTGATGCCGTTTCTCCGCGTCAGCACGCCGCAGACGCCGATGGTGAAAAGGATCGCGCTGAGGATCAGGAACCAATGCGTCGGGATCATGACGTCTCCTCATCCTTGGCCAAGCCCGAACGGTTGCTGAGCAGCAACGCGCCGACGATCGCTGCAAGCAGCAGGATCGACACCATTTCGAACGGGAAGATGTACGCCTGGAACATTCCGATGCCGATCGTCCGCGCGTCCGACACGAACGGTCCGTCGGGCAGCTTCGTGACGCCGTACTTCGCGAGGTAGTAAATCAGCGCCAGTCCGAACGCAGCACTGGTCGTGTATCCGAGGAACTGCTGCACGGGGCGCGTGTGCGGCTCGGCCTGATGCTGCAGGTTGAGAAGCATGATCACGAAGAGGAACAGGACCATGATCGCACCGGCATAGACGATGACCTGCAGCGCCGCGAGGAATGGCGCCTCGAGCAGGACGTACATCACCGCCAGCGCGAAGAACGACGCCACCAGCGACAGCGCACCGACGACCGGATTGCGATGCAGCACCACCATCGCCGCGAAGATCACGGCCACGGCGGCGAAGAAGAAAAAGATGATGAACGAAATCATCAGATCCACCTCCTGGCGATGAACAGCGCCACGATCACGATGTTGATCACCGCCAGCGGCAGGAACACTTTCCAGCCGAGTTTCATCAGCAGGTCGTACTTGAGCCGCGGAATCGTCCAGCGCACCCAGACGAAGACGAAGAGCAGCGCGCTCACTTTCACCGTGAACGCGATTACCGAAAGTGCGAAGCCGAGCGCGTTGGGCGGTTCGTTGTACCAGGGGATATCCCAGCCGCCGAGGAAGAGCGTCGTGATCAGCGCCGACATCGTGGCCATGGCCATGTACTCGGACATGAAGAAGAGCGCGAACTTCATCGACGAATACTCGGTGTGATAGCCCGCCACGAGCTCCGCTTCGGCTTCGGCGAAGTCGAACGGCAGGCGATTCGTTTCGGCGAATGCGGAGACGAAAAAGACCACGAACGCGATCCACATCGCCGGGGAGAAGATGTTCCAGGCCGGCAGCTTGACCGCGTTGAAGAGTACGAACGATCCGGTCTGCCGCCAGACCACGTCCGGAAGCGACAACGATCCGGCCGCCATCAGCACGCTGACCGCGGCCAGCGTCAGCGACAACTCGTACGAGATCATCTGCGCCGAGGCGCGGATGCCACCGAAGAGCGAGTACTTGTTTGCCGAGGCCCAGCCGGCCATGACGATGCCGTAAACGCCCATCGAAGCCAGCGCGAAGATCAGCAGGATCCCGATGTTGACGTTGGCGATGATCGGCTCGAACAACCGCCCGCTCGGAAGAAGAAACGGACGCCCCCACGGCACGACGGCGATGGTGGTCAGCGCCGGGATCAGACCGAACATCGGCGCGATCGTGTAGAGGACTTTGTTCGCCTTCGCAGGCAGCATGTCCTCTTTGAGAATGAACTTGAGCGCATCTGCGAACGATTGGAAGAGGCCGAACGGACCGACGCGGTTCGGGCCGGGGCGGTCCTGAATCAGCGCACTGCCGCGCCGCTCCACCCAAACCATGATCGGCGTGACGTTGAGCATCGCGCCGAGGACGACGGCGATCTTCAGTCCCGAGAGCCCGACGTCAACCCAATCGATCCCGTGCATGCGATCTACGCCTGCGCTCCCGCCGTCTCACCTGCCGGCTCGAATTCGGGGATGTGGTCGAACTGCGCGTTCCCGTAGAGAACCGCGCCGATGCGGCGGTACAACTCGATGTCGGTGACCGCCTGCCCTTTCGGCGGATAGGCCTGATGGATGCGCTGCACGCGGCCCTGCAGATTCGTGAACGTCCCTTCCTTTTCGACGTGAATCGTCGAAGGGAGCAGGACGTCGGCGACGTCGTTGAGCGGATGATTCGCATCCCACGACATGACCACGAGGAACTTGGCCTTGCGGAGGTTGGCGACAACGGCCGGATCGCTTGCGCGCTCGCTGAACATGGCGTCGGTGATGAAGAGGACGTCGATGCCTTCGGCGCCGTTGGTCATTAAATTGTCGAGAAGGGTGTCGGGTGTCGGGTGTCGGGTGTCGGAGTTAGAACCGGAGTCTTGGGCGGAGACCGCTCCGACCCCCGACTCCCTACTCCCAACTCCCAAGGCCGCAGCCACGCCTCGATAATTCGGCGCCGCCTGCGTGCCGAGCAGCCACTCCGTGCGCGACTTCATCTTGATCGGACCGATCGGGTCGACCATTACTCCTACCGTCGCTCCCATCTTTCCGACGAAGAGCTCTTTCGCCAGCCACGCCTCTTCGTTGGTCATGTTCGCGGAGAAGATCGCCGCGGTCTTCGACGCTCCGTTGACCGCATTCGCGATCGCTTCCAGCGCTTCGCTCCACGTCGAGATGCCTAAATAGTCATCCTCGGTGCGCACCTTCGGAACGACGACGCGGTCGGTGTCGTAACGCTCGTACGAGAACCGACCGAAGTCGCACAGCCAGTGATCATTGACCTCGGGATTGACGCGCGGGCGGTAGCGGAAGACCTGCCCCTGCCGGAAGCCGACGAAGATGTTGCAGCCGACGTCGCAGCCGTTGCAGACCGAGTCCGCCGACTCGAGGTTCCAGACGCGCGATTCGAAACGGAACTCGCGCGTGGTGAGCGCACCGGTCGGACAGACGTCAGCAACACACGCCGACATCCAGTTGTCGAGCGGCGTCCCCGGAAACACTCCAACCTCGGTCGACGCGCCGCGCTTGAAAAATGCCAGCTCGCTCGTGCCGGTGATCTCGGAGGTGAACCGGATGCAGCGCGTGCAGTGAATGCAACGGTTCATGTTCTGCACGACATGCGGCCCGATCGGCGTGCGGTCCATGCCGGGATAGGTGCGCTTGAACTCGCCGTAACGCGAGTTCACGGAGCCGTAGTTGAAGGAGTAATCCTGCAGCGGGCACTCGCCGGCCTTGTCGCAGATGGGGCAGTCCAGCGGATGGTTGATGAGGAGAAACTCCATCTGCCCCTTGCGCGCCTCGTCGACCTTCTCGTTCCAGACGTGGATCTTCATCCCGTCCTTGACCGTGGTCGAGCAGCCGGCCTGCAGCTTGGGCATCCCTTCGATCTCGACGAGGCACATGCGGCACTGCCCGACGACCGTGAGCGATGGGTGGTAGCAGAAATGAGGGACGTGGATGTCGGCCGCTTTTGCAGCCTCGATGCAGTTGATCCCTTCCTGCACTTCGACTTCGACGCCGTCGATGGTGATCTTTGCCATACGTGTTCTCGGGAGCTCCGAAGCGGAATGCAGGATCAGCGCCGTGGACGATGCGTATCGAATCGGGCGCTGGTGAATTTTCACGGCAGAGAATCCGTGAAAGTTTTCACAAGCGCGGAGAATACTCGCGGGGTGTGGGCGCGTCAATCACTGCCGAGCGTTATAGACTCTGACCAATTCATCCGACGCCATCCGTGTCCACATCAGCAGGAGCACACTTGAGAAAAGACATCGTTATCGCCATCGCCGGCATCGCTATCGTCGCCGCGATCTGTTTTGGACTGGCCATCTGGAAGTCCGACATGAAGCCGTTCTCGTCGCTGCGTTCCGGAGCGACCGACACCTCGGCCACATCGACCGCCGCCGGCGCGCCCGATCACGTGATCATGCACGTCAACGGCGAGCCGGTCACCGAGGCCGAATTCTCCGCCGCCTTCTCGCAGATCCCGCAGGAGATGCAGCAGCAGTACGCTTCGGAACAGGGCAAGCAGGCCTTCGCCGAGCAGATGGTGCGTCTCAAAATCCTCGAGCAGGAAGGGCGCAAGATGGGCGTCGAGAAGGACCCGAAGGTCGCGGGACAGCTCGCCGCCGATCACACCAACATCATCGCCGCCGCCACAGCGCAGAAGCTGATGCCACCGCCCAACGACGCTGCGGTGCAGAAGTTCTACAACGACAACAAGAAAAACTTCGAGGCGACCGATCTGAGCCACATCCTCGTCGCCTACCAGGGCGGCGCGGTGCCGCCTCGCAACGGCAAGCCGCTCAGCCAGGGCGATGCGTTGAAGAAGGCGCAGTCGATCGCGCAGCAAGCCAAAGGCGGCGCCGATTTCGCCAAACTTGCTCGCGAGAACTCCGACGACGCGGCCTCCGCCGAACATGGCGGCAGCCTCGGCCCGTTCAGCCCGGGCATGCTCCCGCCGGAGATCGAATCGCACATCACGCAGCTCAAGCCGGGCCAGGTCAGCGATCCCGTTCCGTCGCGCTACGGCGTCCACATTTTCAAGGTGGGCGCGCATACGTCGCAGCCGCTCGATCAGGTCCGCGCGGGCATCAGCCGCCGCGTGCAGCAACAGGCCGCCCTCGACAAGGTCGAACAGATGCGCAAGGCCGCGAAGGTCGAATTCGATCCGAAATTCTTCCCCGAGGCCGTCAAAACGCCGCCTCCGCCCGCGACAGCGACCAAGCCCGCGTCATGACCGACCGCCCCGCGCGCGTCCTCGTCGTCGAGGACAACGAGATGAACATGCAGCTCGTCGAGTATCTGCTCGAAGAGGGCGGCTACCAGATCGTGAAAGCCGCCAGCGGCGAGGACGCGCTTTCGATCGCGCGCGGCGGCGAACCGGTCGACCTGATCCTGATGGACATCCACCTGCCGGGCATCGACGGCCTGAGCGTGATCCGCGAAATGAAAGCGGACCCGCAAACGGGATCGATCCCGATTCTCGCCCTGACCGCCCACGCCATGCGCGGCGACAAGGACCGCTTCCTCGAAGCGGGATGCGACGGATACATCTCGAAACCGATCGACGTGAAGACGTTTTTGACTTCGATCCGATCGTATTTGCGCGGGTAGTTTGTTGCCGCGTAGCGGCGCGAAGGCCGCTGGAGGCGGCCCGTACGGTAGCCGGCGGTCGCGTGCGAAGCGCGAGACCGCCGGGTTCACGATCGCGCGTTGGTATCCGACCGCGGCAGCGGTCGCGGAGGGAATTCACGCCGCCTGGTATTTGATCCGCGACGCCGCCGGGGTCGATGACGTGTCGCGAACAATTTCCGGTGGTCTCGCGCTTCGCCGCGACCACCGGCTACCGTCCGAAACGCCTCCGGCGTTGTTAGCGAGCTACAACCCGTCGTACTTCGAATATCCGCGTTCGGCCCAGAAGTCGCGCGGCTCCGTCGCCACGTACGCGATCTTCGTGATCGCTTTGATGTTCTTCAATCCCAACTTCATCGGGACGACCAAACGCAGCGGCGCGCCGTGGTCGGTGCCGAGGGGATGGCCGTTGAGGTGCGTGGCCAGGAGCGTTTGCGGGTGATGCGCGGTGGGGAGATCGATCGAGACGTAGTACGGATCGGGGTTGCCGCGGCCGTCGAGGTTCACGGACGACTCCATCGCAGCCCACTTCGCGCCATCCGCCGGCGGAAACGCGCGCAGCAGGTCGGAGAATCGGATCCCGCTCCAACCGGCGATCGCACTCCAACCTTCGACGCAGCAAAGCCGCGTGACCTGCTCGTGCTGCGCGAAGCGCGCGAGATCGACCTTGCGCAGAATCACGTCCTTGCCGCCGGCCAGGCCGCTGATCGTCAACGTCCAGGTGTCGAGATATTCGGGCGACGGCGTCCGTCCCTCGTAGTTGTTGCGCAGCGGAGTGACGTCGCGCTTCGAATACGTCCGCACCGTTCGATTCGGCGAGTACAACGCTTCGGCGATGTCGTCGTCGAAGGTCAGCGCGCGATTCTGAAAGCGTTCGCTGCGCTCCTTGGATAGACCGAGGCGCGCTGCAACGGTGTCGAGAGCGTCCGTGGCGTGCTCGCCAAGGACGCGCTTCTTCGACGACACCGGCGCGATCCACCACATGCCCGCCATCGCCGCCAGCGTTCCCGCCCCGAAGAGGAGGAAATCGCGCCGGGAACGCTTGCGCAACGTCGCTTCGTCGATCCAGACCTGAGGCAGTTCGTCACTCATTCGGCGCCTCCGGTCGCGGGCGTGGGGAGTAGGGCGTCGGGAGTCGGAGCCGGCGTCGCATCAATCAGTAGCTCGGCGGTTTTCTCCGACACCCCACCCCCGACTCCCAACTCCCCTCTTTCCGACCATCCCACGATCATCGACCGCATCGTGTCCCAGCCGTCCACCAGCACCAGGATCAGATGCGGGATCAGGAAGAGGACGAAGTAGATCATCACGATGAAGTGGACGATGCGCGCGCCGTCGTACGAGCCAAAGATCCGCTCCAGCCACCAGAGCTGCACCGGCTTGTGCATCGCCCACCCGCTCGCGATCGCCAGCGCGCCGGCGACCGGCATCGATGCGTATGCGCCGCGCTGCAGCGCGTTGTATTTCGTCGTGATCTCAGGATGCGGCCACGGACGCCTCGCGATTTTCATCGGCACGACGCCGGCGTAGTAGCGGACCATCGCCAGCGACTCTCCGAGCATGCTCCGCCGCGGCAGCAATGCGCGATAACCGCGGCCGAGAACCAGCCCCAGTAGATAGAGGATGCCGTTGGCGATGAAGAGATAGACGAAGAGCCAGTGCCAGCGCAGCCCGCCGGCCAGATTGAACACGCCGAGCCCAAAGTGGTTGTAGAACCACGACGGATCGGCGGTCGCTCCCGGCACGTGGCGCGCGATGCTGATGCCGAGGTCGGCCAGGTAGTCGCGGCTGTGCGTGACGGGATTCGGCTTGTGCAGGAACACCGGCGAAGCCCAGTAGATCGACAGCCCGCTGACAATCATCCCGAACAGAATCGGCACGTTCAGCCAGTGTGAAAGCCGCACGAGCGCGTGGTGCTTCACGACGACGAGACGCTGGCCCGCGTGCGGATCGACGACTTCTTCGACGATCGGTTCTTCGACCGGCACTTCTTCCACGATCGCTTTTTCGATCGGCACTTCTTCAACGATCGGCTCGTCGGCAACGACCGGAACATCGACCGCGGGTTCGTCTGCGTCGGTCATGTGCGGATAAATTACCATGCGCCCCGCATGCGAATACTTGTACTGGGCGCCGGCCGCATGGGCTATGGCGCAGTCCACGATCTCGTCAACCAGCCCGATGTCGAAGAAGTCACCGTCGCCGACGTTGCCGCCGAGCGCGCGCATCACGTTGCGTCGTCGGTCAACGGCAACGTCACGCCACGAGCGATCGATGTCAGCAACCACGAAGACGTTGTCGCATTGATGCGCGGGCACGACTCCGCCATCTCCTGTGTCAACTACTGGCTCAATGAACGCCTGGCCCGCGCCGCCATCGAGGCCGGCACGAACTTCTGCGACCTCGGCGGCAACAACGACGTCGTCGACGCGGAGCTCGCCCTCGACGCCGAGGCGAAGAGCCGGGGAATCAACATCATCCCCGACTGCGGCCTTGCCCCGGGCATGGTGGCCGTGCTCGTCGCGCACGGAGCTGCGAAATTCGAGAAGCTCGACGAAATCCACATTCGCGTCGGCGGTCTTCCGCTCGATCCGAAGCCTCCGCTCGATTATCAGCTCGTGTTTTCCGTCGAAGGACTGATCAACGAATACATCGAACGCGCCCGCGTGCTTCGCGACGGCAAGATCGCGTTTGTCGATTCGATGACCGAGGTCGAGGAGCTGGAGTTCCCGGAACCGTTTGGGAAGATGGAAGCGTTCCAAACCTCCGGCGGCACGTCGACGCTGCCCGAAACGTTCTTCGGGCGCGTGCGCGATCTCGACTACAAAACGATCCGCTATACCGGCCACTGCGCGAAGTTCAAGACGATGATCGACCTCGGCCTCTGCAGCAGCGAGAGGATCACGGTCGATGGCGTGTCCGTCGCGCCGCGGCGAGTTCTCGGCGATCTCCTCGTTCGCAACTTGCCAGCGGATGAACCGGATGCGGTGCTCGTTCGCGTCGAGTTTGCTGGCGACGGCCGCCAGCTTCGCTACGACATCATCGACCGTTACGACGAATCGACCGGCCTCTCGGCGATGATGCGCACAACGGCCTTCCCCGCTTCGATCGTGGCGCTGATGATGGCGCGCGGTCAGACCACGCAGAAGGGCGCGCTGCCGCAGGAACGCTGCATCCCGCCGGAGCTGTTCATGACGGAATTGGCGAAGCGGAACATCGTCGTCAACGTGTCGTGACCGCGAGCGGCGTTAGATTGCAGCGTCCCGTCGTCTGAACGCGAAGCGCGGCCACGCCGTCCGTCGCGAGCCAGGCCACACGCTGGCTTTCGAGGTCCGCGCGCAAACGCTCCGCAGCGACCTTGAGCTTCGCCGGAGATGAAATGTCGTCGATCTCGCCCCACCCCGGGAGCTCCGGACGCGGTCCTGTGAGCGACCAGACGTAAAGCGGGACGCCAATCGTGTCGAGGTATCTGCGGATCGACGCGGGATCGTGTGAACTGCCGTCGGCCCGGTGATCGAGGACGACGACGACGGCGCGGCGATTGCCGCCGGTGATCGCATCGAGACCCGCCACGCCCGCGGCGTCCGCGAACATCCGCGGCCCGTTCTCGTCGAAGCGGCCGCTGTACGCGCGGGTCAGAATCCACATCATGCCTCCCTGCGTCGCGTCGACATACGTCGATGGCGGGAACATCAATGCGGACGTATTGCTGGTGGTCGTGTGCCGCTCCGCGAGCGGCCAGAGAAGTTGAAGCCACGTGCCGTCGGAGAGCGAGAACAGGTGCTGCTCCTGGACTATGTGGGGACCCTGCATCATCGCCGGACTCATCCGGAGATCGAGCGCCTTCATGGCGTCGCGTGGATCGGGATCGAGGACTACGATCACGAGAGCCTTACCTTTCTCGACCGCGCTGACGCGCACTGGTGAACCGCCGCTGGCAAAGCAACCGCTCGGATTTGGTGGCGGCTTCGAGCCCGATTCGCGAACGGCCACGGGCGTCAGCGGTGAGTCGGCGATCTCCCCTACCCCACCGCCGATGACCAGCTCGCGGCGCGAGACGAACCCGTCTTCGAATTTCATCGACGCCGCGAGCACGTGCGGCTGATCGACATCGAGACGCGGCAACTTTGCGCGAAGATCGGCGTCGAGCGGCAACAGCTTGCCGTCGACTTTGAGCGACGACTTCGCCGGTTTGGCGGCCATCAGATGTTCCCAGCGCAACTCTGCCGAAACCGGCCGTCCGTTGGCGTCGTTCTTCACGGAGATCACGAAATCGGCAAATGGGCGTGGCAGATTGACCGTTTGAGACGTTCGCGCCACCTCGTCGCCGCGCGCGTCGTACCCGATCGCGACCAGATCGCCCGGCACGATCGACGGTCCGAAATCGACCATCGCGCTCCATGGCGCCTTCTGCAACGCCGCAACCTGTTTGCCGTCGAGGAGGATGCGAATCGATTTAACGTCCGGTCCCGGCTGCAGGTCGATCCGCTGCGGTCCGGAGATGAGGCCGAGAAAGAGCGTGAGAAAAACGAGCTGAGTGGCCATCGTGCGCGAATTCTAGCCGCCGTCCGCGCATAATTCACGAATGCACTTACTCATCCGCTGGCTCCTCAACACGCTCGCGCTCTTCGTCGTCGTCGAGGTGGTGCCCGGCTTTCATTACCGCTCCATCGTCTCGCTCGCCATCGCCGCTCTCGTTCTGGGCCTGCTCAACGCCATCGTGCGGCCGATCCTCTTCGTCCTGACGTTGCCACTGACGATCGTCACGCTCGGACTCTTTCTCATCGTCCTCAACGCGATCATGCTCGAGCTGACGGCGTGGCTCGCTCCCGGATTCCGCATCGACAACTTCGTCGCCGCGGTGATCGGCGCGATCGTCCTCGCGATCATTTCGTGGATCACGAACCGCATCGGACGTAAGGAAGAACGGCGGGGCTGACAGGCGCGACCGAATCACCTACACTACGCGCTTCAGGAGCCATCGCTTTGAACATCATCAAGAACCGCGTCGACGACGTGACGGTGCTCGACATCCAGGGAGTCATCAAGCTCGGTGAGAGCGCCCGCGAATTCTCGAGCTACCTCGAGAAGGTCCTCAACGATGAGACCGGCCCGGTCATGATCAACTTCGAAGCGATCAACTACATGGACTCCACCGGCCTCGGCGAACTGATCGGCTACCTTCAGAAGTTCGAAGACCGCCAGCGCAAGATGGCCCTCGTCAAACCGTCGCACCGCATCCTGGCCCTGCTCAAGATCACGAAGCTCGACACCGTCTTCAAGATCTTCGACTCCCGCGAAACCGCGATGGAGTACCTCACCGACCACGCGGCCTGATCGTGTGGCACCGACACTCCTGTCTGTGCCGGTGAGGCTCGGGACGATTGAGAATCCCCAGGTAGCGGCAGCTCAGGCGCAGTGTTAGCATTCGCAGCCTTTGATGACCCACACCCTCCTTCCCGTTCTGCTCATGATCGTGATCGCGATCGTGGTCGGGCTCGTGATGCTGGCGCTGGCCTGGTTCGTCGGCAAGCACGCCCGCACGGCTTCGAAACAGGAGCCGTACGAAAGCGGCGTGCCGTCGCTCGATGAGAATCGCAAGCGCGTCAACGTCCGCTTCTACCAGATCGCGATGCTCTTCATCCTCTTCGACATCGAAGCGGCGTTCCTCTACCCGTGGGCCGTCATCTACCGCGAGGCCACGACCGGGACGCAGGGCATGTTCCTCTTCGGCGAGATGGTCGTCTTCATCGTCCTCCTCGCCGTCGGCTACATCTACGTCTGGAAGAAAAAGGCATTCGACTTTTAGCTATGGCTGATCTGCATCCCGACAATCCGTACGCGCCCGACCGCTTTCCCGATGCGTCGAAGCCGGTCGCGTTTCCACCCGAGGCGAAGAAAAAGTTCGACTACATCCTCACGCGCTATCCGACGAAGGAAGCGTGCCTGCTGCCGACGCTGCACCTGGCGCAGGAAGTGTGGGGGTGGATCTCGCCCGAGACCGTTCTGTACGTCGGCGGCCTGCTCGATCTGTCGCCGGCCACCGTCTTCGGCGTGGTCTCGTTCTACAACATGTACAACCAGAAGCCGGTGGGCAAATACCACCTGCAGGTCTGTACGAACCTGAGCTGCATGGTGCGCCGCGCCTACGATATTTACGACCACCTCTGCGAACGGCTGGACGTGAATCCCGGCGCCACGACAAAGGACGGACGCTATACCGTCGTCGAAGTGGAATGCCTCGGATCCTGCGGCACGGCACCTGTCGTTCAGGTCAACAACGACTATCACGAGAACATGGACGTATCGAAAATGGATGCGCTGCTCGCGGAGCTGAAGTAGCAATGGAACCGATCAAAATCCTCACCGCGAACATCGACAAGCCGAATTCGACGTCGATCGATGTCTACATCGATGGCGGCGGCTACAAGGCGATTGAAACGGCGCTCAAGATGAAGCCGGAAGAGGTCACGCAACTCGTCAAAGACTCCGAGATGCGCGGCCGAGGTGGCGCGGGGTTTCCCACGGGCATGAAATGGAGCTTCGTCCCCAAGAACGCTCCCAAGCCAACGTGGCTGCTCTGCAATGCCGACGAATCGGAGCCCGGCACGTTCAAAGACCGCGTCATCATGGAGAAGGATCCGCACCTTCTCATTGAAGGGATGATCATCGCCGGCTACGCCATCGGCTCCAATCCGATGTCGTACATCTACATACGCGGCGAGTTCTATTACGGAGCGACGGTCTTAGACAAAGCTCTCGATGAAGCGCGCGCCAAAGGCTTCCTAGGCAAGAACATTCTCGGCAGCGGCTTCGACTTCGACATCACGGTGGCGCGCGGCGCCGGCGCCTACATCTGCGGCGAAGAAACGGGATTGATCGAATCCGTTGAAGGCCATCGCGGCCAGCCGCGCGTCAAGCCCCCATTTCCCGCCGTCATTGGCGTTTTCGGCGGACCGACCGTCGTCAACAATGTCGAGACGCTGGCCTGCGTCCCGCTGATCGTCAACAAGGGCGCGGATTGGTTCAAGTCATTCGGCAGCCCGAAAAATACCGGACCGAAACTCTATTGCGTCTCCGGCTGCGTAAGAAAGCCGGGCGTCTATGAGTTCCCGATGGGCATCAACCTCAAGGAACTCATCTACGACCACTGCGGCGGCATTCTCGGCGACCGCAAACTCAAAGCAGTAATCCCCGGCGGCGCCTCCGCGCCGATGCTCCTCCCGGACGAGATCGATCTCCCGCTCAATTTCGACGCGGTCATGAAAGCCGGCTCGATGCTCGGCTCCGCCGGCATCATCGTCCTTGACGATTCGGTCTGCATCGTCGACGCCGTCTGGCGGCTCTCGAAATTCTTCGCACACGAATCGTGCGGCCAATGCACGCCCTGCCGCGAAGGGACGAACTGGCTTGAGTCCGTGCTCGACCGGATCGAACGCGGTGAAGGCCGCAAACAGGACGCCGATCTGCTCCTCTCAATGTCCGACAACATCGGCGGCAAATCCCTCTGCGCCCTCGGCGACGCCGCCATCGGCCCCGTCATCTCCTCGGTCAAAAAGTTCCGCGACGAATACCTCCACCACATCGAGCACAAGAGCTGCCTGCCCGAAACGGTGCGGTACCGGCGATTGGACGCGCCCGTCGCGGCGCATTGATTGATCCGCAGATGAACGCAGATGTGCGCAGATAAAAGCATCAATCATCTGCGTAAATCTGCGCTCATCTGCGGATTGCTTTTCGCCACCGCGTCCGCGTTGGCAGAGACACCTAAAGGCATCCTCCTCGAAAACCTCACCTGGGTCGAAGCGGAGAAAGTGCTGACGCCGGATGCCGTCGTCGTGATCCCGCTCGGCGCGGAGTCGAAGGAACATGGGCCGCATCTGAAGCTGAAGAATGATTTTCTGATTGCGGAGTATCTGAAGAAGCGCGTGTTGGAAAGCAGCCGCGTCGTGATGGCGCCGACGATCAATTACAACTTTTATCCCGCCTTTCTCGATTATCCGGGGTCGACGTCGCTGCGGCTGGAGACGGCGCGCGACATGGTCGTCGACATCTGCCGGTCGCTGGCGAAATTCGGGCCGAAGCGTTTTTACATCCTCAACACGGGCATTTCGACATTACGGCCGCTTGCCGCGGCTGCGGAGATGTTTGCGGCCGAGGGCATTGTGATGCGCTACACCGACTTGCACGTTACAGAGCCGGTCGAAAAGCAGATCCGCAAGGAAGAGGGCGGGACGCATGCCGAGGAGATCGAGACCTCGATGATGTTGTACATGGCGCCGGAATCGGTCGATATGAAAGAGGCCGTCAGGGACTACAAGGGATCGAAGCCGGGCGGATTAACGCGCGATCCGAATGGCAAAGGGACGTATTCGCCGAGCGGCGTCTGGGGCGATGCCACATTGGCTACTCGCGAGAAGGGGAAAATCGTCACCGAGGCGCTGGTCAACAGCATTGTCAGCGAAATCGAACAACTGCGGGGCACCGCGCTGCCGGCGAAGTGATGTTTACGCAGCCATTCGCGATTCCAGCGCTCGCCTTTTTTATCCTCAGCATCCCGCTGACCCTCGGCCTCATTCCGCGCAATCGCCTTTACGGGTTTCGGACAAGGCGAACGTTAGCGGACGACGCGGCGTGGTATCGCGTCAATCGTTTCGCGGGATTCGCCATCATGATCGCCAGCGCGATCTACGCCGTCGTTGTGAGTGCGCGGCCTTACGATCGCGACTTCTCCGTCTGGCTGCTTCACCTCGCCGCGTTTGCTGGTCCGCTCGCGCTGGCGCTCATTGTGAGCGGCTGGTATTCGCGCCGCTGATCAACGCGGCCACAGCCAGCCGAAGGCGCCGGCGGTCAGAAGGCTGTAGATCGTGCCGTCGATCGTTTCCTTGATGACGATTTTCCACGGCTTGCCATACCAGATTCCTTCGCTGATCGTGCGGAAGGAGTAGGCCAGGACCGCCGCGGCGCCGGCCACACGGAACACCTCGATGTACGCGGTCCCCACGGGGCGCGCGAGACCGGTTACGTATCCGACAAAAATTGAGATCAGCACCGTGTAGAGGAACCACAGCGTCAGCGTTTTCGCGAAGTTGAACGTACCCGGGTTGCGCACGAGCAGCAGTGCGTTCGCGCCGCTCTGCATCTCCGTACGCTGTTCCGGGGTCAGCTTTCTCCAGTCGGCGCATGGAACGATGTACTGGCCGCTCTTCGTTGACGACAGTGCATCGAGTACGGCCTTCTCTTCGGTCAGCTTTTCATAGTCCGACCGGTGCCAGAACGGCAGCGCCATCCACAGGATGTTGCTGGCCACAAAAACGAACGCGGCGGCTGCGAGGATCGGAAGCCACAACAGGGACAGTGAAACCATCTCGACCTCCTTTTGGACTGAAGCGGGTTCAGCCATTCTCGCCGGAAATGCCGTCCGAATTCAACGGGCGGCGGTCAGGCCCACTCGCAGACGTATTCGCAGAAATCGGCGCCCTTCGCGCGGCACTTGGCCTCGGTCACGCGCACATCCTTGGCGCCGCACATCCTGATTGCCCTCTGATGCCAGCCGACGACGGTCAGACAATCGTGACGCGAGAACGTCGGCGCGTCGTATGTGCGGAGAACGGCCTTGTTGTCGGCCAGCCGTTCGTACGTGCGGCGGCCGGCGTCGTAATACATCTGGTAGATCTGCGGCGCGCGCCGGAGCAGGCCGTGCGGATCGCCGGGCGAGAGCATGGCCCGATGCGCGCCGGCGAGGTTGTGCGACGCCGACTTCTCGCCGATGACCAGGAAAACGTCATCGCCCATCCCCATCTCCGCGGCGATTGCGTCGTCCAGACGCTGATTCAATTCGAACGGATACCAGGCGCCGGTGAGGATCGGCGAGCAGGCGCTGCGATCCGCGTCCGGCAGCCGGCCCAGCACCCGCTGCACGCCTTCCTCGCCGCGTTCCTCGCGCACGAACCCAAGCCGGGACAATAGTGCTCCGCCCTTGACCTTGACCGATTTCGCGTTGTCCATGAACCGACAGAATACGCCACTCGCAGCGATGCGCTAGTCTGCCGCATTCGATGCAGGTCATCTCCATCAACGTTGGGCAGCCGCGCGAAGTCGAATGGCGCGATCAGATCGTTCGAACGTCGATCTTCAAGGAGCCTGTGCCCGGCCGCGTCCGAGTCGATCGACTCAACATCGACGGCGACCGTCAGTCCGATCTCACCGTTCACGGCGGAGTGGCGAAAGCGGCCTATGTGTACCCGTCGGAACACTACGAGTTCTGGCGGAAGGAGCTGCCGGATGCCGATCTGCCGTGGGGCGCATTCGGCGAGAACCTGACGACGAGCGGGCTATCCGAGGATGACGTTCGCATCGGCGATCGCTTCGCCATCGGCAGCGCGGAGTTCGCCGTCACGCAACCGCGCATGCCGTGTTTCAAACTCACCATCCGCTTCGGGCGCGCGGACATGATCAAGCGCTTCTTCCGCAGCGGCCGCAGCGGCTTCTACCTGGCGGTGACCAAGGAGGGCGAGATTGAAGCCGGCGACGACATCACCCTTCTGAGCCGCGATGATGATGCGATCACAATCGCCGAGGCATTTGCTCGTTAGCGACGATCCGCGCCGATGGCACGGTGATTCGCGGCGGGTGCGCATCCGTTGGTAGCATTGCGCGATGCCGATCCGTTTCGCGAACTTTGAGCTGACCGATTCCGGCGAGCTGTTTCGCGACGGTGAGTCGATGCGTCTGCAACCGCAGCCGTCGAAGGTGCTGGCCTTCCTGGTGTCGCGCGCAGGTGAGCTGGTGACGCGCCAGGAGTTGCAGCAACACGTCTGGGGCACCGAAACCTTCATCGATTTCGACCAGGGCCTGAACTGGTGCATTCGCCGCATTCGCGAAGTCCTCGGCGACGACGCCGCTCACCCGCGATTCATTCAGACCGTCCCGCGGCGCGGCTATCGCTTCGCTGCCGCGTTGCAGACTGCGCCGGCGATCCGGCGGTTCTGGACGAAACCGGCCATGCGTTCGCTGCTGGTCGCGCTCGCGGCATTGCTTCTCTTCGCCGCCCACAGCCCGGCGCGCAGCGTCACGGTACTCGTGCTCCCCTTTGACAACCTCGGCACATCGCGCCCGGCAGCCGAGGATGTGGCGACGGAAGAGGTGATCACGGCCCTCGGCGCGATCGATTCGCGGCGGCTCAGCGTCATCGATCCAGTCACGGCCATGAAGTTCAAACGGACGAATGAGTGCATCATCCACATCGGCCGGCAGCTCGACGCACAGTACGTACTCCTCGGCGCCGTCCGCCAGCACGGCGCGGCCATGAGGAGCACAGCCCAGCTCTTTCGCGTTGCCGACAACCGGCAGGTCTGGGCTGCCGTGCGCGAGTGCAACGCCGGCGACGATCCAGCAGCCGTGTATTCGGCAATGGCGGCTGACGTCGCCTCGACGCTCGGCGTCCCACGCTGAATCTCAGCGAAATTCAATCATTCGCCAATTGAATTCATGCGCTCCGCGGCCCGAAGTTTCGCGCATGAAACGACTCTGCGCCATTGCCCTGCTGCTGATCGCCACGAGGACTGCGCGATCGGCAACCGTCATCCCCGTCCGAATCTACGAGCGACTCTTTCTCGTTCCCGTTCGAATCGGCGGGAAGAGTTTGACCTTCGTACTGCAGACCGCCGCGGCACACTCGTACATCGACAAACGGCTGCGCGAGCCGTCACCCGTCGTGCTCACGATCGGCAACCAGTCGATCTCAATTCCGCACCTCACGCCGATCGACCTCTCCAATTTTGAACGCAGTGAGGGTCGTCGCGTCGATGGCATCCTCGGAGGCGAGCTGTTCGCGAGGTACGTCGTCGAGATGGACAGCGACGCCGCCATCATCCGCCTTCACGATCCCGCGGCGTTCCGCTACACCGGCAGCGGCGAGACGATTCCGATCACCATGCAGTCAGGCAAGCCGTTCGTGAGCGCGGTGTTGAAGGTTAAGGGGCGCGCCGAGGAGCGGCGCGCATATTTGCTCAACACCGGCTCGGCCGATGCGATCGCAGACGATCTCTTCAAGCAAGCCGGTGGGGATCTCGTCGGTCCTGATCTGACGCGTGCCGAGCAGCTCACCATCGGCCCATTCCGATTCGACGGCGTGAATGGAACGAGCGGCGGTCCAAATCTGGGCGGAGAGCTGCTTCATCGATTTCACGTCATCGCCGATTTTCATCACGGCCGGCTGATCCTCGAGCCAAATCGTTTTTACGGCGACGCATTCCTCTTCGACACGAGCGGCCTCGACATGCAAATGCATCCGCGTGGCTTCGAGATCCTGCACGTGTTCGCGAAGACGCCGGCCGAGGAGTCGCGGCTGAGAATCGGCGACATCATCACGCATATCGATCACACCCCCGTCCGCTCCCTCGGACTGGAGCGTGTGCGGCTCATGCTTCACCAGATTCGCGACTACGACTTGCGACTTGAGCGGGGAGGAAAACCGATGAACGTCACCCTGCACCTCCGGAGGCTGCTGTGATTACCGCGCTGCTGCTGGCCGTCATCTCCCGTTTTCCTGCCGGCGTGCACCGGGCCGAGATCCCCGCAGAATATGCATCTTCCGCCCCATTCATCCGCGTCACCGTGCAGGGAAGTTCGCGTCCGCTCTGGTTCACGATCGATAGTGGTTCGCCTTATACGTTCATCGATCAACGCGTTGCCAAAGAGCTCGGTCTGCGCGTGCAAGGAGCGACGACGATCACAGGCGCGGGCACGGGTTCTGTGACGGTGCAGGTCGTCGACGGCGTCACCTTCGAAACGCGCGGTTTCACGACCTCGGGTCACGAAGTCCGCGTCACCGATCTGAGCGGGCTTCCTCCCCTCTTCGACCATCCCATCGACGGCTTCTTCGGTTACGACCTGCTCGCGTCAACTGTTGTGACGATGAATCCGCGCGCACAGAAGATCACGTTCGTCGATCCGGCCCATTTTCACTACCGGGGAAGCGGCGTCTCGCTTCCGATCCGATTCGGAGGCAAGTCCGGCAAATGGATCTTCATCTCCGGCACGATCAAAGTGGCCGGCAATCGTGAAGCCGCCACGGAGTTCATGGTCGATTCCGGCTCGACCGACGCCGTCAATCACCCGCTCCTTCGCAAATCGACCGCACCACTCCGCCGGATCAACACCGGCAACGGCCTCGGCTCACCACTTCCCGGAGTGGCCGGCGACATCGAATGGATCCGTCTCGGCTCGTACACGCTGCGCGATCTGCCGGCCAGTTGTTGCGGCGCCGCCATCGACCGCCTCATCGGGCAAGGCGTAATGTCGCAATTCATCACGACCTTCGACTACGCGCACAAGCGGCTGATCATCGAGCGGTGACGCCCGGACAGCGACTTTGTTGGCCGTAGCTTCGGCATTGCCTCATCGGCTTCTTTCGGGCAGTATTGGAGTCTCCACTCCGAGGGGCCAAAAATGAAGAAACGTTCGTGCGCAACGCTGTTCGCGTGTGTCTTTTCACTTCTCACTTCTGCGGTGTTCGGGCAGACCACGGCGTCGCTCGCTGGCATCGTGAAGGCCTTCAACGATCCATTGCCGGGGGCGACGGTCACGATCACTTCGCCGGAGTTGCAGGGGTCGCGGACGACCGTGACGGGTGAGACTGGCGCGTACAGTTTCTCGGCGTTGCCGCCTGGCCAGTACGCCATCTCGATCGCGTTTTCGGGGATGGAGACGCGCGTCGTTCGATCGACGCTGCGGCTCTCACAAGTCACGCGCGTGGACGCAGTGATGGGTACCGTCGGCGAGACGATCACCGTCGGCGCGAGAACGCCCTCCGTCATCGAGACGCCGGAAGTTTCGACGAACATGACCCTTCCGTTCATCGAGCGGCTGCCCATTCAGCGCAACCAGCTCGCCACCGCGCAGTTCGCGCCGGGCGTCAACAGCAACACGCTTTCGAATGGACAGCTCTACATTTCCGGCGGACCGGGATACGACAACCTCGTGATGGTCAACGGCGTCGTGGTCACCGAGAACACGCGCGGGCAGATGCGGCCGATGTACGTCGAGGATGCCATTCAGGAGACCACAGTGCTGACCGGCTCGATCTCCGCCGAGTACGGCCGGTTCAGCGGCGGCGTCGTCAACACGATTACGAAGTCCGGCGGCAACGAGCTGCGCGGTTCGTTGCGCGACTCGCTCAGCAATCCATCCTGGTCGGCGCAATCGCCGGCGTTGGAAACGCGCGAGAACAATCTCAATCATGTGGCCGAGGGAACGCTCGGTGGATTCGTGATGCGCGACCGGCTCTGGTTTTTCGGCGCTGGACGTTGGGCGAAGAACGACACGGCGCGGCAGACGCTTTCGATTCCGGCGTTCACCACGAATCCGATCACGCCCGCCTCGCCGGCGATCAGCTACGCAGAGGGGAACGATCAGAAGCGGTATGAAGCGAAGCTGACCAGCCAGCTCGGCGCGCGGCAGACGCTGGCGGCGTCGTGGTTCCGCATCAACACGAAAGGGACGAACGCGCGCTTCTCGAACAACTTTTATGACGAAGCCAGCCTCACCGAGCGGGTCGATCCGGAGTCGCTGCTGGCGGTTCACTACAACGCCAATCTGGCGACGAATCTGCTGGCCGAGGGGCATTACTCGGCGCGCAAATTCTCCGATCGCACCGGCGCGATGACGACCGACCTCATCGCCGGTACCGTGCTCCTCGACCGCGCCAACAACAACACGCGCTTCCACGCGCCGTCGTTGTGCGACATCTGCGACGCCGAACAGCGCAACAACAACGACGTCCTGCTGGAGGTTCACGACTTCTTCGATGCGAAATCGTTCGGCAGCCACGATCTCGTCGCCGGCGTCGATCGTTTTGCCGAGCGGCGCTACGCGAACAACCATCAGTCGGGCAGCGACTTCTCGATTTTCGTGACGCGCGTCCAGTACAAGGACGGCGTTATCTATCCAGTCATCACGCCGTCGAACGCTGCGGGCGGTGGAACGTTCATCCGATGGAATCCGATCCTCGTGCCGGCCTCGGCGAATGATCTGCGCACCGACTCCGCGTTCGTGAACGACACCTGGAACGCGACCTCGCGCCTCACATTCACGCTCGGCGCGCGCCTCGACCGCAATCATGCCGAGGATGCGGATGGCACAGTGAGCTCGAACGATCACCGGCTTTCGCCGCGCCTCTCGGCGCAGTTCGACGTTCGCGGCGACGGGCGGCATCGCCTCAGCGCCTCGTTCGCGGACTACGCGTCGCGTATCGCCGACAGCATCGCTTCGTCGAATCAGTCGGCCGGCAACGCCGCCGCAATCGATTTCGCGTACCGCGGTCCGGCCATCAACAACGGCATGCTGACCGTGCCGATGGATGAAGCGATCCGCCGCATCTTCGATTACTTCAACACGCAGCAGGGCGGCACGGGAAACGTGACGGCGATCAACTTGCGCGCGAACGGCTCGCGCACGATCCCCGGCTACGCGACCTATTTCGACGGCTCGCTCGCCTCGCCCTCGGTCCGCGAGATCACGGCGGGCTACGGCGCCGCGATCGGCAAGAGCGGATTCGCGCGCGTCGATTACATCCATCGCGACTGGCGCGATTTCTACGCCGCCAATGTCACCACGGCGACGAAGAAAGCGAACACTCCGCTCGGCATCCCGGTCGATCTGACGCTGGTGCGCAACAGCGACAATCTGCAACGGCAGTATCGCGGCGTGCAGATGCAGGCGCGCTGGTCGCCGGGGCCGTTCGAGCTCGGAACGCACTACACGTGGTCGAAGCTGCGCGGCAACGACGAGGGCGAAAGCGCCACAAGCGGCGCCGCCACCAACGTCGACCGCACGCTTTTCTATCCCGAGTATTTCAACTACAGCCGCGTGTCGCCGATCGGCTACCTCGCCGGCGATCAGCGGCACCGCCTGCGCGCGTGGGCGGGCTACCGCCTCGCCGTCGGCAAAGGCGCGCTCGAAGCGACGCTGCTGCAGAGTTACGACTCCGGCCTGCCGTACTCGATCGCCGGCGCGATCAACCTGACGCGCTACGCCGGCGC
This sequence comes from Acidobacteriota bacterium, assembly GCA_019247495.1. Taxonomy (GTDB): domain Bacteria; phylum Acidobacteriota; class Thermoanaerobaculia; order Gp7-AA8; family Gp7-AA8; genus JADGNZ01. Next base: position 29,345 of record JAFAOU010000033.1, read on the forward strand.
CCCGGCGAACCTCGGCTACGCGACGGTTCCCAACGGTCTCTACTACTTCAGCGGACGCGGCGAGCTGCGCACGGAAAGCATCCGCTCGACCGATCTGGCCTTGCGTTACAGCATGCGCATCGCGTCGCTGGAATTCTTCGCGCAAGGCGATCTTCTCAACGCGTTCAACAACGCATCGCTCTTCGATCCGAAACTCCTCGGCACCACCGTCAGCACCGCGGCGACGTCAACGACGTTTGCTCCATTCAATCCGGCGACACAGACACCGATCGAATGTCCCCGCGGCGCCGCGGCCGCGACCTGCACGGCCATGGGCGCGAATTACCAACTGGCGACGAACTTCGGACAAGCGCTGAACAACCTCGCGTATCAAACGCCGCGAACGGTGAGGATGTCGGTCGGAGTGCGTTTCTGAGCGCTCAAAGACGGAGCGCGGCCAAGTTCGCAGAGCCTCCGTCGGCGAAGCCGGCGTAAGAGCCGTAGCCCACGGCGTTCAGCCGTGGATTAGCGAGTTCGGTCATTTGTGAGCCCGCCTTGGCGGGCGACAGAAAGCTTTCTTTCGCGCGCTGAAGCGCGCTCCAAATGCACGCGAATCGATTTCCCCCGGCTGAAAGCCGGGGGCTACGGCTCTTAGGCCGGCTACGCCGGCAGATCTGCGCGCGGGTTGGCCAGGATGCTGGCGCTCCGGCGCATAATCGTGCCGTGACGTCCCAGGTCGTCTTTCTCTCGCTTTTTCTCGGGCTGACGGCTGGTCCGCATATGGTCGAACTGCAGGTCGGACCCGGCGTTCACACCGTCCGGATGCTGCTCGACAATCGTGGTGTCGCCGTGCTGAACCAGCCGCCGTGGCGTGCGACGGTCGAATTCGGCTCGTCGATCGTGCCGAGTGAGTTGGTGGCGATCGCGTATGACGCGAAGGACAACGAAATCGCGCGCGTGACACAGCTGATCAACGTTCCGCGCCCCGTTGCCGAGTTCAACATCACGCTGCAGAACGATGCAGCAGGTGTCCCGGCGACGGCGCAGTTCCAATGGGAGCATCTCATCGGTGCGAAAGCAGCGTCCGCGACGCTGACCGTCGACGGCAAGCCGGTGGCGATGGACAAGTCAGGCGCCATTGCGCGCCTGCCCCGACTGGACATGAAGCGCCCGCACCTGATCACCGGGGAGATGAAATTCGAAGATGGCTTCGTCACGCGGCGCGAGCTGGTCGTCGGCGGCGAGCTGACCGGCACCATGGAGTCGGAGATGACGCCGATTGCCGTCCGTCAGAGCGGTTCGGCGCCGGCAAACCCCGGCGACTGTTTCACCAGCGGCGGCGCCCCGATTCGCGTTGGTGCGATCGAGAATTCGCCGGCGCTGGTTGTCTTCGTGATCGATCCCGATCCCGAAGACCCGTTGCGCAAACTCAATCCGCAACGCGGGCCGGGCCTGCTGCAGAAGATGGAAGTGCGGCACCTCTTTCCGCTCGACCGCGGCACGACGATGCGAGTGCTCTTCCCGATCGCCGAACGCCACAGCACCACCAACAACGCCACGGCCGAGCTTTTCCCACCATCAAACGATGTCCCATCGGACGAAGGAGGACTGATCTGGTTCCTCACGCGGGCGCTCGAGACGCCCTTCGATCAAACGATTCCGAGGCAACTTACCGATGCCGTCGGCGTGGCCGGTCTCAACGCCATCACAGGCGCCCATCGCCGCGCGGTCGTTCTCGTGCTGAGCGGCCACGCAGACGCCAGCACGCACAGTGCGGCGTCAGTGCGGAGCTATCTCGCCGCGATTGGCGTGCCGCTCTTCGTCTGGTCCGGGAGCGGTCCGCGTCCCGACATGCGCGCCGCGTGGGGTGAGATCGACGACATCTCCTCACGCGAAAATTTGAAGATCGCAGCCGACCGTCTGCGCGCGGAACTGGCCTCGCAGCGCGTGGCCTGGGTTGCTACCGATCCGGTGACGGCGCTTCGCCTTCGGCCGACCGGAAAATGCGCGATCACGCCGCTCGCGTCGCAGTGACTACGCCGTCTTTGCCGCGCCGCTGCTCTCCGCGGCGATCGCTTCTTCCTCGGTGCTGTAAATCTTGAACACCGCGTCGAGCTTGGCCAGCTTGAGCAGTTTCAGGATGCGCTCCGAGGGGTTGACGAGGATCAGCTTCCGGTTCTGTCCGGAGAACTTGCCGAGGTAGCCGACCAGCTCACCGATGCCCGTCGAGTCGATGTAATCGATCTTCGTGAAATCGATGATGACGTTGGTGCTCTCGTTCTTCAGCACGTTCTCCAGAGCCGCGGAAAAAAACTCCGCGCTCTCGCCGAGCTTGATGAGACCTTCCACATAAAGAATGGTGAAGTTCTCGGTGTGCTTTTTTTCGACGATCAAGTTGCCTCCCCGTATTCGCCGCGAGAGTAGCAAATCTGGGACCACAGCCCCGGCTGCTACGTCTTCAGCAACATCTCGATGCTGTCCACCATGTCGCCGAAGGTCTTCATCGCGCGCGCCCGGTCGTCGGGGATGGAGATGTGAAACTCCTCCTCGATCGCGAAAAGGATGGTCAGCGCGTCCAGCGAGTCGATGCCGGCATCGGCCAGCGGCGTCTCCAGCGACAGCTTGTCATCCGGGACGTCTTTCTCCTTGCGAACGATGGCGATCAGCTTCTCTTCGACCTCGGCGCGCGTCATCGGCCCGCTATGATAACCGCGATGCGCCGGCGCTATTGGCTGCTCTACCCCGCGTGGATTCTGGTCTGCGCGTTGCTTTTTTTTGCGATGCGAAACCGCGAGGATCCGTCGCGGCGTCCGGGACGAATTCTCAGCAACGACGCAGCCGTTCGCGCGCTGGCAATCCTGCACCGGCCCGGATACGAAGCGGTGCACATCGCCGGTGAGGGCAATCGCTGGATCGTGTTGTGCGATCGGGTGCCGCATAGCGGACTGGCAGATGCCGTGGTCGTCGAGCTGGACTCAACTGACGGACATCTGATAGCGCTTCGAAGCCCTATCCGCAGATGACGCAGATACACGCAGATGGATAAGCTCTCCCCGTGAAACTCACCCCGATGCTCGAGCAGTACTTCGAGATCAAGCGCCAGGTCCCGGACGCCATCCTCTTTTACCGCCTCGGCGACTTCTACGAGATGTTCTTCGAGGACGCGGAAAAGGCCGCACCGCTGCTCGACCTCGTCCTCACCGCGCGCAACAAGGGGCAGGAGCACGAGGCTCCGATGTGCGGCGTGCCGTACCACTCGGCCGACGGCTACATCGCCAAACTGATTCGCCACGGTCTGCGCGTGGCCATTTGCGATCAGACCGAGGACGCGTCGGCGACGAAAGGGCTGGTGCGGCGCGAGATCGTTCGCATCGTTACGCCGGGGACGGCGACGGAGAGTTTCATCGTCGAGCGGGAGAGTTGTTATCTGCTCGCGTTGGGGAGTCGGGTGTCGGGAGTCGGAGAAAAAGATTTAGGCCTGACTCCGGCCTCTTCTCCGACTCCCGACTCCCGACCCCCGGCTCCCGCAATCATCGGCGCCGCGTATCTCGATGTCTCCACCGGCGATTTTTTCGTAACGACCTACGTCGACACCGGCGACGCGCGGCTCGCAGATGACATCGCGCGCTTTGCGCCGCGCGAGGCGATTTTTCCGCGCGAGACCGAGTTCCGGCTGGAGATTCCGTCCAATCGCGTCGAGCCGTCGTTGTTCGAAACCGCCGGCGCGCACGACTATTTGTCGAAGCATTTCGGAACGCAGTCGCTGCGCGGATTCGGGCTCGAAGGCGATGATCCGCGCATCGGTGCGGCCGGCGCGGCTTTGCGCTATGCGTCGGCCAGCCACAAACGGCCGCTCGATCACGTGCTGTCGCTGCGCGTCGACAACGAAGCGGACTTTCTTCAGCTCGACGCGGCCACGCTGGCCAATCTGGAGATCCTCGACTCGCGCGATGCGACCCGTCCGCGCGCGTCGCTGTGGAGCGTCGTCAACGCCACGCGCTCGGCCATGGGCGGACGGATGCTGCGGCAGTGGCTCACGCGTCCGCTAAAAGTGCGCGGCGCGATTTTCGATCGCCACGATGCCGTCGACGAGCTGACCCGCTCGCGCGCCATCCTGGAAATGATGACGCAACGCTTGTCGAAGATCGCCGATCTCGAACGGCTCGCCTCGCGCGTCACACTGCGCAGCGCCACGCCGCGCGAGTGTCTCGCGCTGGCCGACTCGCTGCTGATGACCGGCGATTTGCGAACATCGATGGCTCCGCTGAACGGACCGTTGTTGAAACGCCTGCGCGATGCGCTCGATCCGGTTCAACCGGTCATCGACCGCATCGCTGCAACGGTTGCCGACAATCCGCCGCTCAACCTTCGCGACGGCGGCGCGATCAAGGCCGGCGTCGATGCCGAGCTCGATGAGCTCCGCTCCATCGCCCGCGACTCGAAATCGATCCTCGTCGAGATCGAAACGCGCGAGCGCGAACGCACCGGCATCGGATCACTCAAGGTTCGATTCAACTCCGTCTTCGGCTACTACATCGAAGTCTCGAAATCGAATGTCGCCAAAGTGCCTGACGACTACATCCGCAAGCAGACCCTCGTCAACGCGGAGCGATACATCACGCCCGATCTGAAGGTGCTGGAGGAGAAGATCGTCGGCGCCGAGGGGAAGGCGATCATCATCGAGGAGCGGCTGTACGGCGAGCTGCTGGAGAACGTCGCGAAGATGACCGGCGCGATTCTGGCGACGGCGCGGGCGGCAGGCCAGGTCGATGCGCTTTCGTCGCTGGCCACGATCGCGGTGCGGCGTCGCTACGTGCGCGCGTCGTTGTCGGAGACAGCGGAAATCTGCATCGAAGACGGCCGCCATCCGGTCATCGAAGTCATCGCCTCGGATCGCTTCATCCCCAATCACACCGACGTCGAGCGCGACCGCAACGGAATCCAGATCATCACCGGCCCGAACATGGGCGGCAAGTCGACGTACCTGCGCCAGGTCGCGCTGATCGTCCTGCTCAATCAGATCGGCAGCTTCGTTCCCGCCGCCAAAGCGCGCCTGGGCATCTTCGACCGCATCTTCACCCGCGTCGGCGCGTCCGACCAGCTCGCGCGCGGCGAGTCGACGTTCATGGTCGAGATGCACGAGACCGCGAACATTCTCAACAACGCCACCGACCGCTCGCTGATCATCCTCGACGAAGTCGGCCGCGGCACTGCAACATTCGATGGGCTGTCGCTGGCCTGGGCCATCATCGAATACATCCACGACACGCCGGCGCGCGGCGGCATCACGCTCTTCGCGACGCACTACCACGAGGTCACCGACCTGGCCAAGACGAAGGCGCGCGTCGCCAACTACAGCGTGGCGGTGAAGGAGTGGAACGAACAGATCATCTTCCTGCGCAAAGTCGTCGAAGGCGCGGCCGACAAGAGCTACGGAATCCAGGTCGCGAAACTGGCGGGCATCCCGCGCTCGATCACCGACCGCGCCCGCGAAATCCTCACGACGCTGGAACGGAAGGAGCGCGACGTTGTCGCCGAAACGCAGAAACGAGTTTCTCCAGTCGCGCAACTTTCCCTTTTCGGAGGCGCGCAACTGGAGGTGCTCGATGAGCTCCGCGGCTTGGCCATCGAGACGCTCTCGCCGATCGAAGCACTGAACGTGCTCGATCAAATGCAGCGCAAGGTGCGGTGACGGCTTTCACCACTGTCATCCTGAGCCGCCCGAGGCGTTGGAGCGCGGAACGCCGGAGGACGGTCGAAGGACCCCCTTCCTGGCAACCTAGGGATGGGCGGTAAATGACGATGCAAGCACTGAGGGGGTCCTTCGACCGTCCTACGCGACGGCGGCTTCGCCTCTGTCGCTTCGGCGGCTCAGGATGACAACGTCTCGCACGAATCCCGCATAATTACCCGTCATGCACAAGCCTCTCATCGGCATCGGTTCGGACGTGGTTCAGAAACCGGGGGAACGCGATCGCGCCTTTGTCTACACGACCTACATCGAATCGCTCAAGCGCGCCGGCGCGGTGCCGGTGCTGATTCCGCCGCAGCCCGAGAACGCTGCTGACCTCGCCGAAACGCTCGACGGCATCCTCCTCGCCGGCGGCGACGATTGCGATCCCGCCGAGTATGGCGAGGAGAAGCATCCGAGCTGCGAGACGATGGATCCGCGGCGGCAGAAGAACGACCTCGGCCTCGCCAGACTGGCGCGCGAACGCGGCATCCCCACGCTCGGCATCTGTCTCGGCGTTCAGGTGATGAACGTCGCCGCCGGAGGAAGTCTGATTCAGGACATCACCTCCGACATCGATCACGCCAGCGAGCCGAGCGACCGTCATCGCCACGACGTCCACATCGATGCATCGACGAAGCTTGGAGGAATCCTCGGCGACCAGGAGTTCAACGTGAACTCGTCGCACCATCAGGCCATCGGCCGCGTCGCCAACGGACTGCGCGTCACCGCCAAAGCGCCGGACGGAATCGTCGAAGGGCTCGAAGATCCGTCGCATCCTTTCTATGTCGGCGTGCAGTGGCATCCCGAGGATATGCCGGGAGAATCGTCGGCCTCGGCGATCTTCGGCGCGTTCGTCGAAGCGGCGCGCAAGTACGCGCGCGAAAAGCAAAATGCAGCGGCGGATTTGTCACCGGTCGGTGCCGCGCCTTCGGAATAGCGACTTTCCCGGTACCGTTTGCCACCGGCGAACGGGAGGACTTACGTGAAACGGATTGCCCTGCTTGCCGCGGTTGCGTTGCTGTTCGTACAGCAAGCCTCCGCGTCGCCGTGGCTGAAAGACGTCGCTTCGGCGCAGAAGATCGCGAAGGAAAAGAACCAACTCATCTTCGTCGACCTCTTCGCCGACTGGTGCGGCTGGTGCCATCGCTTCGAGCAGGAAGTGATCCCTTCGCAGAGTTTTCAGAACGCCACCGACAAGATGGTCCTGCTCCGCCTCAACACTGAGGACGGGAAGGACGGATCGAAATTCGCGCGCGATTTTTCAGTGAACTCGCTGCCGACCTTCCTCGTGCTCAACAAGGACCTGATGATCGCCGGGATCATCAAGGGCTATGCGCCGGCGAAGGAGTTCGCGGCATCGCTCGGCGACGCCGAGGTCAAGTACAACGATTTCATGAAACGCGCAGCCGACGAGGCCTCGATCTCGAAGGACTACGCGAAACGGCTGGCGCTGGCGAAAGAGTTCGAGTCGCGCGCCGCGTACGCGCAGAGCGAAATGCGGCTTAAGAAACTCGTCGCCGAGCCGGGCATCCCCGCGTCGGTTCGCGACGACAGCTACTTCGAACTTGCGCTGACGCAGATCCTGCAGAAGAAGTTCCCCGACGCGAAAGCGACCATCGCCAAATTCGCGACGCTGCAGAACAAAGGCGACGCGTTCGAGCGCTCGCGCCTGCTCATCGGCGACATTTACCTGCAGACCGGCAACGTTCCGGGCGCGCTCCAGGAGTACAAAGCCTTCAAGGCGAAGTATCCGAACTCCACCTACAACGCCAACCTCGACCGGATGATCCCGCAGCTCGAGCGCCAGGTCGGCGGCCCGCGCAAGCAGTAGTTGGGAAAGGCGAAAGGCGGAATGTTGAATGTTGAATGGAAGCACCGCCGCTCCGTCATTCAACATTCAACATTCAACATTCAACATTCAACATTCGCAGTTCTGCGCGCGCTCATCATCAGTGCCTTCGTCGCGGCCAATGCGTTTGCGCAGGTTTCGTTCGGCGGCGCCAGCAGCATTCCGGGACAGGATCTCGTCAAGCTCACCGGCTCCGTCAATGAACGGCATGCCACCGACGTGAAGGGCATCGTCACCGCCACGATCCAGAGCGGCTGGCACATCAACTCGAACAAGCCGCTCGACGACTTCGTCATCCCGACCAAGCTGTCGTTCGACGGAACCGAGCTCGTTTCCGCCGAGTACCCGCAGCACACAGTGCGCTCGTTCACGTTCAGCGGCGGACAGAAGCTCGCCGTGTACGAGGGGACGATCCAGATCCCATTCACTGCGAAACTGCAGAGCGGCGACACGATCAAAGGCAAGCTGCACTACCAGGCGTGCAACGACACGGTCTGTTTGCCGCCGCGCGATGCCGAGGTGACGATCGACGCGAATGCCGTCGCGCCGGCGGCCGCGCCAGCAACGTCGTCGAGCTTCACTCCCCTCTCGGCCGCACCGAAAGGCGCCACGCCAGTTGGCAGCGATCGCCTCTCCGCCGCGTACGCCGAGCACGGACTTCCGCTGACGCTGCTCATCCTTTTCGTGGGCGGATTGGCGCTAAACCTCACGCCGTGCGTCTTCCCGATGATCCCGATCACGGTCGGCTTCTTCGCCATGCAAAGCGACGGACGCCGTTCGCGCCGTTTCGCGCTGTCGCTCGCTTACGTCCTCGGCATCGTCATCACCTACTCGGCCCTCGGCGTCTTCGCCGCGCTCAGCGGACGGATGTTCGGATCGTGGCTGCAATCGCCCGCGGTGCTGATCGGCTTCGCGGTGCTGATGCTCGTGCTCGCATCGTCGATGTTCGGCGTGTGGGAGTTCCGCGTCCCGCAATTCATCACCAATCGCTCGGCAGGCCGCGCGGGTGTGGCCGGCGCGCTGACGATGGGCCTCTTCGTCGGCATCGTCGCCGCGCCGTGCGTCGGACCGGTGGTCGTGGCGCTCTTCACGCTCGTCGCGGCGATCGCGAAACCAACGATCGGCATGGCCATGTTCGCGACGCTCGCGTTCGGACTCGGATTTCCGTACCTGATCGCGCTCAACGTTTTCCCGAAACCGGGAGAGTGGATGGTGCAGGTCAAGAAAGCGATGGGCTTCGTGCTGATCGCGATGGCCTTCTACTTTCTCCGCGCGGTCATCGGCGAAACGCCTTTCCGCCTCGGCGTCGCCGCGAGCCTGCTCATCGGCGCGATCTTTCTCTTCGCAAGCCGAGGTCCGCGCGGACGCGCCATGCGGCTGGCGTGCGCCGTCATCCTTCTCATCGGCGGCGTCGCATTCGCAATCCCGCCGCGCAAAGGGGTCGAGGTGCAGTGGCAGAAGTACGACGCCGCGATCGCATCGGCGACCGGCAAACCGGTCGTGATCGACTTCTTCGCGACGTGGTGCATCCCGTGTAAGGAGCTCGACGAGAAGACGTTCAGCGATGCCGCGGTAGCGAAGGATCTCGATCGCTTCACGCGCATCAAAGCCGATCTCACCAACGGCGACGATCCGGTGGTGAAGGAACTCACGAAGCGCTATGCGATCGTCGGCGTTCCCACGGTCGTCTTCATCGACTCCTCGGGGCACGAACAGCAGCAACTGCGCCTGACCGGCTTCGAAAAGCCGGAGCAGTTCCTGGCGCGCACGCAGCAGGTCAAGTGACCACTCTGACGCTCGAAGCCGTTCGGAACGTGCGCGAACGGATCGCGCACGCTCACGAGCTCGCAAACGCGCGATTCCGCGAGGCCTTCGCCTCGGGAAACGGTCCGTTGCCGCCGAAAGCGCACATGGCCATCCAGGCCGCCGCGCTCCTCGAATGCGCGCAAGGCGTTCGCGTTCGCGGCGAGATTCACTACGACGTGTTCGACGGCGAGAGCACGCCGTACGTCGATCGCGGACGTCCCGTGTACGAAGCGTTCGACGTCGATCGGAACCCCGAGGCAATCTTCGAGTACTGGCTGATCATCAGCGACATCGTCGGGGCGACGTCGTGGCGAATGACGCGGCTGATCGCGACCGCCGAGGACTACGACGCCGCGTTGATGCGCATGCAATCGCCGCAGATCGTGCGCGCGCTGATCGTCACGCATCTCCCATCAGTCGATGCGCGCGACGACGGAACGGCGTTACTCGAAGCCACCGTCTACACCCGCGCCGAGGAGGAACGAATCGAACGCCGTCAACTCCTGCTCGATGTTCACAACGAGTTCCACTACCACGGCCGGGCGTTGCTGGCGGAAGGGCGAGGCGGCGTGCGCATCTGAAAATCTTCACCCGCCAATCACGCCGCCGACAATCTCATACGCCCTCAACTCATGCCCCAAAAAGTTGCGCCGAAAAAAAGCGGCCAACGATCGAACTTCGACCAACGCATCCGGCGCGACAGAGGCGACAGCAAACTCCCCCACCGGCAGAAGCATGATCGCGTCCAGCACGTCGGCGACGTCGTTCGCAATCACCTGCGCATGATCGGCACCGCAGTTCGCGCACACAAACCCATGCGCGCCCGAATCGAACCGCAGCGGACGCCCCAGCGGCCCATCGCACGCGTTGCAGTTACGCAGCGACGGCAACACGCCCGCCAGCCGCAGAATCCACACCTCGGCATACGCCAGCACGCGCAGCGGCGACGCCCCCTCCAACAGCGCCTCGGTGGTCCGATCGAGCAGCCGGTAGATCACCTCCGCCGGATCGCCCGACTGCGCGAACGTGTCGACCGTCTCCGCCAGATACGACGCCGCCACGCTCGCCGCGAGATTCTGCTGCGCTGGAAACAGCGAGCGGATCAGATCGACCGACTCGATGCGCACGATCTCCTCCCCCTCCCGCTCGACGTATCCGATCCGCACCTTCGCCAGCGGCTCCAGCGACGCCCCGAACCGCGTCCGCATCGACCGCGCCCCATACGCATACCCCTTCACCTTCCCATGCTCCGGCGTCAGAAACACGACCAGCTTGTCCCGCTCGCGCGCCGGAAACGTGTGCAGGATGATGGCTTCGGTGCGTTGGAGCCGCATGGGTCTGAGAGTACCTCGTTCACGCGGAGACGCGGAGACGCGGAGAAAAGCCCACTCCGCGCCTCCGCGTCTCCGCGTGAAACCGTTCCCTTGTGGGGCTCGCGATAAGCTTCCTGCGAATGCAACTCGTCGTTACGATTCACGAGAAGACCCCCGAAATCGCGATCGAAGTGATCCATGGATTAGCCGGAGATCACGACGCGATCGAAGTTCGCGCAGATACGTTCGAAGGTCGAGCCGTCGACTGGAGAGCGATCCGTTCGGCGACGGCGAAGCCGATCATCGCTACGAATCGTGGGCGTGGCCATGTGGATATCGACGCCGCGATTGAGGCCAACATCGATTTCGTCGACGTCGAATGGCGGGGAGATGCTGCTGACAGCGATCGCGTTGTCCTCTCGCACCACGACTATGACGGGATGCCGGACCTCGATGTCCTCCTGCGGCGCATGCGGGCAACGCACGTGAAGATCGCGGCGACGCCGCACAACTTCGCGGACAACACGCGGTTGCTTGCGGCGTTGGAAAAGAAAGGCACGACGCTCATCGGTATGGGAGCGCGTGGGTTGTACTCGCGGATCCTGGCGCCATTCTTTGGATCGGAGTTCCAGTTCGTCAGCGTCGATGAGCATCACTCCGCGGCGCCGGGGCAGCTGACGCTGACGCAGGCGCTGGCGATCTATGGGCCGAATCGCGCGGCGTTGAGGGCAGAGAAGATCTTCGCCATCGTCGGAAACCCCGCGTCGCACAGCGGGTCGCCCGCCATTCATAACGCGATTTTTCGCGAGCGCGGAATCGCGGCGGCGTATTCGATTTTCGAGACGGATGATTTTCTCGACATCGCCGCGCCGTTCGCGCGCGGCGAGCGCTTCGCGCCGGATGGGCTTTCGGTCACCGCGCCGTTCAAGGAAGACGCGCTGACGTTCGCCGAGTCGCAGGGCGCCGACATTCGCGACAACGCGCGCGAAGCGGGCGCGGTCAATACGCTCGTCCGCATCGGAGGGCGAATCGTCGCGGATAACACCGACGTCGATGGTTTCGAAGCGCTGATAAAAAAGACTAATGCCCGAGCGGCGGCTGTCATCGGCGCCGGCGGCACCGCGCGTGCCGCACTCGTCGCGCTCCGCCGAGCCGGCATCGAGAGCACCGTCTTCAACCGCACCGCGGACAAACTCGGCGCGCTACAGTTGGATCGATTGCCGGCATTCCGCGGCGATCTCGTCATCAACACGTTGCCGCGGAATGTGGCCATCGCGCTGCCCAATGCCATTACCATCATCGAAGCGGCGTACGGCGGCGAATCGCGCGCGACGTTCAATGGGCTCGATCTTCTCCGCGCACAGGCAGTGCGGCAGAGCGAGCTTTTTCTCGAGGCCTTAAATGAACCTGGATGACCTTCGAAGCGACTACGACATCGTTCCCATCGTGCGCGAGTTGAGCGCGGACGCCATCACGCCCGTCGCTGCATTCGCCGCGCTTTCGGGCGATGGGGAGGCGTTTCTTCTGGAGAGCGTCGAGCGCGGCGAAAACGTCGGCCGCTACTCCTTCGTCGGATTCGAGCCGCGCCGCAGTCTGCGTTTCGACGACGACACTCCCGATCCGATTGCGCTGCTGAACAACGAGCTGCGTCCGCTGCGCGTCTATCGCGAGGAGACGCTGCCGCCGTTTTTCGGCGGTGCGGTCGGCTTCTTCGGTTACAGCGTGGCCGGCTGGAGCGAGCGCATCCCCGACTCGCATCCCAACAACTGCGGCATCCCGGACGCGCGGCTGCTCTTCTTCGACAACGTCGTCGTCTTCGATCACGTCAAGCAGCGGCTCTACGTCATCGTCAATCTCTTCACCTCCGATGCTCATGCCTCGTTCGACGAAGCGAATGCGCGGCTCGATCGCGCCATCGAAAAACTGCGGGGCGCGCGCGTGGAGCTTCTGGCGTTCCCTGACGACGTGCGCGAAGCCGAGTTCACACCGAACATCCCCCGCGACGATTTCGAGGCGGTCATCAACGCCGCGAAAGAGGAGATCGTCTCCGGCGAAATCTTCCAGATCGTTCTGTCGCAGAGCTGGAGCACCGAGTTTCCGGAGCACGACGCGCTCACGCTGTACCGCGTTCTGCGCTCGATCAATCCATCCCCGTACATGTTCCTGTTGCGGACCCCCGAGTGCACGCTCGTCGGCGCATCGCCGGAGATGCTCGTGCGCGTCGACGGCACGCGCGCCGAAACGCGCCCCATCGCTGGCACGCGCAAGCGTGGCGCAACGCACGAGGAGGACGCCGAACTGGAACGCGCCCTCGTCGCCGATCCCAAAGAACAGGCCGAGCACCTCATGCTCGTCGACCTCGGCCGCAACGATCTCGGCCGCGTCTGCGTGAGCGGCTCCGTCTTCGTCACCGACTTCGCGCACATCGAGCGCTACAGCCACGTCATGCATCTCGTTACGAACGTCGAGGCCACGCTGCGCGACGACCGCACGCCGGTCGATCTCTTCCTCTCCTGCTTCCCCGCCGGCACGCTCACCGGTGCTCCGAAAATCCGCGCGATGGAGTTGATCGATGCGCACGAGACCACGCGCCGCGGACCGTATGGCGGCGCCGTGGCCTATTTCGCGTTCAGCGGCAACATGGACTCGTGCATCGCCATCCGCACGATCGTGCTCTCGAAAGGACAGGCCGCGATTCAGGCCGGTGCGGGAATCGTCTACGACTCCGATCCGGCGCGCGAATACGAGGAGACGATGAGCAAGTCGGCGGCGCTGAAGCAGGCCATCAGTGTCGCCAAAGCCGTCACAGCAGCCCGGTCTCCAACGCCTTGAGCACGGCGCGCGTGCGATCGCGTACACCGAACTTCGCCAGGATGCTCGACACCTGATTCTTGATCGTCCCTTCCGCGGTGCCGAGGGCGTGGGCGATTTCTTTGTTCGAATAGCCGCCGGACATGAGGCGAACGACTTCCAGCTCGCGCGCGGTCAGCTCCTCGATCGGCATCGCATCGTCAGCGATCGCCGGTGTCGCGCGAAGAAGACGCTGCGTGATCGCCGGCTGAAACACCGTGCCGCCCGCGGCAATAGCGCGGATCGCATTCATCAGTTGCTGATACGAGATGTCTTTCAGCAGGAAGCCGCGCGCGCCGCTGCGGATGGCGTCGAGAACGACCGCCGTGTCGTCGAAGGTCGTGAGCACGAGCGTCGGCGGCAGCGCATCGATTGCGGACAGTTCGCGCAAAACATCGACGCCGCTCTTTTTCGGCATGCGCACATCGAGCAGCAGCACATCGACTTCCGCTTCCGGCAAGCGCTCGATCGTCTGGGCGCCGTCTTCGGCTTCGCCGGCGATGACGATTTCCGCGCCCATCTCCAGCAGCGTTCGGATTCCCTGGCGGATGAGGAGCTGATCGTCGGCGATGAAGACGCGGATCACGAATGGCCCCGTGCGGGAACGAACGCGGTCAGCGCGAAGCCGCGGCCGGCACCGCTCTCGATGGTCAGCTCGCCGCCGGCACCTTCGATGCGCTCGCGCATGCCGCGCAACCCGAAGCCGTCGCGCACTGCCGCGCGTCCTCGCCCGTCGTCGCGCGCGCGGACCTCGAATCCGTCGCCGCTGCGGCGCACCGTGATCCAGAGATTCTCCGCGCCCGAATGCCGCGCCGCGTTCGTCACCACTTCCTGAACGCAGCGGAGGATGACCAGGCCGCGCGCCGGGTCGTCGATGCGCAAGGCGTCATCGACTTCGAGCTGCAGGCGCGGGCGCGGCAGATCGGCGACGAGCGTCCGGAGCGCGCGGGTGAGGTCGAGGCAATCGTCTGCGTTCTTCTCGCCGACAATCGCGCGGACGTCACCAAGGAGCGTCCGAGCCAGCGACTGAGCGTTCTCTATGGAACCATGCACGACGCCCTCGGTGCGCACGAGCGCCGCTTCGAGGTTGAGGGTGAGCGCGGTCAGGTGATGGCCGAGCGCGTCGTGCAGCTCGCCGGCGATGCGAAGACGTTCGGTGAGGCGGCCACCATCGGCGACGAGATCCTGCATCGCGCGAAGTTGTGCGCTCGTGCGCAGTTCGCGGTCGAGAACCTCGAACGCGAAGAACGCCAGGATCTGAAATCCCAAGTACGGCGGTGCGAGCAGGAAGGCGGAGCGACCGTTCCAGTGGAAGGCGACGGCTCCGCCGAGGAGCAGAGTCTGAACGGCGATCCACAAAAGTCCGCGGCGGCGATCGAGCAGCGACGGCAAGCGCATGGCGATCATCACCAGCAGCGCGCCTTCGAATCCGTCGCACAGGAGCAGCACCATGACCACCACGCAGAGCGCTTCCATCGCCAGCAATGAGAGGCGCGGATGTTTGAGACCGGCGATGAAGAGCGCGCCGAACAGGACGTACGCGACGGCCCAGCGCAGCATCACGCCGGGCGCGTTCGCGCCCTGGATGACGACCGGCAGCCCGACCATCAGCCAGGCCGTCAGGCCCGCGATGCCGAGGATGCGCGTGTGTGGCATCACGCGAGGATGTCATAGCGCCGGCGGCGCGTGAATAGGCCGGAAGTCACATGCCGGACGATGCGCCGAGCGGCACATGCGCCGCCGCCTCGCCGCGCGTACGTTGTGCGGCGGAGGATTTCATCATGCGACTCGTTTTACTCGCTGCAATGATCATCGGCATTACGATTCCCGCCATGGCGGAAGACGATTTTCTGAAAGCGGTCAACTCCGGCGACGTCGCCACGGTGCGGACGATGCTGGCGCGCGATCCCGCGCTCGCCAACGCGAAGAATGCGAAAGGCACCAGCGCCGTCATCAGCGCGCTCTTCATCAACAAGGGAGAAGGCTTCCTCGATCCGGCGAAGAACGAGATGTTGCAGGCGATCCTCGCGCAGAAGCCTCACCTCGATATCTTCGAGACCGCGGCGCTCGGCACAGCCTCGCAACTCGACGCGATGCTGACCGATGCTGATGCGATCCATCGCCGTAACCATTTCGGCTGGACGCTGCTGCACATGTCGGCATTCGGCGGCAACGTCGCCACGACCGAGCTCCTGATCAAAAAAGGCGCTGCGATCGAAGCCCGCGCCGGATCGAAGTTCCGCAACACGCCGCTGCAGACCGCGCTGCTTTCCAATCAGTACGCGACGGCGAAGGTCCTGCTCGAGCACGGCGCCGACGCGCTGGTCCGTCAGTCGAGAGGCTTCACGCCGATGCACGAAGGCGCGCTCAGTGGACGCATCGACATCATCCAGCTCCTCCTCGACCACGGCGCCGAAATGAACTCCGTCGCTGACAACGGCGAGACCCCGCTGGCCTCCGCCATCCGCGGCAAGCACGACGACGTGGTGGCGTGGATGAAGACGAAAGGGGCGGTGGTGGGGATTCAGGTGATCGAGGAGTAGAACTCAACCACAGAGACACAGAGGTATCTCTGTGTCTCTGTGGTGAAAAACGAAGTTAGCATTCCGTCGCAACCTCACCGGCGACTTCCGCATCCGCGCCAGGCCGGAAGAGATGCTGGAAGCTGCGAAGATGCTGAAGTAGTGGATTGATTGTGTGGCACAGACACGCTTGTCTGTGCTGTCGCAAGGTGCAGCGGCTGAAGTTTCTCCGACCACCCAAGCCTCACCAGCACAGACAAGAGTGTCTGTGCCACACAGGCCGCAACTTGAGATCACAATTTGTGATCTCAAAGTCCGCTTACACTCACGCGGTGCAAGTACTTGCGCGCGTCTATCGCGGCGATCAGATCGAGTCGTTTCATACCGGATCGATTGCCGTCGTCGACTCTCTCGGACGTCTGCTCGCGTATGCCGGCGAGCCGGGATTGCAGACTTGCCTTCGCTCCGCCGCAAAGCCGTTTCAGGCCATTCCGCTGCTCGAGTATGGCGGCGCCGATGAGTACGAGCTGTCGAATGAAGAGATCGCGCTGACGTGCGGATCGCATGGTGGCGAGCCGCTGCATGTTGCAACCGCGGCCGCGTTGCTGCGGAAGGGGGAGTTCGATGAGTCCGACCTCCTTTGCGGTGCGCACGTTCCGTACGACGAGAAGGCGGCGGCGGAACTTCGCGCGGCGGGCGACGAGCCGTCGGCGCTGCACAACAACTGCTCGGGCAAACATGCGGGCATGCTGTTGTGCACGCAGGTCATGGACGTTCCGTCGAACGACTACATCGATGCCGCGCATCCCTTACAGGAAACCATGCGCGCCACGCTCGGCGATTTCGCCGATCTCGATGCTGACGAGATTCCGATCGCCATCGACGGCTGTGGCGTCCCCGCGTTCTTCCTCTCGCTGCAGCGGACCGCCTTCGCGTACGCGCGGCTGATGGCGACGACGGAGAGCGGCATCGCCGGCGCGCTGGAGCGTTACGCAGGCAGCGCCGCGCAGATCGTCAACGCCATGACCGGCTTTTCGCAATACGTCGCCGGCGCGTGGAGCATGACCACGCCGCTGATGCAGGCGTTCGGCGGCGAGCTGCTGGCGAAAGAGGGCGCCGAGGGGCTGTACGCGATGGCGATGGCACCGTCGCTGGTGGGGGCGTTGACCGGGCGCCTGCGCGTCGCCGATGATGTCGCGGTCGGCATCGCCCTGAAGATCCATGACGGCTCGATGGTGCGCGGCCGCAATCCAGTCATTCTGAAGACTCTCGAAATCCTCGGCGCCGGCGTTTCCTCGGCTCCGGAGTTGCAACCGTTTCGCCGTCAGCAAGTATTCAATGTGGCCGGAAAAGTCGCCGGCGAAGTCCGGGCCGAGTTCGAGTTGGAGATTCTATGAAGACTTCCGCAGCGCTATTGATTTCTGCGATTTGCCTCCTGCCCTCCTGCCGCACCGTCGGCGTGTCGAAGACCAGCGGCGGCTACGCGGAGATCGCGCCCACCATCGCCGCCGAAATGATTCTCGACAGCCAGCAGATCGTCGTCATCGACGTCCGTCCATCCTCCGCGTATCGCGGACCCGAGGGACACATTCCGGGAGCGATCAGCGCGCCGTTTGAAACCATCGAGATGCGGCTACCCGAATTGCTGCCGTATCAGAACCAGACCGTGCTCGTTTACGGCGAGACCGGCGAGGATGGCGCGGTGGCGGCGCAACTGTTGAGCGTGGCCGGCTTCCGCAACGTCGTACACGTCAACGGCGGCATCAAGGAATGGATTGAACGCGGCTACCGCACTGTTAACGCGCAATGATTTGAATCCGGTCCGATAGGAATTGACGATGAAACGAACGCTCCTGGCCACGTTGCTGGCCCTCCTCCCCTTCTGTGTTCTGGCGCAACGCGCGCCGACGCTCAACGGCGCACTGACGAATTTCGCGTCCCGCTCGCTGGCGAAATGTCCTGAAGCCAAAATCAGCGTGGTGCCACTTGGTCAGGAGGGTCCGCGCGGCTTCACGCTGTACACGCTGACGCAGGAATCGAGCGACCCGAGTTGCCAGCGCAAAACGTACATGCTGCACTCGCCTGTCAGCGGCCAGGTGCTGATCGGCACGATCTTCTCGCTGCCGCCCGACTCACGGCCACTGACGGCGCGCATCGCCGAGGTGGGAAGCGCCGCGCTGAAAGAGCCGGTGTCGGCGACGGTTGCGCCGTTTCCTCTTCCTGACGGCATCCACGCGGTCTCGATCGTCAAGCAGTCGAAGGCTGCCGGCGGCGGATTCACGTATCACGGCTTTGTCGACGCCTCGAATGGCTACCTGATCGTCGGCACGCGCGGCAGCCTGAACGTCGATCCGGGAAAGTCGCTCATCGACACGATCGGCCTCGGCGGCGCGACGCGGCGCGGGAATCCGAAGTCGAAGGTTCAGATCATCGAGCTCTCCGACTTCGAGTGTCCCACCTGCGCGAAGGCTCACAAGAAGGTCGAGCCGATCATCGCGAAGAACCTCGACAAGGTCGATTACTACCGCCTCGACCTCCCGCTCTTCGAGCATCACGAGTGGGCTCTCGCCGCCGCCCTCGGCGCGCGCGCGATTTCGAAGGTGGCGCCGGCGAAGTACTGGAACTACGTGAATTTCGTTTACGAAAATCAGGAGACGATCGGCAAGCAGCCGTTCGACAAGTTCTACCAGAACTGGATCGAAGACCACGACATCAACTGGAAGGCCATCGAGAAGATCTACAGATCGCCGGTCGAGAAGAAAGCGCTGATCGATCAGGTCAGCCGCGCCTTCGACAACGGCGTGCTGTCTACTCCGACCTACATCATCAACGGCCAGGTCCTCGGCTTCGGCCCGGAAGGACAGTTCACGATCGACGCGATCAAGAGCGCGCTCGGGGTGAAGTAGGGCGCCGCCTGGGGTTACGTTTCAGTCGCGCGCGAAGGCGCGCTCGACAATCGTAGCCCCGCGCTCGGCGCGGGGTTAGCAGGTTGAGCGGGATGTGCGGCCGCGAAGGCGGCCGCTACAAAATCTCGCGCTGCCGTTTACTTTGTGGCGGCCGCCTCCGCGGTCACGAAATTTGGCCACGTCCGTTTTCCCCGCGCCGAGCGCGGGGCTAGGCTTGTTAAGCGCGCCTTCGCGCGCGACACGAGCGCTTAGGTCGCGACATTTCCTCACAGGCACTCAGTTGACCGCTAAAACCCGATCGAAATCTTCGCCGCGTAGCTCCGAACCTCGGCTTGTGTCACTTCGACGACGAGCTTTGGCACCATCAGCGACAGCCGCACGCCGGCGGTGTAGCGATTCAGGCTGCTCTTGTCCGTCAGCGTGAATGCCGTCGAATGCGACGTCGCGGGGACGTCGCCGCGCGCGTCGATGCGCATCCGTCCGATCGCCGCGTACGGCGTGATCGGACCGAAGCCTTTGCTGAGGAAGACTTCCGCGCCGTACGTTTTCTCGTGGAAGACGTCGATGCCGGTGAGCGTCGAGTAAGAAAGCCGCAGCGCGAGCTCCGGTTTCAGCAAACCGCCGCGAAGCAGCGGCGTGTCGATCGCGCCGCCCCAGGTCTTGATGCCGCTGTTCGAAACTTTCGCGTACGTGCCGGAGATCGTGCCGAAGCCGAACCCTTTCGACGCCACAAGGCGAGGGACGCCGATGTAGCCGTGCGACGTGAACGTGTTTCCCTGCGGCACCGCGGCGCGCCAGTAGGCGGCGCCTTCGTCAATCTTCACGACCGTCGCCGCAACGCCGGCGTCGAATCCGAGGACGCCGCTGGCGCGCGCGGGCTGCACGGGCGTCGCGAAAATCGCCTGGCCGACCACGCGCGCGAATTGGCTGAAGTTCGCCTGATTGACGAGATTCGGATCGAACTTCACGTCTTGCGCGAACGCAGGCAACGCAGCGAACGCGATCAGAAAAGCTGCGACATGTACTCGTTGCTCAAAAGGAAACCGGAAGGGGTGAAGGCGACGCGATTTTCCACCCGCCGCAGCCACCCGTCGCTCAAGCCTCGATCCATCCATGCGATTCCCTCCTCGCCGCAAAGTCGTACAACGTCCGCATAGTTTATGCCCTCGGCCTGCCGCAGCCGGAGGAAGATGGTCTCGCGCCGCACTTCGCCCTCGCCGAGGACTTCGGCGAACTCCGGCTCGCGCTGGCGGGCGATGTAGCGATGAATGTCGCGCGTGTTCGCAAAGCGGCGATCGCCAATGAACGAATGCGCGCCGATGCCAAATCCCAGGTAGTGCTCGCGGCGCCAGTAACGAAGATTGTGGCGGCACTCCTCGCCCGGACGCGCGAAGTTGCTGATCTCGTACTGCGCCAAGCCGGCGTCTGCGAATCGCTCGATGGCCATCGTGTAGAGATCGGCGACGAGGTCTTCGTCCGGGAGCGTGACGCGTTCGTCTTCGACCTGCCGCGCTAAAGCCGTCCCTTCTTCGAGATCGAGCATGTAGAGCGAGACGTGGCCGGCGCCCGTGTCGATGGCGGTCACCAGCGTTTCTTCGAAACTCGCCGCCGTCTGCCGCGGTAACCCGAGGATGAGATCGAGACTGGTGCGAACTCCGGAGGCCGCCGCGATCCGAACCGCTTCGAGCGCCTGCGCGCGTCCATGCACGCGGCCGAGCGGACGCAGCTCATCATCATGAAACGACTGCACGCCGACGCTGACGCGGTTGACGCCGAGCGATCGCCAGAAGGCGACGGCGTCTTCACTGACATCTTCCGGATTCGCCTCGATCGAGAATTCAACACCGTTGTCGATGACAAACCGCTCGCGAATTTGATTCACGACGCGGGAGAGATTTTCACGCGATGTCCGCGACGGCGTCCCACCGCCGAAGAAGATGCTGTCAACGCGCTCCCCATTCGAACGCGCCTCGATCTCCGCAACCAACGCCTCGGTGTATTGATCCTGCAGACGAATGTCCGTCGAAACCGCAAACGGACAGTACGTGCAGTGAACGCGGCAGAACGGGAGGTGGATGTAGAGGCCGAGGGGCATGCCGCGTGGTTCTGAATTCAGAGGATGACCGGCCGGTCGAGATCCTTGCTCCGCTCGAAATCCTCATCGGACCCGACTTCCGGCATTTGCTCGATGAGTTCCCTGGGCGTATTCGTGACGCGCGCGATTTCGCGAGCGCGCTTTGCCGCGCGAGCCAACGCTCTAGGCACAGCCTGCATGTCGGCGTCGGGCAGTTTCGATTCCCACATTTCACTCACCGTGCGCTCCTTCTTCCAACAGCGTTCCCTTCGAATCGCTGTTGTCGATCCATTGCCAGTAATCGACGCGATGCCGATAGATGTCGAGAAAGTTTCTTAATCCGCTCGCGAAACGCCTGACGATCACGTCAGTCGGCACATTGTGGCCACCATCCTGAACCCGCCTCGCCACGCGCGCGATTGCGTCCTCGGCGGTTGGCAGCGACAGAAACACAAGTTTGACAGTGTAACCAGACGCTCTCCATTTCGAAATCCTGCGCGCGTACGTGTGCCCCGACAGCGTCGTCTCGAACGCGAAGTTCTCGCCCGCGGCAGTATTCCGATCGATCTCAGCAAGCATCAAACGCCCCGCGCGAAACGCCGCGGCGTCCGGATCGAAGGGAGAAAGTCCCGCTGCAATCAAGTCCGCGTTGATGAAGAGCGGGCATCCTGCCTCGAACGGAAGGAACTCCTGCGCGAAGGTCGTCTTGCCCGCGCCGTGGGGACCGGCGATGATGACGATCTTCTTCTCGGCGCTCATCCTCGCCGATTCTCGCAGATCGCCTCGCTATAATCGCCGGCGATGTCCGACGACACCGCAACACTGCCACGACGCCGCGCGCGGCTGCTGTGGACGCTCCTCGGCGCCATGGTCGTCGTCGGCCTCGTGCCGCTGGTCGTCTCCCACTACTTCCTCATCCGCATCAATCGCGACTCGCTGGAGACGCTGGAGCGGAAGTACCTGACGCGGTCCGCGGGCGGCATCGCCACCGACATCCAAAACCTGCTGACCAACAACACGCAGCAGTTGATGAAGATCGCAGGCAACGTGCGGGCGCTCAAGCGCGCCTTGCCCGCGGGCAGCGATCCGTTTATGTACGCGGCGCAGACCGGCATGATCGCCGACTACATCACTCCCGACGGCGACCTCCTCGGCATGCGCATTCTCAATCGCGATGGGAAGGGCGCCGAGGCCAAGCCGGCGCAGCTGGATGCGGCGGTGGCGCAGGAGCTGGATCTGGCGCTGCAGGCCGCGCTCAAAGGTCAGGTTTACACAGGCACGTTCCAGTACGTCACGGCCGCGAACCAACCGGCCGTCGTCATCGCCGTGCCGGTTGTCGACGACGGCACGAACCTCGGCGCAGTTGAAGCGATCGTCAGTCTGCGCCGCATCAGCGAGCGCATTCGCGACGAGGGAAAAGGCGACGTGACCGCGTTCGTCGTCAACCGCGGCGGCAAAGTTCTGCTGCACAGCGAAGCCGCGGTCGAAGTGCAGCATCCCGATTTTTCCTATTTGAAAATCGTGCAGGAGTTTTCAAAAGCGCCCGTCCGCCTCACGATTCCGTACGACGACACGCGCGGCGGCGAGCGGACCACGATGCTCGGAACCGTCGCGCCGGTACCCGGCCGCGACTGGGGCGTGGTCGTACAAAAACCGGAGAAACTCGCCTACGCCTCGGTATCGAAGATGGTCCGCGCAACGATCACCTGGATCTCCATCGCGCTGGCCGTGGCGATCCTCGCGGCGATCCTCTTTGCATCCGGCATCGCTCGCCCCGTTCGTGAGCTGGCCGAGCGCACGCGCGAGATGGCAAACGGCAACTATCACCAGCGCGTCGAACCGAAAACGCACAACGAGATCGGCGAGCTGGCCGAGAACTTCAACGCCATGTCCGGCGCCATCGAGAGTGCCGTCGAGCAACTCCGCAAGGCCGCGCACGAGAACCATCTCCTCTTCATCAACGCCGTGCGCATGCTCGCCGCCGCCATCGATGCAAAAGATCCGTACACGCGCGGTCACTCCGAGCGCGTCGCTCGGTACTCGATCGCCATCGGAAAGAACCTCGCGCTGAGCGAGCAGGACATGCGCAATCTCCGAATCAGCGCGCTGCTGCACGACGTCGGCAAGATCGGCATCGACGACCGCATCCTTCGCAAGCCGGGTGCGCTCAGCGACGATGAGTTCGAAGTGATGAAAGGGCATCCCGCCAAAGGCGCGGCCATCATGAGCGGCGTCGCCCAACTGATCGACATCATCCCAGGCATGAAATACCACCACGAAAAGTGGAGCGGTGGCGGCTATCCGGACGGGCTGACGGCGGAAGAGATTCCGATGCAGGCGCGCATCGTGGCCATCGCCGACACCTTCGACGCCATGACCACGAACCGGCCGTATCAGAAGGCGATGGAGCTGAATTACGTCGTCGAAAAGATCAAGAGCTTCGCCGGCACGCGCTTCGATCCGCATGTGGTCGACGCCTTCGCGAATGCCGTCAAGCGCGGCGACATCACCATCGACGAGCAAGTGCGGGGCGCCGCGTAGGTGAGTTTTCGCGACATCCTTGCCGATTTGCTGCAGACGACGCGCGGCGCGATCGGAGCCGCGTTTCTCGATTCCGAGGGGGAGAGCGTGGAGGTGGCGTCGGCGCGGCCGTTCGATACGGACGACCATGAGCTGCGCGTCATCGGCGCGTACGCCGGCATCTTCCTCTCGCACCTGCGGCGGATCGCGGAGGCCACCAATAGCGGGTCGTCGGCCCGGTTCAAAATCGACTTTGCGGCCAGCAGGATTTTCTGCTGCGCGCTCGGCGACGGCTACTACCTCGTCGCAGTCGTCGACGCAGCGGCCGTCGAAGGCACGGTGTGGCAGGGACTGGAGCGATGCCGCGCGGCGTTGCTCGCGGAAATGTAATGGCCGCACCCTTGCAAAACATGCGAACGATGAATCGTACGATCGTGATGGCGATGCTGGCCGCGGCGCTCGCCGCCGGCTGCGGCGGAAAATCGAAGGCCGCCGCGACGGCGAAGCCGCAGTCGGAAATGCGCACCATCGACTCTTCCGATCTCCGTCCCGCCGCCGTCGATCCGCCGCCGATGCTCACCGACGAAGCGCCGCCGGTCAAAACGGTCACCGGCCTCGCGCAAGCCGACGCTCCCCCTCCGCCGACGCCGGCCGACGAAGCGCTGCGCGCCTCGCTGCCGTTCACGCCTGCCATCGCTATGGACCCGATCGACGGCAGCAAGATTTCCATCCGCGCCTCGATCCCCACCGTCGAATACAAGAACAAGCTCTACTACTTCGCCAACGAAGACCACAAACGCACGTTCATGGCCAACCCCGAGCAATACACGAAGGGGCTGTTCTCGCACTTGTAAGCGGATCATCTGCTAATCTCGCCTTCGAGTGGCCCCGTAGCTCAGGTGGATAGAGCAGCGGTTTCCTAAACCGTTTGTCGGGCGTTCGAGTCGCCCCGGGGCCACCAGAATCCCTCCCCAATTCACCACTTTTGGCGTCGATCTCGCACTAGGTTATTCGTAGTTCGAAGTCGATTTTTCCAGGGGAGGGTGCGATTGAATCCAGCCGCGAAACTCATCAGCCGAGGTCTCGTCGTCGTCAGTTTGGTCCTCGGCGTTTCTGCTTCGGCGCAGACGCAGTGCCATTGGTGGCAGTTTCGTTGTGATGCGGACAAACAGGTCGAAGGGTTGCCAGCCGACGCGCCGCGGACGGGAACGGTGATCACGATCGATACCGGAACGAACCGGCTCTACCTCTTCAAAGATGGCCAGCTAGTCGATAAGTCGCTAGCGGCAACCGGCAGCGAAAAACTTCTGAAGAAGGGCAGCAAGGTGTGGTTGTTCCGCACGCCGCAGGGACATTTGAAGGTGCTGCGGAAGATCGAGGATCCGGTCTGGACGAAGCCGGATTGGGCGTTCATCGAGGCGGGTGAACCGGTGCCGCCGCTGAATTCGCCGCTGCGAAAAGTGAAAGGACACCTCGGCAAGTACGCGCTCGACCTCGGCGACGGAATCATGATCCACGGCACCGACGAGTATGACTCGATCGGGCGCAAGGCCTCGCACGGCTGCATCCGGCTACCCGAGGACATGCTGGAGCGGGTTTACAGGGAGACACCGATCGGCGCGGATGTCTTCATCTTCGAGAGTCAGGTCCCGCAGACGGCGGCAAAGAGGGAGCGGCACAGCGACCTGGATTAGCGTTGAAACGTAGCGCCGACGGCTCGTCGGCTGGACCGCCGGCGGCTCGCCGGCATGGTGGTGTGGCGTAACGTGCCGCCGAGCCGGCGGCGGTCCAGCCGGCCAGCGGCCGGCGCTACATTTTCGAGGGACGTCACGGTGCCGGTTTTTTCATCCGCGCGTAGAGCGTCGAGGGACTGATTTGAAGTTGGCGCGCCGCCTTCCGGACGTTGCCGCCGGCGGCGGTGACCGCGGCGGTCACGTAGTCGGCGACCACATCGTCGAGAGCGCGGATGTCCCAATCGGCAGTGGGCATCCCCCCGGAGGTTTTCGCGAGCGATTTTGTATCCGATTCGAGCAGGAGATCTTCGTTTGCGATCTCCTTCCCCGTCATCGTCAGCATGGCGCGCTCGAGGACGTTGCGCAGTTCGCGGACGTTGCCGGGCCAGGCGTAGCTCTGGAGTTTCTTCAGTGCGCGCGGACTCACCGTCGGCGCAGGACGTCCGAGTTCCTTCGACAATGGGCGGAGGATGACGTCGACGAGGAGCGGGATGTCTTCAATTCGTTCGCGCAGCGGCGGCATGCGGACGCGGACGACGTTCAGGCGGTAATAGAGATCGGCGCGAAAGCGGTTTGCCGCGACTTCGGCGCCGAGGTCGCGATTCGTCGCGGCGACGAGGCGGAAGTTGGCCGTCAGATCGCGGATACCGCCGACGCGGCGGAAACGCTTGTCCTCGATCGCTTTCAGCAGCCGCGCCTGCACCGTCACGTCCATCTCGCCGATCTCATCGAGGAACAGCGTGCCGTCAGCCGCGATCTCGAAGAGGCCGTGCTTCGTGTTAATCGCGATCGTGAACGCGCCGCGCTCGTGGCCGAAGAGCTCCGACTCGAGCAGCTCCTTCGACAGGCCGGCGCAATTGAGGTCGACGAATGGCGCCCGCGCGCGCGGCGAGCGGTTGTGGATGAGGCGAGCGAAAACTCCTTTGCCTGTCCCGGAGTCGCCCTCGATCAGGACCGGCGATGGCGCTCTCGCGATCTGTGCGAGCAGCTGGTTCAGATTCTGGACGGCGGAGGAGAGTCCGGGCAGACGCTCCTGCTCGTTCGCGTCGCCGCGGCGCAGCGCAATCAACTCGCGGCGGGTAGCCACCATCCGCGACACCTGCTCCAGCGTCAGCGATAACAGGCTGTAGTCGAACGGTTTCTGCAGGAACGTTTCCGCGCCGAGCTTCATCGACTCGACGACCTTATCCACCGTCCCGACTCCCGACATCATGATCACGGAGACAGCCTCGGAGTACATCTTGAGGTCGTGCAGGACATCGACGCCGTCGCCATCAGGCAGGTTCATGTCGAGGAGCACGACGTCGGGCGAGAAGTCGGCGAAGACGGACCGCGCCTCGCGGGCGCTCATGGCGGTCTTCACTTCCCACTCATCCGCGAGGAGGGCCTGGAGACCAGCGACAACGTTCGGCTCATCATCGACGATGAGCAGTCGTTCCTTGATGGAAGGCTCGGTCATGTCCAGAAATCATACAGCCGTATCGATCCGAAACAGCCGCAAAAGCGTCAGACGCACCTAAGTTGCTGATTCTAAAAGGAGTCTTGCGTGGTACCGCCCTTGGACTAAGGGCCAGCCATGAACATCCTGCACGCAATCACGCTCGCCGCTCTCCTTCACCACGCACCGGCCGCTCCCGCCGTGACCTGCCACACGGGGACCGTGTCGTACAAATTCGTCGGCGCGCCAGGCGCGACGTTCACCTACGCCGGAGCGAAGTACTCGATTCCAGCCTCGGGCTGGATTGAGCTGATCAGCGACAACGGCGGCAAGGTCTATCTGGCCGCGAACGGCCGCACGCTGCCGCTCGATGTGTGGCCGATCGATGCGTTCGGAACGCGAACGGTTCCCGTGCAGCCGCCCGCTACGGCCGACAACACCACCCCCACGCTCAACAACTGAGACCACTTCAAACAAGGAGAATCCCATGACACAGATCAGACAGCTCGTAGTCGAAACCACCGCAGACCTACGCTTCGGCCGCCAATCGTGGCGAGTTCTCGGCATGCTGTGGTCCGTCGCGTTGGTGATTGCCGTTGCCGCCGCGGTTGTCCCGCACTAATTCGAGGAGACGAACATGCGCGACCTCCGACGCATCACTCTCATCGCCCGCGGCGCAATGACGGCAGGACGTTCCTGGGACGCTTCGAATCGCGCCACGAACCGCATCATCTTCGTGAACGGCTTCTCGATCCTGACCGGCGCGCTCCATCACGCATCACAGGACGTCGAACGGCTCGTGATCGACGGCGCCGCGACCGAGAGTCAGTTCCTCGATCTCCTCACGACACTGCCGGGCGACTTCTTCGGCGACGTGCTCTTCGTGAGCGGCGACGACCGCGCGTTCCTGAGCACGACCTGCCGGGCAGGCGGACGGATGCTGTACGCGATGTTGCCGGCTGACGTCCAGTTCTATTTCGAGGCGCATCGCCTGGTAACGAAAACATCGATCGCCGCGTGATTCGTTGCGGCCGTTCTCCGCGACTCCGCGACTCCGCGTGACCGTGCTACCTTAACGGCAGTGCAACTCTGGACGTCGTTTCAGCATACGGGATGGGTGGGGAAAGCCGTCCTGGGAGTGTTGCTGCTGTTCTCGATCGGCTCGTGGGCGGTGATGTTCGTGATCGCCCTTCGCTTCAGCCGGTCGGCCGCGGCATCGCGGCGGTTCATGTTCGCCTTCCGGCGCGCGAAGAAGCTGGCCGAAGTTCATGCGATTACCGCGAAGTCATCGCATTCGTCGCTGGTCGGACTGTTCAAGGCGGGTTACGCCGAGATCGAAGCGCAGATCGCGCACGCGAACACGCAGATGATCCGATCGCTCGACAGCGTGGAGCGCTCGCTGCTGCGCGCGTCGCGCATCGAAGCGTCGCGGCTGTCGAAATACCTTCCGTTCCTGGCCACGACCGCGGCCGCGTCGCCCTTCATCGGCCTGTTCGGAACGGTGTGGGGAATCATGGACGCCTTCGCCACGATCGGCGCCACCGCGACAACGTCGATCACCTCCGTCGCTCCCGGCATCAGCGAGGCGCTCATCAACACGGCCGCCGGGCTCTTCGCCGCAATCCCGGCCCTGCTCGCGTACAACCATTTCGTGCAGCGCATGCGTCAGGCGCGCGGCGAGATGGAGGATTTCACGCTGGAGTTTCTGAATCTGACCGAGCGGAACTTTATGTAGCCGCGGTTACCAACCGGAAACCGCAACCGTCTAAGCGACAACACATGGCCTTCCGATTCGATCACGGCGACGACTACGGCGACATGGCCGAGATCAACGTCACGCCACTCGTCGACGTCATGCTCGTGCTGCTGATCATCTTCATGGTCACCACGCCGATGCTGACGCAGGGGCTGACAGTGGCGCTGCCGGCCGCGGAGGGAAAGAGTTTCGAGCTGGCCTCGAACAATCCCGCGAAGATTCAGGTGACGGCAACCGGCGCGGTCTACCTCGACGGCATCGCCGCAGGCTCGTCGAATCTCGATCAAAGCCTCGGGCCGATGCTTCGGGCGCGGCGTGTGAAGCGTGCGCTGCTCGAAGCCGACAAAGCTGTTCCGTATGGACGCGTCGTTGCAGTGCTCGACATCATGAATCGCGCCGGTGTCGAGCAACTCGGGATGGTGACGCAGCCGAAGGAGAGGGATGGACGACCGCATCGGTGATCTCCTCGCCGAGCGCGCCCACCTCGGCGGCAATCCCGCGGGCGGCATCGCCGTTTCGGTGCTCCTCCACGGCGCGCTCGCGGCCGGAATCATCTACGCGGCCCTGCATGCCGCCGCGCCGCAGGAGGTTTCGACGCTGAACATCAAATTTGTGGCACCGAGCGTCGGGAGTCGGGAGTCGGGAGTCGTCGCTCCGACACCCGACTCCCGACTCCCGACTCCCGAGAAGAAACTCACCATTCCGGAGCCGGTGGCCGAAGCACCGAAGCCGCTGGTGAAGAGCGAGCCGAAGACCGTGCCGTTGTCGAACTTCGGACGATCGACGAAGAAAGGTTCGGAAACGCCTCCGGCGCCCCACGTCCAACCGCCCACTCCGCAGATCGCCACCAAACCGGGGGTCGCCGGAGGAATCGACATCCCCATCGGCTCCGCGGGCGTCACTGGCATCGAAGGCGACTTCCCGTACACGATTTACGTCGATCGCATGAAGACGCTGATCGGTCAGCGCTGGCTGCGGCCGCAGGTGGGCACGGGCATTACCACCACGGTTTCCTTCACGATCGATCGCGATGGAACGATCCGCGATGCGAAAAACGAAATCCTCAGCGGCAATGGCACGTTCGACCGGGCAGCGTTGCGCGCCGTGCTCGAAGCGTCGCCACTTCCACCGCTGCCGTTCGGCTACAACGGCACATTCCTTGGCGTACACCTCACATTTCGATGAAACGAACGACCTCACTCCTCGCACTCCTCTTTTCTATCGCCGCGATGCCGCTGGCGTCGCAGACGCAGATCCATCCCGAGATCGATCCGAGCAAAGCGATCCAGATTGCGCGCATCGCCATTCCGCGTCCGGAGACGACGCTGCCGCTTGAGACGATCAACGCGCCGTTCTTTGCGCCGCTGACGCGCGACCTCGCATACTCCGGCGTCTTCGCGATCGCTCCGATTCCGCCGAACATCCCGGCCGGCGTTGATCTCGCCAAAGCGGCCGGCGCGCAATTCGTCCTGTCACTGAAGCTCGATCAGGTGGGAGAAGACTTCAACATCGACGCGCGACTGCTCGACTCCACCGGCGCCACGCAGTTCGGCAAGCGCTATCGCGGTGGATCGGCGGCGTTGCCTCGCATCGCCCACATGCTCGGCAACGACCTGGTGCGCTTCGTCAACGGCAAGCCGGGCATCTTCCTCTCGATGATCGGCTTCGCCTCGAATCGCACCGGCAACTTCGAAATCTGGCTGATGGATTGGGACGGCTCGAATCAGCGACAGATCACGCGTCACAACGCGCTCTCGATTCTTCCGAGCTGGTCGGCCGACAACGAACGGATGGTTTACACCTCCTTCGCGCGCGGCACGAGCGACATGTACATCATCAACCGGCGCGGTGGGGCACGAACCCACGTCGCGACCGGTCTGAACCTCAACACATCCGCGACCTTCTCGCCGATCAGCAACGACATCGCGTTCGTCGGCTCCGTCGCGGGCAATCCCGACATCTACGTCGTCAAGGACGACGGCACGAACCTGCGCCGGCTGACGCACGACTCGTCGATCGAATCGACGCCCGAGTGGAGTCCGAACGGACGGCAGATCTCCTTCACGTCCGGCCGCAGCGGCTCGCCGCAGATCTACACGATGGACGCCGAAGGCTCGAACGTGCAGCGCATCTCGTTCGAAGGCGAATGGAACGACGACGCCACGTGGTCGCCGGACGGATCGCAGATCGCCTACACCTCGCGCGTCAACGGACGCTTTCAAATCCGCATCGCCGACCTCGCCAATCACCAGAGCCGCATCCTGGCCGGCGAGGGATCGAACGAGCAGCCCGCATGGTCGCCGGACGGCAAATGGATCGCCTTCCAATCCAACCGCAGCGGCACCTGGCAAATCTATCGGATGCGCGTCGACGGCACCGACCTTCTGCAACTCACGTTCGAACGAGAGAACAAAGATCCCGATTGGTCGAAGAAGGGCGATTGAGGCTGTATCATCGAAACGCCATCAAGAAGGAGTACACATTCATGAGTAAGTCATTCAAATCATTCGCGGTGACACTGGTTCTGCTCGCGGCCGTAGTCGTACCGGCCTGCCAGAAAAAGAAGCCGGTCGTCGCACCATCGGCAACGGCTACGGTCGCACCGGCGACCATCCCCGACGTCCCGCTCACCGTTACCACCGCCACGGTGCAGACGGTCACCGAGCCAACCGACTTCGTAAAAACGAACACGGACGTCACCACGGAGACTCTTCCGAATGACATCGGCGAGTTGAACCGCGTCGCACAGTCGCGCGGATACATCGCCGATGCCTTCTTCGAATACAACGACTCGTCGCTTTCGTCCGACGCGCAGACGGCGTTGACGAACTCCGCGACCTGGTTGAAGAAGAACGGCCAGTACAACCTCCTCATCGAAGGTCATTGCGACGAACGCGGCACCGAGCAATACAACCTGGCCCTCGGCGACCGCCGCGCGAACCAGGCCAAGGAGTATCTCGTTACCCTCGGCGTCGATGCCGCCCGCATCCGCACCGTCAGCTACGGCGAAGAGCGTCCGTTCGATCCCGGCCACGATGAATCGGCGTGGTCGAAGAACCGCCGCGACCATCTCGTCCTCGTAGGAAGATAAAAATGAGATCCCTCATCCGCATCGCGGTGCTCGCCGCGGTGGCGCTTTCGAGCGTCGCCTGCGTGACGAGCTCGGACGTCGAGAAGCTGCAGAGTCAGATCTCCGACCTCCAGGAGCAGCTTGCGCAAGTCAAGCGCACGGCGTCGAACAAAGAGGAAGTGAACAACATCAATCGCACGATCGCAGAGCAGACCCAGACACTGCTCAAGTCAAACGCCACGCTCGTCGCGAAAGTCGATCAGATCGAAGAGAAGATCCAGTCCGCGCAGGGCGGGACCGAGCAGACCAACTATCGCCTCGACCGCATGACGCAGCAGCTCACGCAGACGCAGCACGACGTCGACGAATTGAAAGCCGCCGCGGCCCGCGCCGCGGCCGCACCTCAGGCAGTCGCTCCGATGCCCGCGTCGGGCGGCGAGATGACCGTCCAGCCACCCGCCGCGCCTTCGGAAGACCCCATGCAGACGTACCAATCCGCGTATCGCGACTACCAGCAAGGCCACTACGATCTGGCGGTTGCCGGCTTCCGCGATTTCGCGGCGAAGAACCCGAATTCGGAGCTTTCGGGCAACGCCGCGTACTGGATCGGCGAGAGCCTTTATTCGCAGAAGAAATATCGCGAGGCGATTCAGCAGTTTGACAGCGTCGTTACCAAGTACCCGAGGTCGGACAAGGTTGCGGGTGCCCTGCTGAAGAAGGGGTACGCGTACATCGCCCTCAACGAAAAATCTCAGGGCATCGTGCAGTTGCAGTACGTCGTGCACGAACATCCCACCTCTCCGGAAGCAGCGCTGGCGCGGCAGAAACTGAAGTCGCTCGGCGTCGATTCGAAGTAGAATACGCGGCCCTAAACCGCAGATAACTTACGTAGGAGCAACATTCATGGCGAATACCCGCTCGGCCGAAAAACAGCAGCGTCAGGCCGAAAAAGCAAATGCACGCAACCGCGCCGGAAAATCGCGTCTTCGTTCGGCGCTCAAGAAGGCCCGCGCGGGCGTCGACACCGGCAGCGCCGACGCGAGCGTCCTCTCCACCGGCTTCTCCGAGATCGACAAAGCCGCCAAGCGCGGCATCATCAAGGGCAACACCGCCGACCGCTACAAATCGCGGCTCGCGGCAGCCTCCAAGCGCGCGTCCGCGAAATAAGCGGCGCACATCGACGCTCTCGAACGGCGCACCTCGGTGCGCCGTTTTCTTTTATCCTTCCCCGATGCCGAAGCAACGCTACGACCCTCATCCCGGCATCGCCATGGTCCGCAACTGGATCGATACGCTCAAAGCGAAGACCGGCCGCGATCTCGATGAATGGACCGCGCTGATCAAGTCGAAGGGTCCGAAGGACAACAAGTCACGCCGCGAGTGGCTCAAGAGAGAACACGCCCTCGGCACGAACTCGGCCTCGTGGCTGGCCGATCACGCCGAGGGAAAAGACGACCTCGAAGAAGGCGATGCGAAGGTCTACGTCGCCCGCGCCGGTGAATACGTCGACGCGATGTTCTCCGGATCGAAAGCCGCGCTCCGCCCGCTCTACGACAAACTCTACGATCTCGCCCGCTCCATCGGCGACGACATCGGCATCTCACCGGGCAAGACCATCGTCTCGATCTATCGCAACCACGTCATCGCGCAGATCAAACCGTCCACGCGCACGCGCATCGACTTCGGCCTGGCGCTGAAAGACACGCCCGCAAAGGGACGCCTCATCGACACCGGCGGCCTCGCGAAAAAAGATCGGATCACGCATCGCATCGAGATCACGTCCGTCGATGACGTCGACGCGTTCGTCGAGAAGTGGCTACGGAAGGCGTACGAGATGGACGCGTAGGATCAGCCACGCAAACTTGCAAGAGCACAGAAAGTGTCTGTGCCGGTGCTCGCGCTGCCTTATTTGCTACACCGACACTCGTCAACGGGTTCATGAAACCGTATTTCATCAGCGCTGACGAGCTTCCAACCGAGCGAAAACTTCATCGGAAGGAATTGCGTTCGCTGTCCCATCGCGCAACTGCCAATAGCGCCGCGCGGCCTCTTCAACCCAGAGACGCTCGAAGTCACCAGACTCCGAGGCGATCTCTTCCAGCGTCCGTTCCATCGTCGAATTCTAGCCGAGCCACGGCACGAATGCGGACATGACGTCCTCCGGCGCGGTCACTGGACGCCGCGTCTCGCGGTCCACCCACACGTGCGATGACGTCCCTGTCGCGTGCAGACGCTCGCCGGATGCGTCGCGCAACTCGTACGCGAAACGCATCATCCTGCTCGCCGCCTCGGCGACCGACGTGCGGATCACCACTTCGTCGTCGTAGCGATAGGGCGCGCGATAGCGGCACACGATCTCGGTGACCACGAGGATCAGTCCGCGATCTTCGATCTCACGATACGGAAAGCCGGCTTCGCGGCAGAGATCCGTGCGGCCGATCTCGAACCAGACCACGTAGTTCGCGTGGTGCGCGATGGCCATCTGGTCCGTGTCTTTGTAGCGGACGCGCGTGCGGCTCTCGGTCGTTTGCATGAGGGGCGATCATAGTCTCCGGCAGAGCTTTTGCTGATGAGCTGCACCGTGAGCCGAAAAAAGTCCAGCGTTCACCTTCCGGATACAGCAAGCTCGCTGCTGATCGGCGGCGCGATCCTTCTCGCGCTCGACGTCGGCCGGCGCATCTTCCGGCGCTCGCAGCTCTTCGAGCCGCAGCGCGAGCCGGTCATCAGCTGGAATCCCGAGGACTACGGGATTCCGCGCGAACGCACCGAAGTGTTGTCGTTCGAGACCGATGATGGCGAACTGCTTTACGGCTGGTATTGCCGCGCGGAACATCCGATCGCATCGGCGCTTTACTGCCACGGCAACACCGGCAATCTCTCCAATACCGCGCACGTCATGCCGCATCTGCTCGACGCCGGCATCAACGTGCTGCTCTTCGACTATCGCGGATTCGGACGCAGCAGTGGATCGCCATCGCTGTCGGGCATCATCGACGACGGCGTGACCGCGGCGCAGCTTCACGAGAAAATCCGCCCCAAGCATGTTCCCTCAATCCTCTACGGCTACTCCCTCGGCGGCGCGATCGCGGCGCAGATCATTCGCAGGCATCCGTTCGACGGCCTGATTCTGCAGTCGACGTTCACCAACCTGCCTGACATCGCGCGCGTCACGTTTCCGCGCGTGCCGCTGCACCTCGTCAGCGGACGCCTTTTCGACACGCTCGAAGTCGTCCGCAACCTCACCGTCCCGGCCCTCATCATTCACGGCACCACGGACGAGGTTTGTCCTTCCTGGATGGCGCAGCAGCTTCACGATTCCTGTGGCGCGGCCTCGAAAAAATTAGTCCTCGTTGACGGCGGACTGCACAAGGATTTGTTCGAACGTGCCGACGCGCAGACGCTGGTGTGGGAGATCAACCGCTTCGCCACCAGCCTGCACTGCACACCGCATGTGGTTCAGTACAAACCGGGAACTGCCGAGCAGTTTCTCGATCACGCGCTGCGATCCATCCGGCGGATGTGGCGGCGGCACTTGGTACAACAGCCGCTGTGATACGTTCCGGAACGCGCCCGCGCTTCACACCGCGCGCGAAATCAGCATTCGAAGGAAGCCATGCTCGCCGTCGTTAAATCGGCCCCAGTTGATGGCCCAGAGGGGACATCAGTCAGCGATTGTCCTGTCCCGAAACCGGGTCCGGATGAAGTGCTCATCCGCGTTGCCGCGGCCGCCGTCTGTGGCACCGACAAACACATCTATCACTGGGATCCATCGATCCGCGACAAGGTCACGCCGCCGCGGATTTACGGTCACGAGTTCTGCGGCTTCGTCGAAGAGCTCGGATCGCGCGCGCAACGCACGTACGAGGGCCATCTCGAAATCGGCGACTACGTCTCCGCAGAGATGCACGTCGTCTGCGGTGAATGCCCGCGCTGCCGCTCCGGCAATGGCCACATCTGCGATCGCACCCGCATCTACGGGCTGCACGAGGACGGCGCGTTCGCCGAGTTCGTGAAAGTGCCCGCCGCGAATGTGGTGAAGCTCGGCCGCTACGTTCCGCTCCGCGTGGGAGCGTTTCTCGACGCGCTCGGCAACGCCGTTCACGCGACCTCGGTCTGCGATATGGCCGGCAAGTCGGTCGCCATCACCGGCTTCGGCCCGATCGGCGCGATGGCCGCCGCCATCGCGGAGCACAGCGGCGCGACCACCGTCATCGTCACCGACGTCAGCGATCACGCGCTCGAAACCGCGCGCCGCTGGGCCGCTAGCCACAATTTTGCCAACCTCCATGCGTTCAACGTCCGCACGATGGCGGCCGAAGAGGTGAAGCGCGAAGTCGATGCCGTCACCGACGGCGATGGCGTTGACATCGTTCTCGAAATGTCCGGCGCGCCGTCCGCGATCAATCTCGCGCTCGACATCGTCCGCATGGGCGGCATGCTCTCGCTCCTCGGCCTCCCCGCCGGACACTCCGTCACGATCAACGACTACACGCGCAATGTGATCTTCAAAGGCGTGACGATGCAAGGCATCATCGGCCGGCGCATGTACGGGACGTGGCAGCGGATGCTGGCCCTGCTCAAGTCCGGCCTGAACGTCGAATGGATCGTGCAGGCCGCGTACGATTCGCTGAACGATTTTCACGAAGGTGTTGCACGTTTCGACCGGCACGAAGCATTGAAAGTGGTTTTCTTTCCCGAGGGAGAGAAAGCAGCGAATCAGCGCTTGAAGTAATCGCCGAGCCGCAACTCGGCACCATCTAATGTCCAAACGAATCGCCATCCTCACCGGCGGCGGCGACGTCCCGGGCCTCAACGCCGCGATCAAAGCGTTCGTCGGACGGCTCCTCGATCACGACGGCTACGAGATCGTCGGCCTGCGCCGCGGCTGGGCTTCGCTGCTCAATATCATTCCCGACGCTGACGCTGACAACTCCGCATGGATCACGCCGCTAGGCCGCATCAACACGCGCTCGATCGACCGCTTCGGCGGCACGATGCTGCACACCTCGCGTATCAATCCGTCGATCAGCAAGCTGGACGACATTCCCGAACACCTTCTGTCCTCAAAAGGTGAGCCCGACGAACGCGGGCGCTACGACCTGACCGCAGCCGCGTTGCGCGTGATCGACTTCCTCAAACTCGACGGCCTCGTTGCCCTCGGCGGCGACGGCA
This sequence comes from Acidobacteriota bacterium, assembly GCA_019247495.1. GTDB lineage: Bacteria > Acidobacteriota > Thermoanaerobaculia > Gp7-AA8 > Gp7-AA8 > JADGNZ01. The sequence continues at coordinate 66,067 of JAFAOU010000033.1, forward strand.
CGCTGACCTTCGCACGCCGTCTGCACAAAGAAGGCGTTCCGCTCGTGGCGATCCCGAAAACGATGGACAACGATGTCTTCGGCACCGACTACTGCCTCGGCTTCTCGACCGCCGTCACACGCTCGGTGATGTTCATCAACGACCTCCGCACCGGCGCCGGCTCGCATGAGCGATTCCTCGTCGTCGAGTTGTTCGGCCGCTACTCGGGCGAGACCTGCCTGCTCGCCTCGTATCTCGCCGGCGTCGACCGCGCGGTGATCGCCGAGGTGCCGTTCGATTGCGACAAGCTGTACCACCTGCTCGAGGCCGACCGCAGCGACAACCCGAGCAACTACGCGGTCGTAGCGGTCTCCGAGGGCGCGCGCATCATAGGAGGAGGCACGATCGAAAGCGGCGAAGCCGACGCCTACGGCAACCGCAAACTCGGCGGCATCGGCGGCATCGTCAGCGACTACCTGGAGAAACGCTCACACGACAAAGTCATCTACCAGCGCCTCGCCTACCTGATGCGCTCCGGCGCACCCGATTCACTCGACCAACTCGTCGCCAACAACTACGGCAGCCTGGCCGCCGACCTGATGCGCCGCAACGAAACCGGCAAGATGGTCGCGGTCGTCGACGGCCGCTACACCGCGGTGCCGATCGAAGTCGGCAGCAGCGGTAGAAAACGCGTCGACATCGACCGCTTCTACGACGTAGCGAACTACCGGCCGAAAGTCGCGGACGTGATGGGCATGCCGATGTTCCTGCACTGAGCCACGCTACAATCGAAACGTGAATCAGCCGACATCAACCACGCGTGAGGATTGGCTGCAAGAGTTCGAAGCAGCCGCCCGGCGTCCGCTGGCACAACGCGTCAAGTACGCGTTCATCCGAACGTACAAGCCGGTTCTCGACGACGCCGAGTTTTCGCGCGTTCGACAGGATGGCGGACTATCGCGCGTGGTGCGAAACGAATCTGCCGGAGTGGCTCGGATACGGGAGATAGATGGCCGTGGCATTCGAGTCCCGGCAGGCCGAAGAGATCCGTGACCACTGGAAAAAACGGCGTTAGCGCTCGTCGCCGTCATCGCCGAACGAATCGAGCAACTCATCGGTGTTCTCGGCGATCGTTGGGTCTCCAAGACCGTTTTTGGTCAACGGGACCTTCGGAGCATCGAGCGCGGCGAATACGGCCTCTTTGTCACTCATGTCGATGAGATTACGCATTGGTCGAGAAATCCATTCCATGCGCTCTTACAACAATCATCGTCAGATCATCTTCCGGCGCGCCGCTTACACCGCGCCAGGCTTCAACCTCGGCGATGATCTTTGCGGTCAGTGAAATCGGAGGATCGGAGCCGATCGCGTTGCGCAGGCGTTCGTCGCCCCAAAACTCCTCCGCCCGATTCATCGTCTCCGTTACGCCGTCGGTGTAGAGGACCAGTGTGTCGCCAGGGAGAAATGGTCGCGACACTTCCTCGTAGCGCGCGTCGCGGAAGCGGCCGAGGACGACGCCGGGGGCGATGATCTCTTCGCGAGTTTGGTTGTGGCGAAGAATCGGGGGCGGATGGCCGGCGGACGCGGTCGTGATCACGCCTGCAATCGGATCGATGTGGACGTATGCGGCGGTGATGAACTGGCGTTCGAGGCGGCCGCAGAAGAGCGTGTTGAGATTTGCGAGGATGCGCGCGGGCGACGAGGCATTCTCCGCTTGCGTCGCCAAGGCGATCTTGAGCATCGATGCGACGAGGGCTGCGGGGATGCCGTGGCCGGAGACGTCGGCGATGAAGATGCCGAGGGCGCCGCGATCGAACTCGAGGAAATCGTAGAAATCGCCTGCGACATCCGAGGCCGGCGTGTAGACGGCGGCAACTTCGAGGCCGGGCAGCTTGGGATTTTCTCGCGGCAGTGCGGCCAGTTGAATCGCGCGCGCCGTGGCCAGTTCGCTGTCGACCGCGGCGAGACGTCGTTGTGATTGCGTAGCGTGTCGCATCGTCGTCACGATGATCGTCAGCATCAGGAAGAGGAAACCGGTCGGCTCGCGCGTGAGGCCGTAAGGATCGCCGGCGAAGTGAACGTGCTCGTTCAACACGAAGGCCGTGAAGACGAGCGCGCCGATGCGGACGAGGCGCCAGCTGGTGTCGCCGGATCCGCTCGAAAGAAGATCGATCGCGAGCACGGCGATCAGGACCAGGACCAGCGCATCGATGACCGGCTTCAGCGCAAACGGCGAATGAATGGCTACCTCGTACGGGATGGCAATCGCGGCGCACGCGGCGAGAGCCGTGACGATGATGCGATGCACGACCGGCCGCCGGTTTCCACTGAATGTCTCGAACAGCAACGCCGCCGGAATCGGCACGAGATACTCGAAATCTGCGCGCAGGTAGTCGAGCCAGCGCGGATGCCCATAAAGGATCGTGAACGCGCTGGTGTTGAACGCGAGCCGCGTTCCGTAGGCGATCGCGAACAGGCCGGTGTAGACGAACGAGCGCCGCGACTTTCCCGCGGTCAGCGCGCCGATGAGGAGCATGCCGGCGCCCATCGTGAGGAGGACGACAGCGATGATGCCGGCAATCATGTCGCGATGAAAGACGGCGATCACCTCGGCGGCGCTGTGCTGCATCGCGGCGATGATGACATGACGCGCGTGATGTAATCGCCGCGTGGCGGACTTCCGCAGAACGCTCGAGCGTGCGTTTCGGCGCCGCGTCGTGGTCAAGGACACGGCGGATGCGGTCGTGGCCAGCGGCACGAGCGCGCAGGCCGATGAAGAGGCGTACGGCGGACCGGCTACGACGTCATCGACCGCCGCCACCATCGCCATCATGCTGGCCGGCATCGCGGCGTTTCTGAATCTCTACGCGACGCAACCATTGCTGCCGATGCTGGTGCGGATCTTCGCGGCGTCGAAAGCGGCAGTCGGGATGACCGTCAGCGCGGCGACGATCGGGGTCGCGATATCGGCGCCGTTCTGCGGATTGATCGCGGAACGCGTAGGCCGCAAGCGAGTCATCGTCACGGCCACGCTGCTGCTGACGATCCCGACCGTGCTCGCTTCAACGGCGACCTCGCTGCCGATGCTGATCTTCTGGCGTTTTCTGCAAGGGCTGGTGATGCCGGGCATCTTCGGCGTGGCCATCGCGTACATCGCCGAGGAGTGGCCCGCGGCGAATGTGGCCTCGGCGATGTCGCTGTACGTCAGCGCCACGGTTCTCGGCGGCTTCCTCGGGCGCATCCTGCCGGGTTATGCGGCGACGCACCGGATGGTGGCGTCGATCGCTCCGAGCTGGCGGATCGGATTCGTGCTCATCGCCGGCTGCGATCTCGTTTTCGGCGCGCTGATCGCGCGCTGGCTCCCGCGCGATCGCAAGTCCGCGATCGTGCCGGCGAGAGCAACCGGCGGCATGCTCCGGCATCTACGCAATCCGCGGCTCGTGGCGACGTACGTGGTCGGATTCAACGTCCTTTTTTCGCTCGTCGCGGTCTTCACCTACATCACGTTTCACCTCGCCGCCGCGCCATATCTGCTGACTCCCGCGCAACTGAGCTCGCTGTTCGTCGTCTATCTCGTCGGCTTGATCGTCACGCCGCTCGCGGGCATCGGCATCGGGCGCGCCGGATCGCGGCCGGTGTTGATCGTGGCAGTGATCGCATCGATGATCGGCGTGTCGCTCACGCTGCTCCATTCGCTGCCGCTGATTCTGCTCGGACTGATCCTCTGCTCGTCCGGCGTTTTTGTTTGTCAATCTGCGTCGACGAGCTACATCCAGACCGCCGCCGCTGCGGGCGGACGCTCATCGGCCGCGGGCCTTTACGTCGCGTGCTACTACGCCGGAGGCAGTGTGAGCGGCGTGCTGCCGGGATTCTTCTGGCGCTTTGGCGGATGGACTGCGTGCGTGGTCCTCGTGCTGGTTGTACAGACGATCACGATCGGTGTGGCAGCGTTCGGATGGCGCGAATGATCGACGTCTGCTTCGTCGACGTGAATGTCTCGAATGACGTCATCGATGCGCTCGCGAACCTGCTCACGACGGCAGAGAGAGCGCGCGCGGACCGATATCGATTTCCCGACGATCGCCGCCGCTCCATCGTCGCGCGCGCGGCGACGCGGCGACTTCTCGCCCGTTACCTCGGCAGCGATCCGCTCACGCTCGTCATCGACGAAGAAAAACTCGGCAAGCCTGTTCTCCGCGGACGCGAGATCGAATTCAACGCCAGCCACTCCGGCGATCTGGTCGCACTCGCGTTCGCAAGGGAGACCGCCGTCGGCATCGACGTCGAGCGGCGCCGGAAACTGAGCGACACCCTGGCCTTGACGCGCCGCTATTTTTCTGCGGACGAAGTGGCGATCGTCGAACGGGCCGCGGATGCAGGCGATGCGTTCTTCGCGATCTGGACCGCGAAGGAGGCGATCGTCAAGGCCAGCGGCAAAGGAATCGGCAGCGGCGACCTGCGCGGCTTCACCGTCCCGTTTCGCGATCCGCAACTGCGGCCGGTTGTCGATGGCTGGAGCGTGGCGGCGCTCGATCCGAATCGCGACGGCTATTACGCCGCGGTTGCCGCGCGCGATGCAAATTTGCGCATCGCCGTCAAGTCGATCACCGCCGAGGGTTTGCTTTAGACTTCGCAATCGTGCCGCCCCCGAACGAAGAGCGTCGAAAGTATCAGCGTGTGCGACTGGCGCGCCCGGTAGTGGCGCGCGTCGGTGCTGCGCGCGTTTTTCTGCTCGAAGTCTCGCTGAGCGGCGTGCTGGTCGCGCATCAGGGCAACATCCCGCCCGAGGGCGCTACCGGCGTGGTGATGTTCGAATGGGAAAGCATCGCCGTCGCGCTCGAGTGCCGCATCACGCGCAACACGCTGCAAAAGATGGCGCGCAACGCGACCGAGAAAAGCGTTTATCACGCGGCGATGGAAATCATCCGCGCGTCCGACGTCGCCATGAAGACGTTGCGCGACATGATCTCCGAGGTCGTGGCACGCGCGCTCGACGAGCAGAAAGCGAACGCGCGCGGCATCCCGGCGGTCGCAGCGCAGACGTTCCAGACCGGCAAAGGAAGTCAGTTCCTCCGCCTGGAAATCATCAACGGCGTCTGGCGGCGGACGGAGACGACGCGTCCCGACCAGCCGATGAACGGCTTCACGATTTCCGCCGAGGAACCGCCGGAACACGTCGCGTTGCTTTGCGACACGTACGCGGCGGCCGACCAGGAGAGCCGGAAATTGATCAAGCTGATGGCAGAGCTGAGCATCAGCAAAGCCGAGGGGATTCCGACGCGCAGGTACAGTCCGTAGAGGCTGGAGCGCTGGCGTCTCGCCGGCTGGACCGGCGGCGTCCTCGCCGCCGAATGCGAGGCTTGCGCAGCATTCGTGTTACCAGCGAATGTTGCGGGTTCGGCGGCGAGACGCCGCCGGGCCAGCCGGCGCGGACGCCAGCGCTCCGCCTGCAAGCGTTACACGCCCGACAGACTGCCCGCCATCTCATCCACTACCGGCCACGTCGCAGCGCGCCACTCGTCGCCCATCAGCAGGCCGGCGGAGGCAAGATAGATGGCCACATCGCGGGGCGGGAAGTTGTCGAGCGATTTCACGGCGTCGCGGACCTGATCGATCGATGGCGCGGCGTACTCCTCGACTTCGATCGAGCCGTTCACGTGCGGGATTTCCCAGTGATCGAGGAATGCCGCCAGCAACGCGTTCTGCTCGTGCGTGTGGTAGTGCATGAGGGCTGTATCGAGCGCTTGCTCGAACTCCGGCGCCGAGGCGCGCGACGCGAAAAGGTCGGCCTTCTTTTCGAGCGGCATCTTGCGGATCGACTCTTCACGGAAGTGCAGCGCCTTGGCGATCTGCGCGATCGCGATCAATTTCGCGGTGTCGTCGCCGAACCGCCAGAAGGCCACGAGGATGCGGCGGCGGCGTTCGGGATCGGCGAGGTCTTTGATGATTTTGCGTGCGTTCCACATGGGAGCGGGATCGTACAACGGGTGTCGGGGTGTCGGGTGTCGGGTGTCGGGTGTCAAGGAGGCTAAGGTCGCTTTGCTCCGACCCCCGCCTCCCGACTCCCCACTCCCTTCAGCGTTCTCACTTCATCCGCGGTCAGTTCGCGCGTTTGCCCCGAGGGAAGGTCGCCGATGCGAAGCGATCCGATGGCGATGCGAACGAGCGTGACGACCTCGGCATCGAGCGCTTCGACCATTCGCCGCACCTGCCGATTGCGTCCCTCGGTGATCGTGATTTCGAACTCGCTGCCGTTCATGCGCGTCACGCGCGCGGGACGCGTGGGGCCGTCGCGCAGTTCCATGCCGTTGCGAAGCAGATTCAGATCAGCATCGGTCAGCGGACGATTGGCGGTAACGCGATACGTCTTCGGTACGTGATACTCGGGATTGGTCAGCCGCTCGGCGAATTGGGTGTCGTTGGTCAGGATCAGCAGCCCGCTCGTGTCGAGATCGAGACGGCCGACCGGAAAGAGGTAGCGATCACGGTCCGGCATCAGGTCGTAAATCGTCGGACGCCCCTCGGGATCGCGATACGTGGTGATGTAGCCGGCCGGCTTGTGCAGGAGCAGATACGTGCGCTCCTCACGGCGCAGTGGCTTGCCATCGAACGAAACGCGGTCGCGCTCCATGTCGATCCACGCATCGGGATCGCGAACGACGCGTCCATTGACGCTGACCCGCCCGCCACCGACCCAGCTTCGCGCCTCGGAGCGCGAGCCTAGGCCGGCCTTGGAGATGACGCGCTCCAGAGTCTTCAGCGGGCGATCGCCGGGCGGCGGCTTTGGGACGTTACGCGGCATAGGCAATGTTGAATGTTCAATGTTGAATGTTGAATGACAAAGCGGCTTCGTCTCCTCATTCAACATTGAACATTCAACATTCAACATTCAACATTTACAATCATCGCACTCAGTGAAGCGGTTCCTCCCGATCATCATCCTGCTCCTCGCCGCGGCAACAGCCCGCGCGGAGGACCGTCCCGAATACCGCGCGTACTGGGTCGACACGTTCCGCACGCCGTTCGCGACGAAAGTCGACGTCGAGCGAATCGTCGACGCAGCGAGCGAGAGCAACGCGAACGCGCTCTTTGTCCAGGTCCGCCGCCGCGGCGATGCCTGGTATCTCGATGCCGCGGAGCCGCTGGCCGAGGCGATGGACGGGACGTTCGATCCGTTGCGAGCACTGCTCGACGCGGCGCATGCGCGCGGCATCGAGGTGCATGCCTTCGTCATCGTCGGCGCAATTTTTCATGGCGACCCGAAAAAGGATCCGCTGCCGCGCGATACGCGCCATGTGTTCCTGCAACATTTCTGGGATGCGAACGCGAAGCGGCCGTATCGCGGCGCGCGGCAGTGGGGCACGAAAACGAGCAAGGGCCGGTACCAGTTCGCATCCGACTGGTACGTCGACCTCGGGCATCCTGACGCGGCGGCGTACACGGCGGACGTGTTGCTCCATCTCGTCCGCGCCTACGACATCGACGGCATTCATCTCGATCGCGTGCGCTATCCGGAGTCGACTCGCGGCGACGTCGGCTACAACGACACGAGCGTGGCGCGGTTCCGCGCCCGCTACGGACGGTTGCCGCGCGCGAAGGATCCGCTCTGGAACGACTGGCGTCGCGAACAGGTCACGTCCTTCGTTCGCCGCGTCGCCCTCGGCGCGAAAGCAATCCGTCCGTCGATCACGATATCTGCCGCGCTCATCGCCTGGGGGTCGGGTCCGGCAGCAAGCCACGGGTTTACGAACACGGACTCGTATCGCGTCGCATTTCAGGATTGGGAGAGCTGGCTGCGCGAAGGGATCCTCGATCTGGCCAGCCCGATGCTCTACAAACGCGAACACGCGCCGGTCGAGCGGAAGCAGTTCGACGACTGGCTGCAGTTCGTTATCACGACCGCTCACGCGAACGGGCGCGCCGCGGTACCGGGCATCGGCGCGTATCTGAATTCGATCGAAGGAACGTTGCGCCAGTCTCGCCGCGCGCGGGAGGCAAACGCCGACGGCATCCTCTTTTTCGCAATGGGCGACACGAAGCCGTGGTCGATCCTCGCGAACAGCACGAACAACGCGGTGCGGCAGAATCCGTACGCACTCCCGGTGGCAGGCGTGTTCACGCCGAAACGGCCGAACGAGGAGTTTTTCGCCGCGCTGCGTACGAGCACGGCCACCGATGGACGGACGCCATTCGAGACAATCGAGCATCCGCTGTTTGCGGCGACGACACCGCCACCGCGGCGTCCGGAATCACTGACAGGCGCAGTCATGGGCTCGGCCGATGGCGACGGGACGCTCATCTCGATCGAGTCGCTCGCGACGCACGAGACACGCACGACGCACACGGACGGCAGCGGCTTTTTCGGGATGCTGGGACTCGCTCCCGGCGAGTACCGGGTGGTGGCGGCTGGCAAATCGGCGACGGTGATCGTGAACGCGGGGCGCGTCAGCGAGGCGTTTTGACCACAGAGACACAGAGAACACAGAGGGATTTCTTCGTGTCCTCTGTGCCTGTGTGGTGAAATCAGGCTCCATGTCTGAACTCGATCCTTCCGTGCAGCGCGAGATTGATGCGTTGGGCATCCCGCACGAGGTGCTCGACTGCAATCCCGAGTGGGCCGACACCGATGTCTTCTGCGCGAACTACGACATCCCGCGCGAGAACGCGGCGAACACGATCCTCGTCGCGGCCAAGACCGAGCCGCGGCAGTACGTCGCCTGTCTGGTCACCGCGACGATGAAGCTCGACGTCAATCACAAGATCAGCAAATTGATCGGGATCAAGCGGCTGTCGTTTGCGTCGGCCGAGGAGACTAAAGAGTTGACCGGGCAACTCATTGGCGGCGTGACCGTGTTCGGATTGCCGGAGTCGATTCCGCTGTACATCGATGAGCGCGTGATGGAGCGCGAGTACGTCATCGTCGGCGGCGGCAACCGGTCGACGAAGGTCAAGCTCGCACCGGCAGAACTGCGCAAACTGCCACGTGCCTCGGTGGCCGACATCGCCGTGCCACGGCAGTAACAATCCAAACCGTCCCCAAACCCGTAATTGAGGAAAAGGAGAGGATCGTATGAAGACTCGCTTGTTGGCAGTGGTTGTTTGTCTTGTCACCGTGGCCGCGTTCGGCCAGAGCAATCCGAAACTCAAAGAGATTCAATGGTTCGCCGGTTCCTGGCAGTGCACGGGGACCGCATTCGCGTCGCCGATGGGCCCCGAGCATCCGACCAGGTCAACCGTCAACGCCTCATGGGTCCTCGGCGGGGCATGGTTGCAACTCAACTACACGGAAGCGAAAACCGCGAAGAACCCGCATCCCTTTGCCCTTCGCGCTCTCTGGAGCTACGACGAAGAGCCGAAGGCATTTGTCTCTGGCACGGTCGATAACATGGGTGGCTATTCCACGCAACAGTCTCCGGGATGGGAAGGCGACAAATTCGTATTCACCGGACCGATGCATTCCGGCGGCATGACGGTCAAGAGCCGCGACACCTTCACCCGACTGGGCAAGAACAAAGTGCGCCACGAAGGGGAGATGGAAGATAAGGGCAATTGGATCAAGCTCGATACGGAAACCTGCACACGCTGATGAATTGACCGAGGGCGGACTCGCGCGGTCCGCCCTTTTTTCGCGCCGTTTGACACCGCGCTACTACAACTGTAGTATGCGCGCATGGCCAAAGAACGCATCGCGCTGACGAAGTTCGAGACCGAGGTCATGAGCGTGCTCTGGCGGCTCGGCGAAGCGAGCGTGCGCGAGGTGCAGGACGCGATCGAACGCGCCGAACCTCCTGCGTACACGACCGTGCAAACGATCGTGCAGCGCCTGGAACAGAAAGGCGCCGTGCGCCGCACGCGCAAGGCCGGCAACGCCCTCTACTTCGAGCCCGCCATCACGCGAAAGTCGGTTTACCGGCGCCTCGTCGATGAGCTGATCGATCTGATCGGCGGTTCGCAGCCGCTCGTCGCGCACCTCGTGGAAACGGGAAAGCTGTCGCTCGACGATCTGAAAGCGATTGAGAAGGCAGCGAAGAGGAGCGCGAAATGATCGTGCACCTGCTCGAGTCGACGTTGCTCCTCGCTATTGCCCTCCTCTTCGCGCACCTCCCGCGGCTGGCGGCGCGGACGCGATATGCGATCGTCTTCTCGGCGCTGATGAAGTTCGCCATTCCGTCGGCGATCGTGCCGCGGCTTCTGGCGGCATTCGGAATCGATCTGACGGGGATGAAGGGCACGATCGTGATCAGCGCGCTCGGACCCCTCTCGATGGCGAGCCTTCCGCAGACCGCGGCGCCGGTCTGGCCGATGGCCGCCGCCGCAATCTGGGCGGCGATCGCGATCGCGCTGCTGGCGCGCTCGTTCGTGCGCGGCCGTGCGGCCGTGCGCGTGGCGCTAGCAAACGCAGTCGCTGCTGAGGATGTTGCACTCGTTCGCGCGCGCGGCCGTGCGGGTGTGACGCGCGACGTCCGACTCCTTCGCTCGTCGTCGATCGCGACGCCGGCAACGATCGGGCTGTTCCGTCCGATCATCATCATTCCGGCCGATACGCAACTCGCCGGCGCGGAGCTGGAAACGATCCTCACGCACGAATCTGCGCATATCGCACGGCGCGACAACCTTCTCAGCGTCATCGAAGCGATCGCCGGCAGCGCGCTCTGGTTTCATCCGCTGGTCTGGATCGCGCGACGCGTCCTCGACGCCGCGCGCGAAGAAGCGTGCGATTCCGTCGTCATCGCCTCAGGCGACACCAACACGTACCTCACCGCCCTCGAAAAAGTCTGCGGCGCTGCCATCGCGCCACGTGCCGCGGGTATTTCGTGCATCGTCAGCAACACGATCCAGGAAAGGATGAACGCCATCATGCGATTCGGAACCCGCCGCCTTCTCCCCCACCGCGCAGTTACAAGTGCCGTCATCGCACTGATCGCGATCGCGACGGTTGGAACCGGCGTCGCGCGTGCGTTACCGCAGACGGGCGACGATACCGCCGCGACGCCGTACAAGATCGAAGTGACGGCGACGCGCACGGATCGGTATTTCGGCTTCAGCGTCACCATCCGCAGCCGCGCAGACGGACACGAAATTCACTCCGCTCGTTTAAAAGCGCGGATCGAGGAGTGGGCCACCGTACGATCCGAGAAAAGTGATTCCGATGGTGGTCATGAAACCATCATCCGCGCAAAAGGACAGACCGACGGAACTGCGACCGTCGAGATTGTGATCGACGGCGCAACTCCGATCGTCCGGCGGATTGTGGCGATCCCGAACGAAGGCAAAACCAGCAACGAAACCATCTCTCTCAATCTCAAGGACGCTGAGATTCACGACGTCCTTCGAACGTTCGCACAGCTGACAAAGATGAACATCGCCATCGAGCCAGGCGTGACCCGCTTCGTGACCGAAGACCTTCACGAGATTCCGTGGACTGAGGCGCTGGACAAGATTCTCGACGACGCGAACCTGCAACAGAAGCGCGTCGGCAACACCATCTACATCTCCCGCAAGTGACGCTGTTAGAATCGCGCGATGGCTCTCGCACCGCGGCAGACGCGGTTCCTCATCGTCTTCGCGGTTTTGCTCATCGCCTTCTACGCAATCATCACCATCGAGTGGGTCGACACGCACGCGGTGCTGCCGTTCACGGCGGCGCTGGCGCGTGTCTCGGGCGCGGCGCTGAATCTCATCCATGAACCGGTGCATGTCGACGGCACCGTCATCGCGGGATCGCGGTTCGCGGTCGACATCCGCGGCGGCTGCAACGGACTGGAAGCGGTCGTCTTCGTTTGCGCGGCGATGCTTGCCTTTCACGCGCCGCTGCGGAAGCGCATCCTCGGCTCGCTCGCGGCGGCGCTGATCCTCGAAGCGCTCAACGTGATCCGCATCGCTTCGCTCTACCTCCTCGGCGTTTACCACCGCAGCGTGTTCGAGACCTTCCACCTCGCCGTGTGGCAGACGCTCATGTTCGGCGCGGCCGTTTTTCTGTTCCTCATCTGGACCTCGAGAGTGACTCCGCGCGATGCTCCTTCGAGCACTTAGGTTCATCGCCGGGCTCGCGCTCGGCGTGGCGATCTGGTGGGCGGCAACGCCCATGTACAACCGGGCGCTCGCGCCGCCGACGCAACTGCTGCTGCATGTGGATCGCAGACTTGCGGACGCCGTTCTCGTGCCGCAGGAGCGCAAGATCTTCGTCACCTCGGCCACGCCGCTGCCGACGGCGACGATGCCGGCCGATCAGCTCACGTACAACATCATCCTGTTGCTGGCGCTCTTCGCATCGAACGAGCGGGCGTGGCGATTCGCAAATGTCCGCGGACTGGTCATCGCACTCGCGATTCTTTTCGTCTCGCACTGCATCGGTCTCGTGATCTCGATCGAATCGACATACGCGATGCGGCAAGGCGCGTGGAGCGACCAACACTACGGCGATGCCGCGGCAAATTTCTGGCTGACCGCGGAGCTGGTCTTCCGGATCGTGGGGATGTTCGGCGTCGTCTTCGCGTCGTGGTGGGCGCTCAGTCACTCGAAGAGCGTGTCGACGTAGGCTGACGGATCGAACGGGATCAGGTCGTCCGCGCTCTCGCCGACGCCGACGAACTTCACCGGGATGTCGAATTGCCGCATGATCGAAAGGATCACGCCGCCTTTCGCAGTGCCGTCGAGTTTCGTGACGACCATGCCCGTCACCTGTGCTGCTTCGAGAAACGCCGCGGCCTGACTGACACCGTTCTGTCCCGTCGTGCCGTCGATGACCAGCAGCGTTTCGTGCGGCGCGCCGGGCAGTTCCTTCTCGATCACGCGGCGCACTTTCGACAGCTCCTGCATCAGGTGCGACTTGTTATGCAGACGTCCGGCGGTGTCGATGAGAACGACGTCGGTGCCGCGCGCTTTTGCCGCGGTGACGGTGTCATGCGCGACGGCGCCGGGATCAGAGCCGGCCTTGTGCTTGACCATGTCGATGCCGATGCGGTCGGCCCACAGTTGGAGTTGTTCGATGGCGGCGGCGCGAAAGGTGTCGGCCGCGCCGAGGAGGACGGATTTCCCTTCGCTCTTGAAGCGCGATGCGAGTTTGGCGATCGTGGTCGTCTTCCCGGTTCCGTTCACGCCGACGACCAGGATGACGAACGGCTTGGCGCGCGCGGTGTCGATCGTCGACATCTGCCGCTGCGGAATCAGCGCCCGCGTTTCCTCGCGCAGCACTTCGGTGAAGCGGTCCATCTTCGTGATCCGCTCGTTGCGGACCCGCCCTTCGATGCGATCGACGAGCGACATCGTCAGCTCCGCGCCGACGTCCGCGCCGAGCAGCCCTTCTTCGAGACCGTCGATCGCAGATTTGTCGATGGGCAGGTCAGGAGTCAGCGACTCCTTCACCTTCTCGATGATCTCGGTGTGGGTCATGAAGAGCCCACGTTTCAGCTTGTCGAACAGTGATTTTTTCGGTGTCTCGGCCATGTGCGCCGCGCATTGTAGTCGCCGGGCAACCGCCCAAAACAAAACCGCCGGGCAGTGACGCCCGGCGGTTGCAGATTGAAATCGTCGACGGTTAGTGCCGCGCGGAGCGGCGGCGGTCCGGAGCGGGAACGGCTTCCGCGGCCGGCGCGTAGTCGACATTCAGCAGCACGTACGAGAAGGTCGCGCCGGAAACGTAGTAGCCGCCGTCGCCATTCGCGATCGAGAGGCGGTTCCAGTTCGACATCGAGTCACTGTTTTCTTCGCGGAACGCGAGCACGTAGACGCCGCGGGCGAGCTTCGGTCCGGCCACATTGCCGAGGGACAACGTCAGCGCGGAAGCTTCGGATTCGATCGGAGGCGGCGTCGCAGACGGCTCCTGCGTCGTAGGCCGCTGCCGCGTCACCATGAGCGTCACGCCCGAGGTTGACAGAACCGGCATGTTGAAGCTGATCGGACCGCTGATCGTGTCGGCGTCAGGGCGTCCGTTGACCGAGAAGAAGCGGAAGTGCGATGGGTTGTCCGGCTGGCGATGATTCGTGGCAAAAAGCGCATCGACGCCGATGCCGCCGGCCTCATTGCGATGCCGATCGGCGCGTTTGGCGCCGACCACGGAGATGCGGGCGCCGGTGCTGATGAAGCGCGGATCGGGGCTGAGGATGGAGTCGGCGCTGTTCAACTGGGTGGAGAAGCCGGCCGCCGGAAGCGACGGCGCATAGCCGACGTCCATGAGCGGAACGATGCCTGAGCTGGTCGCGGCGAAGAGATTTCCGTCACTCATCGTGACGATGGCCACGCCTACGGCTGCGACGGAGCTGATGCGGATGAATTCGCGGCGCGGGATACCAGAAGCTACAGCTTTAGCTTTCATACGGCTCTCCATATGGCGTTTTATCTGGAATGCGCCCTGAATCTGCGCGGGGCTGAAGTCGGACTGGACCCGCCGATACTAGCACGGGTCACGGGGCAAGGCGTGATCAGTATCACCGGCAGGTCGCCGCAGCCGCGGCCGGACCTTCGACGACGGTCGCGGCGCCGCCATTTGCCGCACCGAGTGCGGCACCGATCGAGCCACTGCCCGGCGCCAGGCCGAGAATGCGCAGCGTTGCCTGCGCTGACGCGGCCAGATGGATGACCGTTCCAGGGACGCTGCTGAAGCGATTCGCGGCGATGTCGGCGCAGATGGCGGCGGCGTCCGAGGCCGCGGCATCGATCCAGGCGCGGTCCGACGCGAGCGCCACGATCGTGTTGCCGCGCAACGTGATCCGCGCGTTTCCGCTCTGCTTCGCGGCGACGGTCATGATGCCGTGGCCGAAGTGCTGCAGCGAGGAGTTCAGCGTATCGATCGAGAGAGAGCTTCCCTCCGCCGCCGCGGCGTCGATCGCGTTGCCGAGGTTGTCGTGAAGATCGGCGGTGCGGAGTTCGAGGTCGACCTTCGCATTGCCGAACGACCGAAGTTCGATCAAATGCGGCGCGACCTCGGGACGGCCGGTAGCGCTGAAGATGCAGCGATCGAGCACGATCTTTCCATTGTTGAAGCGCTGCTCGACCAGCATCTCGCTTCCGGCGTTGTCGGCGAACGACGATGCGGTAAACGTGATCGTGCCGCCAATTTCCTGCAGCAGCACGCCGCTTTCGAACGTCTCGTCGCCGGCGCGGCGCACATCGATCGTGCTGAAGGTGACGTCGCGAATGTTGTTGGCGTTGATGCCCATCGCGCTTCCGCCGTCGATGACGATGTTCTCGAATGTCGAATCGCTGGTGTGGCGGAGGTAGAGCGCGGCGCGGCAGATGGCTGTCGAATTCACCTCGAAGTTGCCGGCGCAACGTCCGCCGCGCACCGGCTTGTTGACGCCGCTGTCGGTGAGGGTAAGGCCGGCCATGCGAACGTGATCGGCGTGATCGATGCGGATGCCGTTGCCGCGCGCGTGCAGGATCGCGCCGCCGGTACCGATCTTCCCTTCGATGCCTGTGACCGAGACCTTTCCATGCACGCGATCGAGGATGATTCCTTCATCGAGCGTTCCCGGGGTCACTCCCTGCGCGGAAATCGATTCGAATGAGAGATCGACGCCGGAGTCGTGAACTTCGAGCGCCGCGCCGTTTGCGGTGTTCAGCGTCGACGCGCCGCCGATGACGACCTTCGCGGACTTGTCGATGACTACACCCCGACGCCGCCCGCGCACGTCGATCGTGTCTTCGAACACGACCGCCGCGCCGCGTTCCACGCCGGTGATCACGATGGCGTCATTGAACGCATCGCGAACGTGAATTTTCGAACCGCGGCGGATCGTGACGATTCCGGAGCGCAGGCCCTGAACTCGCAGCGCCGTGTTGAACTCGCCTGCCATTGGAACGCGGTCGATGACCACGTCGCCATAACCATTGTCGAGCGCGATCCCACCGCCGCCATTCGTCGCGTCGATCGCACCGCCAGCGACGTTGACGTTGCCCTGTTGCGCCTGGAGATAAATCGCAAATCCTCCGCGCGATGTTTTGAAGTAGACATTGCGAATGGTCAACGTTCCCGTCGCGCCGGCAGATACGACCGCGCTCGGCCCTTCCGCGAGCATCGTGCAACCGGCGATGACGTTGTCGCCGCTCGCGGCGATCGTTCCGCGGATCGTTGGCCCCGGGCCCTGCATCGCGGGAACGCCCTCGCCTTCCAATTCGACATGCAATTCGGCGCGAAGCGCGTCGAGGCCGAAGGCAGAGCCGACGAGGATCTGTCCCTTCTTCAACGTCACACTCTCTTCGTAAGGCTTGTCCGATTCCGCGACGTAGATGATTGTGCCGGTCTGCGCGCCTTGCGCGATCGACGCGAATGGGCGATCGCGCGATCCGATACCTCCGGCGGCGGCGCGGTTGTCGACGAATACGACGGATGCTCCGGCAGCCGCGCCGGTCATTGCCAGCATTCCGAGAACGAAGACGGTGCGGATCATCGCGGCCGGGCGGACCCTTGCTCGCGGCCGGCGATGGTTTGCTTGACCATCGCTTCATCGACCGTGATGACGCGCGTACCGGAGTCGGCGGGATCAAATTCGAGACCGCCGATGACGCGGCGGAACGTCTCGCGCAGGGCGCGCGCGCCAAGCCGCTTCTGCCGTGCGGCGTCCCATGCGATGGCGATCAATGCGCCGCGCGTGATCTGCAGATCGATGCCGAATCGCTCGAAGTACGCGCGCGACGTGCGGAAGATCGACGCCTCCGGCTCGACGAAGATGCGCGCCAGTTCGGCCTCGCCGAGATCATTCAAAACGACGATCGATTCGAAACGCGAAACGAACTGCGGGGTCATGCCGTAGCGGAACAGGTCGTCGTACTTCAGGTAGTCCCGCAGATGAAACGGCAGCTCCTCGCGGACCTCACCCGAGGCCGAGACGACCACGATCGGCTTCATCGGTGCGACGTCCTGCCCAATCGTGGCGCGGCGGAAGACGGCTTCGTACAACTCCTCGAATGCGCCGCCGACGATGAAGAGGATCTTCGAGGAGTTCACGGCGAAGTTCATTCCGTTCGCTTCGAACTCGACGTTCTCGTTCTCCATCAGCGTGAGCAGCGCTTCCTGCGCCACGATGCCGCGCACGTTCGGCTCCCCGCTGACCTGCGCGCGGATCTTGTCGACTTCGTCGATGAAGACGATGCCGTGCTCCACCAAACGGAGCAGGTCGGGCATCGGAGCATTTGCGCCGAGGCGCGTGCGCGCATTCGCGTAGAGCCGTCCGAGCACCGCCCTGCCATACCCCTGGTGCTCCTCGGCCAGCACATTCGCGTTGATGCGAATGATGTTCGCGGAGTGACTCAGCTCCGGCCGGCTGGCGAGAAATTGCTCGACCGCGCGCATGAGCGTGGTCTTGCCCGATCCCGAGTTGCCGATGAGCAGCATGTTCGGCGCGGGATGGCCGACCAGGTGCTTGACGATGGCGACGGAGAGTTCGCGGATGGCCTCATCCTGCCCGACGACAGTCTTGCTCAGCCCCTCGAAAACCTCGCGCGGACGGAGTGGAAAGGAATCCATGGACGCGGCATTGTTGCCAATCGGCAAGCGGCTGTCCATTCAGACATCAATCCGCAGATGACGCAGATGGATGCAGATTCAGGCTCGCGGCCTCATCCCAGTTCGCGTGCGGCTTGCGGTTGAGCACGAGCCAGCGCCAGAGGAGTGAGCCGTACGTCATCGCCGTCATTCCGCGTTTTTCGTAGAACGGCAGCAGCAGCTTCTGCAGGCGCGGGAGGTTGTAGAACGGGACGCCGGGGAAGTAGTGGTGCTCGAGGTGATAGTTCGAGAAGAGGTAGATGACGTCCCAGAACCACGAGCCTTTCACAAGCGTCGACCACTTGGCGGGATCGGTGGGATCGATGTCGTAGTGCTGCCCGAGGCGGTTCAGGGCGAAGGCGATCGGGAAGATGAAAAAGACCGGGACGATGTACAGCTTGAACGCGACGGCCCAGCCGCCGATGAGCGCGATCGCGGCGAGGACGGCGAGCTGGAATCCAATCGTGAACAGGCGCTCGCGTCCGATGCGGCGTCGCAGTTCTGGCTCGTACGCGGCGGTCTCTTTCGCGGCGGCGCGGAAGTAGATCGGGAAAAGCGCCGGAGTGAAGTAGAGCGCCTTCAGCCAGCGAGCGTTGATCTTCGGTGAGAGATAGTGGCGCTTGGGATCGTCGATGTTCGAGCCGAGTGACGCGTGATGATCGAGATGCCAGCGCGTGAATTGCGATGCGGAGATGCCGCTCGGCACTGCGTACAACAATCCGAGGATGCGATACGCCCGATCGCTCGATTCCGAGAGCACGGCTCGATGCACGACTTCGTGCAGCAGCACGGTGAAATCGAAGACCGCGAACCCGGCCACGAACGCGCACGGCAACCAGAAGTACCAGCGGTCGAAGTGAACGATGGCAATACCCGCCGCGATCAACACCGCGACGTTGAGGAACGCGACCAGCGCGTGCAGCAGCGGCCGCTTCGCATGCAGCCGGCGAAGCTCATCCGTCGGCACCTCGGCAGCAAGGTCGCGTTTGAGTTGCTGCGCGTGTTCAGCGTAGTACGCCATGGGAGTGCCGATTACAACCCGCCGCGCCCTCGGAACTAATCCAGCACGACGAAGTCGAGGTTGCCGTACGAGCGCATCTGGCGGCAGACCTCGTGTCCCGAGGGATCGTCGTCGGTGCTGTATGCGGAGTTTCCTTCGATCGTGCGGACGACTTTGTCGAGCGCCTGCATCACGACGCCCGTGTGGTGCCAGCGATCCTTCGCGCGCGACTTGCGGATGAGCATCAGGCTGCCGGTCGGAATGCGTTTCGGATTGCGAACGGCGCTCTCACCGCTGATGAAACGTTTGCGCGCTTTCGCATCCTCGGCCAGACGGTTGCAGTTCGTATGGAAATCGATCGGAAGCTCGCGGCCGAGCGTCGGCGCGGCCTGCGCGATGATCGTGCTGACGAATCCGGCGCACCAGGCATCCGTGCTGGCCGGCAATTTCGGATCGCGCGGACGCTGATTGCCGTGCAGATACAGCCGCACCCACGGCCCGCGATTCTGTCCGCCCGCCTCGCGCGCCCGCTGCCGAAGATGCTGCAGCGCGTATGCGGCAACCATCTGTCCCATCGTGGCATCGTCCGGCGGATGGATCGGACGCAACGCCTCAGTCATCGGCCGGATCAGCATCCCGTATGTCTGCGGATCGACTTCTCCGGTCACCGGCAGCACGCCGGTCCCGCCCTGAAAATCTCTCACTGCCTGCTCCGTGGCGTAGCCGTACTGGCCATCGATCATGACGTCGCAGAGGTTGAGGCAGAGCCATTCCTGAATGAGCGTGACGACGTCGCCGCGCCGCCCTCGGCGATAGGTGTCGGTGACGTGCAGCAGTGGTTTTGAGTCGGTGACGCCGACGACGGCGCGGCGGGCGAGAAGGGTCATGCGGGCTCCTGGAATCGAGGATGAGAAACGGATGTCATCATTGAACGTTTTCGTATGAACGTCTACACAATCGGCCACTCAACGCGCGCCGCTGACGAGCTCAGCGCGTTGCTGCGCGAGCACGAGATCAACCTGCTGGCCGACATCCGCCGCTATCCCGGATCGAAGCGCTATCCGCACTTCGCCAGCGAGGCCATGGCGCAATGGCTGCCGGAGCAAGGCGTCGCGTACATCCACATGCCCGAGCTGGGCGGGCGGCGCAAACCGCTGCCGGATTCACGCAACACGGCCTGGCGAAACGAGCAGTTTCGCGCATATGCCGATTACATGGCCACTGATGAATTTCGCGACGCCATCGACAAGCTGCTGAGGCTAGCGGAGCAGCAGCGCGTGTCGATCATGTGTGCCGAGGCGGTGCCGTGGAGATGTCATCGCAACCTTGTGGCGGACGAACTGACGCGCCGCGGTATCGAGGTCATTCACATCATCGGAGAGGGCGCAGTGAAGGTGCACGTGATGAATCCGCTTGCGCAGATCGAAGGGAATCACCTCGTGTACCCGGGCGAGCAACAGAGGCTGCACCTATAATCGCCGCCTCGCGATGGTCATCCCCGAAGCGGCCGCACCTTCCGACCGAGACATCGTTCTCGCGGTGGACGACAACGAACAAAATCTGCAGCTGCTCGAAGAGTACCTTTCGACCTGGGGCTACGACGTGGTGCTGGCGCGCGACGGCCGCGAAGCGCTCAATCTCTTCCCGAGCATCAATCCCGCGGTAATCGTCCTCGACGTGATGATGCCGGTGATGGACGGCTACGAAGCGTGCGGCTGCATCAAAGACACTGAGATCGGACGGACGATCCCGATCCTGATGCTGACCGCGCTGACCGGCACCGAGGACAAGATCAAAGCGCTCGAATGCGGCGCCGACGATTTCCTCAACAAGCCGATCAACAGGGAGGAGCTGCGCACGCGCATCCGTTCGCTGGCGCGCATCCGCAATCTGCGCAAGGAGCTCGACTCGAGCGAGAACATCATCCTCACGCTCACCAACGCGCTCGCGAACAAGGACCCGCGCAGCCACGGCCACGTGCAGCGGGTGGCGGAGTACTCCGGGCGGCTGTGCGAAAAACTCGGGATGTCGCGCGAGGAGTGCGAGATCGTCGCGAAGGGCGCATTGCTGCACGACGTCGGCATGATCGGCGTACCCGACGCGCTCCTGGCGAAGCGGACGCTGACGGTCGACGAGGCTGCGCTGGTCGCGGAGCACACGCGTATCGGCGCGTCGATTCTGGAGCCGATGAAGACGTTCCGGCCGTTCGTGCCGATCGTCCGCTGGCATCACGAGCGAAAGGACGGCCGCGGCTATCCGGACGCTCTTGCCGGCGACGCAATTCCGCTCGAGGCGCAGATTGTCTCCATCGCCAATCGGTTCGATGAGATCCAGCACGCTGATGATTTGTCCGACAGCGACGCCCTTGCGCGCCTGCGCGCTGAGGCGCGCGATGGCGCGTTCGACGGCGAGCTGATGTCGTTCTTTGCTGCCGCGCTCGATGAGGCGCACCCCGCGCCGGTAACGTCGCGCCACATGCGGCCTCGGCCTGCCGCCGCGGCGCGCGTGCTGTGCGTCGACGACAATCCGATGAATCGCGAGCTCGTTGCGGCGAGCGTGGCCGGAGCCGGTTTCCAGGTCTCGTTCGCGGAGAATGGCGCCGAGGCGGTTGCGATCATTGACCGCGACGGCATCGACATCGTCCTGCTCGATCTGCTCATGCCGGTGCAGGACGGCGCCGAAACGCTGCGCCTTCTTCGCGCCGATCCACGGCATCTGTTCCTGCCGATCATCGTGCTCACCGCGCACGGCGGCGGCAGCATGCGGCAGGAAGCGATCGTGGCCGGCGCCGACGATTTCATCGCCTACCCGCTCAACCGCGTCGAGCTGATCACGCGCATCCGCTCGCTGCTGCGCATCAAGGACTTCCACGCCGATCTCGAACAGACCTACAGCGTGATCTGCGCACTTGCGCTGGCGTTGGAAGCGAAGGATCAGTACACGCGCGGCCACTCCCAACGCGTCGGCGACCTCTCCCGCACCTTCGCGCTTCACCTCGGCCTCGGCGACGCGGCCGGCGAGCGCGTGCGCGTGGCGGGACTGCTTCACGACATCGGAAAGATTGCCGTTCCGGAGTCGCTGCTCAACAAGCAGGGACCGCTCACTCGCGAAGAGTTCCTGCGCGTCATCGATCATCCCGTCATCGGAGAGGAGATGGTTCGTCCGCTGCTGACGATGTCCGCGGTCCTAGAGCTGATCCGCCACCATCACGAGCGCTACGACGGCCGCGGATACCCCGACGGGCTGAGCGGCGAGGCAATTCCGCACGAGGTCCGCCTGCTGTCGATCGTCGATGCCTATGATGCGCTGACGTCGCACCGTTCGTATCGTCCAGCGCCTCTTTCGCACACCGCGGCGCTGGAAACGCTCCGCCGCGAAGCCGCCGGCGGCAAATGGGATCCGGTGATGGTCGATCAGTTCGTCCGCATGCTGGGGGCGAATCCGCCGGATTGGGAAGCGATTACGCAGTCCGTGCCGTCGCTGTATTCGTCGTGAGTACGGATACGAAGATCGCCACGGGACTATTCGTATTGGCGGCGGTGACGTTCGCCTATTTCACCGGCGGCGCCGGCTGGAATCAGGACGCGCATTTCGATCTGACGCGAGCCATTGTGGAGCGGCAGACGCTGTTCATCGATGGGTATGACGTCAACACGGGAGATGTGTCGAAGGGAACCGGCGAACACATATTCATCAACAAGCCGCCCGGCGCCTCGATCCTTCCGGCGGTGCCCTATGCAGTGATCTATGCGATCGAATGCGGCCTGCACGCTCCCGTCGATTCACTGACGCGCATGAATCGCTGGATTTCGACGGCACTGAGTGTGGGATTGTGCGGCGCGCTCATTGGGCCGGTTCTTTATCTGT
The DNA here is from genome assembly GCA_019247495.1 of Acidobacteriota bacterium. Classification (GTDB taxonomy): domain Bacteria; phylum Acidobacteriota; class Thermoanaerobaculia; order Gp7-AA8; family Gp7-AA8; genus JADGNZ01. The sequence goes on from JAFAOU010000033.1 coordinate 88,395, forward strand.
ACGGCCGCAGGAAAATGGCGGCGTCACGGACCGCAGCGCTATGCATCGCGGCGATCATCCTCTTCGGCACGATCGTCTTTCCGTACTCGACCATGCTTTTTGCCCACATACCGGCGGCATTATTTTTGTTGCTGGCCTTTACGCTGCTGGAAACGCGGCCGGTGGCGGCAGGCGTCGCGGCGGGGATTGCCGTGGCGTGCTTCTACGTGTGCGCATTAGCGGCGGCGATTCTCGTTCTGCTCGCCTTTTCGTATCAGCGGCGGACAGCAATTCGTTTCCTGATTGGGATGGCGCCGTTTGGTTGCTTGATGGCGGCCTATCAATGGATCTGCTTCGGATCGCCGTTCAGGACGTCGGTGGAGGCGAGCACACCGTTCACGCACGGCGGCTACCTCTTCGGCGTCATCACGATCCCTTCGACCGACGCGTTGTACGGCATCACGTTGTCGCCATACAGGGGCCTCTTTTTTGTTTCGCCCGTCCTGTTACTCGCCTTCTTCGGACTTGCTGCGATGAAGCGGAACGCTGAGTATTGGTCGCTGGTGGCCATTGTGACCACGTTCGTTCTCGTGATTGCCAGCTTCAATGGCTGGCATGGCGGTTTCGCCTTCGGTCCGCGCTATCTCGTCCCGATCGTTCCGCTGCTGGGCATCGCGATGATGGCGGTAAGACTTCGTCGATTGTGGATCGTCATTGCCATTGTGGCGGCAATCGTATCGTTCGGTCTGAATTTCATCGCGACAGCCACGGACCCGATGCCGTCATCACAACTTCCCCATCCGGTGAGCAGATATCTCGTGCCGGCATTCTTTACGGGACACATTGGAGAACAGACCCGCCGCGACATCGGCTATTTCGAATCGCAATCAGTAGCGAAGGTCGCGCTGGCCCGAGAATCGGGCAACCTCGGCGAATTCATTTTCGGCAAGGGGAAGCTCGCGTCAGTCGTACCGATTCTTTTATGGCTCGTAGCCGGCTTCGCAATTCTCTTGCGAATGTCACTTCGTGAGCCGGAGCGTCTTCTCGTCGAATAGCGGCTCATCCTGCCCCACTCGCACGAACAGCACGCGCCGCGCGCCGGGATGCACTTCGAAATACTGAATGCCGTCCGGCGCATCGCCCCACTCGCCGCATGGCGGATCGCCGACCTCGTTCGGATCGGCTTTCGCATCGAGCTCTTTCTTGTACGCTGCGTTCGGAACGAACGTGTACCGCGTTGCGCCAGCACGCTTGTCGCCGGCGTACGGCGCGAGGACGCATCGCTTGGCCAGCTTGGCTGATGTGTGCGACGCGAAGATGCGTTTGATTGCCGTCTCCGCTGTTTCGCCGGTAAGCAGCGGCAGGACGTCGATCAATGGATCGGGCGCGCCGCCATCCGAGTAGTGAATGTAAAGCGACGAACCCTTCGTGAAGAGATCGATCTTGCGAGATCCGAAGTCGCAACGCTGCACCCACGCATCGAGACCGAGCGCGGCGTCCGACAACCTCTCCCACTTGCAGCCCTTTACCGGCGGACGCGAGGGGTGATCGGCGGCAGCAGCCGAGGTGGCGGCGAGAGCGATGACGAGCAGGAGTGCTTTCAAGCGCACGAGTTTATGACGTTATGCGATGATCCGCGCGCCCATCGCTCGCACCCATGATCCTCATTAACGACCCGCTTCGACAGACCGACCTGCCTCGCGGATGCGTGGCCACGATCGGCAACTTCGACGGCATGCACATCGGCCATCAGGCCATCATTCGCGGCGTCGTCGCACGCGCGAGAGAGACCGGACGGCCCTCTGCGGTCATCACCTTCAATCCGCATCCGCTCTCCATCGTCGCGCCCGACCGCGTGCCGCCTCAGATCCTGACCCTGCCGCAAAAACATGAGCTGCTCCGCGACATGGGCGTCGACACGCTCATCGTCGTCCCCTTCACGCACGACTTCTCGCGCTGGACGGCCGATCGGTTCATCGCCGAGTTCCTCGTGGCCGCGCTGCAGGTCAGCGATGTCCGCATCGGACGCGACTTCTGTTTCGGCGCCGGCCGCGAGGGAAATCTGGCCAGGCTCGAAGCGGCCGGCAAGCAGTACGGCTTCGCGGTGCAGGGCGTCGACGAGGTCAAGATCCGCGGCATCCGCGTCTCGAGCTCGCTGGTCCGCAACGCCATTCAGAAAGGGACGATGCGCACCGTGGCCACGGCGCTGGCGCGCACCTACTTCCTCGATGGCCGCGTCGCCACCGGCCGCCGTCTCGGGCGCAAAATCGGCTTTCCCACCGTCAACGTCGATCCGGCCAACGAGCTTCATCCCGGCGGCGGCGTCTACATCACCACCTCGCGCTTCGAGAGTTTCAGCCGGTCGTTCGAAAGCGTGACGAACATCGGCGTGCGGCCGACGCTCTACGAAAACTACGCCATCACCATCGAAAGCCACATCCTCGATTTCGACTCCGACGTCTACGGCGACACCGTGCGCCTCTACTTTCACCGGCTGCTGCGCCGCGAGCATCAGTTTCAGTCGGCCGTGGAGCTGACCAATCAGATCCGGAAGGACATCGCAACTTCGCGCCGCTACTTTCTGCGCAATCCCGTTCGCTACGACGAGGCCGGGTACTCGTTCCCCTGACGATGTCCGATCCCGTCCTCTGCCTCGTCGTTTACGCCGTGTTCCTGGCCGCCATGGCCGCCGCGCATTTTTTCAAAACGCTCGACAACGACCTCGGCACGGCCTGGCGCACCGCGTTTGCGGTCGGGCTTGCGGTGGCCGTTCTCCTCTTCCTCATCCGTGCGCTCTATCCCGTCGTCGGCGGCATCGCTCTGACGCTGGCGGCGCTCTACGTTCGGCACACCGGGCATGAGACCGAGGCGGTGGACGGGATGATCGTCGGGAGCGTGATGGGCGCGACCGCGGCGGTGCCGTTCGTCATGACGTCGGTCCACGCGGCCTCGGTCATCGCTGCGATGATGCTGGCCGGCGGCGTGGCCGGATACGGCATCACCTTCGCCGTCTTCCACGTCGCCGACAAGCGTAGACAGATCGCCTTCGACGTCGCCACAGCCGCCATCGCCATCATCGTGGCGTGGCTGCCAACGCTCGCGACGCGTTACGGCATTCGCGAGCGCTACATTCTGCTCGCCGTGGCCGCGGCAATGCCGCTGATCGTTGTCGTAGCCGTCTTCCGGCAATGGCCGGACGTTCGCGCCGAGCTCCGGCACGAGTCGTCGCTCGGCTTCCTCAGCGACAGCGACGTGCGCACCACCGCCCATCCCCTGCTCCGCCTCGGCCGCGGCGGTTGGGCGGACCGGCGCGCGCATCGGGAGTTCGTCCGTCTCGCCAATCGCATCGCGCTGCGCAAACGCCAGCAGCGCAACCGCACCGACGACGTGGCCCGCCTCTACCAGCTCGAGATCATCAAATTGCGGATGCAGATCCAGCAAATGAGCGTCATCGACCGCGCCGTCCTCAACGCGGGCGGCGGAGATGAAGGAGCGTCGGATACAATGACGCGCGACGCATGAGGGTTCATCCCGCCCCGCTCCTCCGCACCGCTGCCGCGCTTCTCCTCGCCACCACTCCCTCGCTGCTCTTCGCACAAGCTGCGAAGAACATGGGACCGGCCGGGCAGTACTACAACCAGCCCAAACCGAAGTTCAAAGTGACGCCGGGATTGAAGAAGGATCAGGGCGGAGAAATCAAGATTACGCAGGCGCCGGGCGGAAAAGCGGAGTACGTCCGCGAGGAGTACGCGATTTTCGAGAAGGACGTCCTGGTCGAATATCAGGACATCAAGATCCACGCGGACAAGATCACGGCGAACCTGAAAACGAAGGACGTCGTCGCGGAAGGGCACGTCATCCTCGACCAGGGACCGACACGGCTTACCGGCGATCACATCATCTTCAATCTCGACTCGAAGACCGGGACCTTCTTCAACGCCACCGGGGCGCTGCAGCCGGACATGTATTTCGCCGGCGACAAGATCGAGCGTTTGTCCGAGGACCGCTACCGGCTGACGAATGGGATGTTCACCTCGTGCGAGCTCGACAAGCCGTCATGGTCGTTCCATGTGTCCGAGGCCGACGTCACGCTCGACGACTACGCGCGCATGCGCGACGTCGTCTTTCGCGCCCACCAGGTCCCGCTCTTCTTCACGCCGCGGCTGGTCTGGCCGACCAAGAGCGACCGCTCGCAAGGATTTCTGATTCCGCGCATCCTCTTTTCGCCGACCTACGGCGACCGGCTGGAAGTCGGCTACTTCGTTCCGTTCGGCGACTCCGCGGACACGACCTTCTACGGCGATATCAATGACAAGGGCTACAACGGCGCCGGCATCAACGTTCGCTACCGTCCGTCGCCGAATGTGAAGCACGGCGACTTGAGCGCATACGTCGTTCACGATCAGGAAACCGGCCGCAACGAGTGGCGCTACAACTATCAGCACTCGCAGGACAATCTTCCGGGCGGCTTTCGCGGCGTCGTCGACATGGAGGACATCTCGAACGTCGAGTTCTTCCGCCGCTTCGCGCACGATCCGCGGCTGCATACGCTGTCGCAGATTTACTCCTCCGCGTATCTGACGAAGAACCGCAGCACCTATTCGTTCAACATCCTGACGGACCGCCGCGACATCCTGCTCACCAACGTCGATCCGAATGATCCGTTCAAGGCGCCGCCGCGCCAGCGCTTCGAGCAGCTTCCGTCGCTGCAGTTCCGGCTATACCCGAACCGCATCGGCGAGACGCCCTTCTACTATTCGCTGGAGTCGTCGGCGTCGCATCTGGTCACGAATGGCCTGCTCAACGGACCGACCGCGAACTACTACCGCGCCGATATTTTCCCCACGCTCTCGATGCAACTCCGTACGCCAGCATGGCTCTCGGTGCGTCCGCAGGTTTCCGTACGCGAGACGTATTACTCCGACTCACTCGACGACAACTCGGTCGCCAATCCGTTCGGCAAGTTGACCGCGGTCAACAATCCGGTCGAGCGCTTCTACGCGCAGGGACAGGTGGAAGTCGTCGGTCCTTCGCTGTCGAAGGTCTACAACGACTCGATCGGCGGCTTCAGTAAGTTCAAGCACGTGATCGAGCCGCGTTTCCGCTATCTCTACACGACCAACGTCAACGATCAGAACCGCATCATTCGCTTCGACACCGTCGACTCCCCCTTCCTCCCGATCGTGCGCGACTCCGTCGAATACTCGCTGACGCAGCGCCTGATCGGGCGCGAAGCGGCAGCGGGCGGCTCGTCGCGCGAGGTGGCCTCGTTCTCACTCACCCAATCCGTCTCCCTCGGCCGCCCATTCACCTCGGCCACTGCTGGCGGACTCTCCGGCTCGACCGTCCCGCAGCAGGGACGATTCACGCCGCTCATCGCCGCGCTTCACGTGAATCCGTATTCGTCGATCACGCTCGACGCCGCCGCGACGTTCGGCAATGTCTCGCATCAGCTCGACCAGACCAGCCTCTCCGCCAACTTGATGGGAACCGGCAAAATCGCCGACAAGTACCTGAGCTTCACCTGGTTCTCGTCGTACCGTCCGCCCGCCATCAACGGCGTGCCGTCCACGTTTCCCGGCTCCAGCCAGTTCCGCATCAACACCGGCTCGTCACTCCTCAGCAACCGCATCCGCGCCGACGTGCAGATCAACTACGACGCGAAACAAGGCAAGTTCCTCGAGCAGCGCTACCTGATCGGCGGCAACGCCTCCTGCTACGGAATCGCCGTCGAGTACCGCCGCTACATCGTCTACACGCCAGTCGAGCACACGGAGCCGAGCATCGGGATTTCCATCTCGCTGAAGAACATCGGCGGGGTTGCGGTGCATTAGAGCGAATGCGCTTCGCCGTTTAGAATGCTGGCGTGACGCAGCCAATGACGAAGGACATGGCTCAGCAGTGGATGGCTCGCTGGCGAGCAGTCGACGAGCGTGAAGCGCAGGACCTTCGTAAGCAATCATTCGACGAAAAACTTCGAGCGCTTGCATTTCTCATGGCTTCTGTCGACCTCTTCGACATGTCATCCCTTTCGGCGGAGGACACCGCGGCACGCGAACGGTGGGCACGGCTCCAATCGTTGATGAAGTAATGGACGAGGACCTTGACCGGCTGACTGCTCCGTTGGCGGCGTTGATGGAGTGGTTCCGTGACGCCGGAGTGCGAGGCACGGTGATCGGTGGAGTTGCCGCGTCGCTGCGCGGAAAACCGCGGCTGACAAACGACGTCGACGCACTCGTGCTCGACGTTGACGCCGAGACACTTCTCCAAAGCGGTACGAAATTCGGGTTTACACCACGGATCGCTGATGTCGCCGAATTCTCGAGACAGACGAGGGTTCTGTTGCTCCGCTACCGGCCCGGCGAGGTCGATATCGACATCTCACTCGGCGCGCTACCCTTTGAGGATGAAGTGATCGAAAGATCGACATGGGTTCGCGCCGGCAACGTTCGCATCCGCCTCGCCTCGGCCGAAGACCTGGTGATCATGAAAGCCGTTGCGGGACGCCCGCGCGACATGATGGACATCGAAAACATGATCCGGGCGAATCCTGATCTCGATGTCGAACGGATCCGCCGATGGGTCCGTGAGTTTTCGGCAGTGCTCGACATGCCGGAGATTCACAGCAATCTTGAGGCACTGTTGAAACGCCGCACGCGCTAGCGGCTCGTTTCTGTTGTGTTCCCCCACCTCATCCACTACCCTCCCGCGGTCGTGCCGAACGTCTACACATTCAAGGACTTCGAGGGGAGCAGCCATCGGATTCTGATCGGGCTGATCCGCCGTTTCGCGCCGCGCGGTGGGACGCTGCTCGACCTCGGCGCGGCGGGTGGAGAACTCGGCGCGGCGGTGCGCGAGCATTTCGATCGAACGATCGGATTCGAGTACGACGCGGACCGTCTCGGGCAGCTTCGCGGGCGGTTCGATCAGGTCGTCATCACCGATCTCGAAACGGTCAAGACGCTGCCTCCGAATGTGAACGCGATCGTGCTGGCAGACATCATCGAGCACCTGCGCAACTCCACGAACCTGCTGCGACTGGTGAAGCGGTCGCTGACGGACGACGGCGTCTTGTTTCTCTCCGTCCCGAACATCGCCAACATCACGGTCCGCCTCGGGCTGCTGTTCGGCGTCTTCGAATATCGCGACCGCGGCATCCTCGACTTCACGCACCTCCGCTTCTTCACCATGCGCACGATCCGGCGCGAAGTGGAGAACGCCGGATTTCGCATCATCGCCGTGCGAGGGTCTTCGGTGCCGATCCGCCTGATCCTCGGTTGGATGCCGGACTTGCTGCTGCGCATGGGCGAACGCGTGCTGACCTGGATCACCCGCATCTGGCGCGGGCTCTTCGCGTATCAGATCATCCTGGTGGCGATTCCGAAGTGACCGCGCCGCGCGTCGACGATCGACAGCGCGACGAGCAGCAGCAACGCGATCCCCGAAAGCGGCCACCAGCTGCGGCCGAGGCGCTGCGTGAAGACGACGCGGTGATTGCCGGGAGGGATCGGGACGCCGGCAAACAGGACGTTGATCTGGACCGGATCGACGGCGTGACCGTCGATCGTCACCCGCAACTCCGGCGTCAACTTTTGCGATGACGCCAGCAGCGTCTTTGCGGGCGCGGAGACATCGACGATCTGTTCATCATCCTGGTACGAGCGCAGCGTCACGACGGCGTCGGACGCTTGGACATTTACCGGACGCGGATCGGTGACGATCGCTTCGTCGGCAAAGTCGATGTTCTTCGCCGCCAAGAGTTCGTCGACCGTCATTCGCCGCACGCGTGTTACCGCATGAAACCGCGGCACTTCGGCGACATTGCGAAAGATGCGGCCGTCGGGCAGATCGCGTTCGAAGATCAGCGGGGTGAAGACGCGGTCGTAAAACAGCGGTGCATCGCCGGCGATCTCCGTGGCGCCGGTTAACATCCGCACACGCATTCCGCTCGACGCCAGACGCAGCATCACCGTGTTGCCCAGCCGCGCGTACGGGCGCAGCGGAATGTAGATCTTGCCCAGCGCGGTGATGTCGCTAGCAGTGAAGGCGCGGGTGTAGACGATGGCGCTTCCCTTCGTCAGCGTTACGTCGAGGTGTGGGGCGCGGCCGAATGTAGCCTGCAGTTCCGCCGGCACCTCGATCGCGTAAAACGGCTCTTCGTCGACGCGCACGTGGCGCTGCATGACGCGGCCGGGTTCGAGCACGGTTGCCGCGATTTCTTTCACCGCCGGTTTGGTGCTCTTGAAAATCGTCCACTTCATCACGTCGATCGACCGCTGCTCGACGAAGTAGCGGACGCCGAGCATCGAGACGAGCGGATCGTCGAAGTTGAACTTGAGGCTGTTGAAATTGATGACCGTCGACGTGGTGAGCGCCGCGCTCGGATCGATCCGCTCCAGCAGCCGCCGGTAACTCCCCTCGGACGAAAAATGGCTGCGCACATCTTCGAGCCGGTACAACTCGGAACTGTTGGGCCAGAGGTAATCGAAAAACGGCGCGATGCGAAACGGCTTCGGCTGCGCCTGCAGAAATGCGACGGTCGCACCGCTCGGCGGCGACGCCAGTCGCGGTTCGAGATACGGATAGAAGCGTCCGGCGAAGACCGCAAGATCGCCGGCCGCAGCGACGGCGAGAACGACCGCGATCGCGATTCGAAATCGTCCACGCGAGACAAACGCGGCGCCGGCAGCGGCGAGATACGCCACCGCGATCGGCATCATCATCTCGATGCGCGTCAACGGCGAATACTTGAATCCGGGCAGGCTGCCGATGACCTTCGCGATCACGGGCATGCCGAACATTGCCGCGAGCATGATCGCCAGCATCGCCAGCCAGAACCAACGCGAGCGAGCGCGGCGATTCGCGAGCGCCAGAAAAATCAGCGGAAGCGCGACGATGCTCACGTAGACCGTAGCCTCGATGTAGTTGTTCAGATTTCCCAGCGCGCGATCGCCGCGCCAGTCGCGCAGCGCGACATTGCCGAGGTGGTCGGGATTCACGAAAAGGGCAAAGTGATGAAGCGGAAAGACATGCTCCGCGGCTGCATTCGCGCGGGATCCGAGGTAGCCGCTACGGCCGACGAGTTGCGCGAGCGGGATGAACGACGGCGCCGCGATCATGATGCCGAGGGCGGCGGCGAGCGACGTCATCACGAAGGTGCGAAGCGGGAGTCGGGAGTCGGGAGTCGGTCGGAGCGAAGCGGCAACATTGTCTCTACTCCGACCCCCGACACCCGACTCCCGACTCCCGATCATCAGATACAAAAAATACGCAATACTCGCATACGCGCCGTACGCCATCGTCGCCGGAAACGCGGAGAGCGCGTAACAGAGCGCGACGAGACCGATCACCCAGGCCGGCGTTCGCTTGCCGCGCGCGGTGCGCAGCGCGATCCAGAGCAGCGCGGGATACAGCGGCGCCGCGTTCGTGACGTGCCACCACCAGCGCACGGCGATCGGTCCTGCGGCAGCGAAGAGAATCGCGCCGACAGCCGCGCCGCGCTTGCCGAGTCGCTCTTCGCGAAGCCAGAGGTACGCGAGCCAGAACGCGATATTGAGCTTGAGAAGAATGATGCCGGTGTAGATCCACGGCAGCGGCAGCAGCAGAGCAGGAAGGAAGCTGAACGGCGCTAGCAGCGTCGATCCGAATCCCGGCACGCCGGCGCCGATGAATGGGTTCCAGTGAAACGCGCGCCAGTCCGTTTTGATCAGCGAGAGGACGGTGTAGTACGCCGTCGGCGGATCGTTGAGCAGCGGGTTCTGCGCGCCGGCTTGGCCCACGCTCTTCCACGGCTCGAAGTTGAAGAAGACGTCGTTCGGCGACGCGATCCGCCCCATGAAGAACGTCGGAAAGAAAAAGACGAGGTGATAAACGGCGAGCGCGATGAGAGCGACGCGATGTTTTTTGATGGCGCGCACTGATTCTCGAAAGTCTATCCTGCGGAGCGCAGCGCACGTCAGGATCTCGGGTTAGCCCGCGCTGTCTGATGATAGAACGCGTTCTTTGCGTTCCGGCAGCGCGGTATCACCGGAGATCCTGACGTGCGCTGCGCTCCGCAGGATGGAGTTTGACGAAAATGAAACGCCTCCTCATCGCCGCCGACGTCGATGACTCGCTTCGCACGCGTGCGCGCGAAGACGGCCGCTTCGAAATCATCGACCGTCCCGTCAAAACGGAAGAAGAGCTGGCGTCGATCGCCGGAACCTGCGACATCCTCGTCACCCGTTCTTACAACCGCGTTTCGAAACGCGTCATCGATGCCGCGCCGCACCTCGAGCTGATCGCGCAAGGGACGAGCGGCACTGACAACATCGACACGGAGGCGGCGCGTCAACGCGGCATCGCGGTCATCAACATGCCCGGCGAAAACGCCAACGCAGTCGCGGAACTGGTGATCGGATTCATGATCGCGCTGACGCGAACTGTGCCGCAGTACGACCGCGAGATGCGCAACGGTAAGTGGACGCGCGACGGCTGCGCCTCACGTCACGAGCTTCGCCACCATCGCCTCGGCATCGTCGGACTCGGTCAGGTCGGTATGCGCGTGTCGCGCCTGGCCGCGGCGTTCGGAATGCGCGTGACCGCCTTCGATCCGTACATCAGCGACGACGACTTCGCGCAACGCGGCGCGGCGCGAGTCACGTCGCTCGACGCACTCCTCCGCGAGAGCGACATCCTCACGATCCACGTCCCTTTCACGCCCGAAACGCGGACGATGATCGGCACGAACGAGCTGGCTGGTCTTCCATCCGGCGCGATCGTCATCAACGCCGCACGCGGTGAAGTGCTCGATCTCGACGCCGCGCTCGAGGCACTGAATCGCAGCGCCCTCGGCGGACTGGCCATCGACGTCTACGATCCTGAGCCGCCCACGCGCACCTGGCCTGACGATCCGCGCCTGATCCTCACGCCGCACGTCGCCGGCTGCACCACCGAGGCGAAGAGCGCGATCGGCGCGAAGCTGTACGAAAAGATCGTCGCGTTCTACGATTGACGGACATGTTCTGTCCTGAATGTGAAAGCGAGTATCGCGACGGGATCGCGCGCTGTTCGGATTGCGACGTCGCGCTCGTGCCGGAGTTGCACGACGAGCCGGATCACCTCGGCAATCTATTCGCGTTGGTCGAGGAGAAGTCGCCGGATCTCGTCGCGGAGTTACTCGACCGGTTGGAGAAGGCCGCGGTGCCGTACGTCATCGAAGCGGGGACGGCGCTGGCGATGCTGGGCAGTGAATCGATCGTGTTCGGCGAGCCGCAGGCGTGGGAGGCACGTGTCTATGTCGCGGACGCATTCGCCGACCGCGCCCTGGAGATCCTGCGCAAAGTCGATCAGGAATTCGGCCGGCGGCGCAACCTGCCGCTCTAGAGCACCCACTGGCCGTCGCGCATCGTGCGCGTGACGAGGTTCACGCCGAAGTGGTAGACGAGGTGGAGGTAGTTCGGCGCGTCGAGCAGGACGAGATCCCCGCGTTTGCCAAGTTCGATCGATCCCGTTTCGTGAGCGATCTGGAGCGACGCGGCGCCGTTGAGCGTGGCGGCGGTCAGCGATTCTTCGACGGTCATCTTCATCTGCAGCGTCGCCAGTTGCATCACCATCGGCATCGACTCGGTCATCGACGTGCCCGGATTGCAATCAGTCGATAGCGAGACGATGGCGCCGGCGTCGATGAGCTGGCGGGCGGGCGCGTAGCGGTCGGACATCAGGAAAAAGCTCGTGGCGGGAAGCAGATTCGCGACGGTGTTCGATGCGGCCAGCGCGGCGATGCCCGCATCCGAGATTTGCATGAGGTGATCCGCGGAGGCGCAGCCGAGGGATGCGGCGAGGGCGGCACCGGCGGTGTCGGAAAGTTCGTCGGCGTGCATGCGAGGAATGAGGCCGAGAGCGGCACCGGCGCGCAGGACGGCGTCCCCTTCTTCGTTGGTGAAGACGCCCCGTTCGACGAACACGTCGCAGAAAATCGCCAGCTTCTCCTCGGCGACGGCGGGAAGAATCTCGCCGATGACCGTCGAGACATAGCCGCGGCGCGCGGTCGCGCTGCTTCGGCCCTCAGGTGGAAAATCGTGCGCGGCGAGACAGGTCGCGATCAGGCGAACGGGCGACTGTTCGTTTGCATCACGAATGGCGCGCAGCTGTTTCATCTCGCCTTCGACCGACAATCCGTAACCGCTTTTCGCCTCGGCGGTCGTCGTTCCGTAGCGAGCCATCGTGCGGGCGCGGACGAGGATGTTGTCGACCAGTTCCTGCTCCGATGCGCGCCGCGTGGCGTGGACGCTCGATGCGATGCCGCCGCCGGACGCCGCAATCTGTTCGTACGTTTCGCCTTGCAAGCGTCGGTTGAACTCCGTCTCGCGGTAGCCAGCGAATGGAAGATGTGTATGCGAATCAATGAAGCCTGGGACGGCCGTGGCGCCGCGCGCGTCGAAGTCGACGTCGATGCTCGAACGGAGATCGGGGTCGATCTCCGACTCGCGTCCAACGAACGCGAAGCGGCCATCGCGAACGACGATGACGGCGTTGTCGTAGACGGCCAGCGCGCGCATCGCGCGGCCACGCACGCCGCCGCGCCCAAGCGGCGTGGCGATTTGAGACAGGTTGCGGATGAGAAGCGTCATGCGGTCCGATCGTAGCGCCGTCGGCCCGACGGCTGGACCGCCGGCGCTACGAAAGCCGCCCCGCACGTCCTACTCCCGCGCCCGGAACATCGCGGTGATCGGCTGCTCGTTCGCTTCCTGCTCGGCGTCGAGCATCACGAGTTGCTGCATCGTGTCGAGCATCGACTGCAGCTTGTTGCGGTTGCCGCGGCGCTCGATCTTCAGATCCTGAATGGCGCGCTCGAGATCGCCGACGCGCGCCATGGCCTGCGACGTCAGACGATCCGACAGCAGTTCGGCGTCCTTCACGATCAGCTCCGCCTCTTTGTGCGCGTTCGCTTTCACGTCCTCGGAGACTTTCTGGGCGGACAGCAGCGTGTCCTTGAGGATGCGCTCACGGGCGGTGTGCTCTTCCAGCTCGTCGCGGAGCATGCCGTTTTCGCGGGAGAGCCGGTCGACGTCCCTGACCAGCCGTTCGACTTCCTCGGCGATCAGGTGCAGGTACCCGCGCACTTCATCGACGTTGTAGCCCTTGAGCCCGCGCGCGAACGTCTGCTTCTGAATATCAAGCGGCGTAAGACCTTGCATAGACACCCTCCCATCACACGATCCGGTGAGTATACGACCCAAATAAGTGTGGCTTTGTATGGTGTAACAGCATAAATTAGCCTTCGATCACCCAAGGAGCCGCAATGAAGACACGGATCGCGTTGGCCCTCCTCACGGTTTTGGTCACGATTTCGGCGTTAGCCGGAGTCGCAGACAACGACGCCACCTGCGACATCAAAGTAGGTCCCGCTGCGACGTTGCTCCTTCCCTACTTTGAAGTCGATCTGGAGAAGACCGGCGAGCAGACGACGCTGTTCACCATCACCAACGTGTCGCGCTATTCGCAGATCGCTCACGTGACGCTCTGGAGCGACTGGGCCTACCCGGTTCTCACCTTCAATATTTTTCTCGTCGGGTACGACGTTCAGAGCATCAATCTGAAGGACATCCTCGTCAGCGGCCTCGTGGCGTCGGCGGTGGGAACCGGTCCAACGACTGTGAAGTCGCCGCTGGGAGCGTTGACCTCGCCGCCCAGCGGACCCGGTTACGCCAACCCGAACTTCAAGGCCGTAATCGATTGTGACGCGCTCCCCGGCGTCCTGCCGCAGACGCTCGTTGCCGCGGTCAGAACCGCTCTGACTACTGGTGATTACAATCCGGGTGCTGCAGCATGCCCCTACAAAACCGGCGGCTATCACGCGAATGCGATCGGCTATGCAACGATCGACGTCGTCGGAAGCTGCACCACCCGTTTTCCCTCGGACCCGCAGTACTACACGACCGATCTCCTATTCGACAACGTCCTGATCGGCGACTACCAGCAGATTGGCCCGCACCCGGCGGGGACATCCGCTGCATCGTTTGATGCCGGTGGCAATCCAATGGTTCATATTCGCGCGATCCCCGAGGGAGGGGCAGCGGGATCGAATGTCGCGACGGAGTTGCCGTACACGTTCTATGACCGCTACACGCCGGACACCAACCGCATCCTGGATCGGCGGCAGCCATTGCCCTCGACATTCGCCGCCCGTTTCATTCAGGGAGGTACGGCGGCCTTCGCCACGAACTACACGGTCTGGCGCGAGGGATTCGGCAAAGGAGCGTGCGGCGCTTCTCTGGCGTTGAACGGGTACCTGCCCGCCGCGGAGATCGTACGTTTCGACGAACACGACAACCCAGATGGGTTTCTTACACCGTGCTACGCCTTATGCCCTGGCCCGACAATACCGATACTCGCGGCCACCTCTTCGAGCTCGACGGCCAGCGGAAACTATCCCTCAATTCACACCGCTGATGTCGCAGGGTGGATGTATCTGAACCTCAACAATGGCGGCAGCACCGGCTACTCGATCACCACGCATAGTCCTGTTGGTGATGTTCCCAGGATCATCACCGGTGCTGGTAGCACAAGCACGCTCGCGCCTCGTGACTCGCAAACAGTCGGACCGCGTCCCAGCCAGAACTGGGTCACGATCACCATGTTCGGCTCCCTCGGCACGAAGCAAATGGTCGCCGAGTTCGACGCCGCATCGCTCGGCAACGGATGCACTCCAGCCAGCGTCATCACGGCGACGAACGGCGGCAACGGAACGATCGGCCCCGCAGGCGGCGTCTTCGTCTGTCCGCCCGGAACAACGCTGGCGAATGGGACAACGGATCTCTGCAAGGGCACGAACATCAATCCGAAACCATGACGTCTACAAGGAGCTGGCAATGAAAACTCGAATCGCGTTGGCCTTGCTCACCGTTCTGATCACCGTTTCGGCGTCGGCTGGTGTTGTCGGCAACGACGCCACCTGCGACATCAAAGTCGGTCCCGCAGCGACGTTGCTCCTTCCCTACTTTGAAGTCGATCTGCAGCCGGGAGGCGAGCAAACGACGCTGTTCACGATCACGAACGTGTCGCGCTACTCGCAGATCGCTCATGTGACGCTCTGGACTGATTGGTCCTTCCCGGTTCTCACCTTCAATATCTTTCTCACCGGTTACGACGTTCAGAGCATCAACCTGAAGGACATCCTGGCCGGCGGCGTCGTGGCGTCGGCGGTGGGGACCGGTCCAACGACTGTGAAGTCGCCGCTGGGAGCGTTGACCTCGCCGCCGTTTGGACCGGGTTACACCAATCCGAACTTCAAGGCGGCAATCGAGTGTGACGCACTTCCCGGCAACCTCCCGCAGACGCTCGCTGCCACCGTCAGAGATGCTCTGACAAATGGTATTTACAATACGCATAATTCTGCATCATGCCCAAACATAGTCGGCGGCACGCACGCGAACGCGATCGGCTATGCAACGATCGATGTCGTCGGAAGCTGCACGAACCGTCTGCCCTCGGACCCGCTCTACTACACGGACGATCTCCTCTTTGACAACGTCCTGATCGGCGACTATCAGCAGATTGGCCCGAAGCCGGCGGGAACATCAGCCGCAACGTTTGATGCGGGCGGCAATCCGATGGTTCATATTCGCGCCGTGCCCGAGGGAGGGGGAGCGGGATCGAATGTCGCGACGGAGCTGCCGTACACGTTTTACGACCGCTACACGCCTGCAACCAACCGCATCCTGGATCGCCGGCAGCCATTGCCGTCAACGTTCGCGGCCCGTTTCATTCAAGGAGGCCCGGCGGCCTTCGCCACGAATTACACGATCTGGCGGGAGGGATTCCTGAAAGGCGCGTGCGGCGCCTCGCTGGCGCTCAACGGTGCGCTGCCTATCGTTGACATCGTGCGTTTCGACGAACACGACAACCCAAATGTGACTTCACCGTGCAACATCTTATGCCCTGCCATACCAACCCCCATACTCCCCGCCACGTCTTCCAGCTCGACGGCCAGCGCAACCTATCCATCAATAAGCACGGCTGACGTCGGCGGGTGGATGTATCTGAATCTCAACAACGGCGGCAGCACGGGCTACTCGGTCACCACGCACAGTGTTGTTGATGATCTTCCAACGGTAATCACAGGACCTGGCAGCCGTAGCGCCCTCGCCCCTGCCGGCTCGCAAACAGTCGGACCGCGCCCGAGCCAGAACTGGGTCACGATCACGATGTTCGGCAGCCTCGGCACGAAACGAATGGTCGCCGAGTTCGACGCTGCATCGCTCGGCAACGGATGCACACCGGCCCGCGGCATCGGGGCAACGATCGGCCCCGCGGGCGGCGTCTTCGTCTGTCCGCCCGGAACAACGCTGGCGAATGGGACAACGGCGCTCTGCACCGGCACGAACATCAATCCGAAGCCGTAACGCCACGATATGAAAATAATCAAATGCCTCTTTTTTTTACTAGTCCTCAGCTCAACGTCCGTTTTCGCTGCCTCTCCTTCGACGGTCAACAACGACGACTTCTGTGATGTGACGGTCGGCCCCGCGGCCACGCTGCTCCTGCCGTACTTCGAGGTGGATTTCACCAACCGTACGGAGGACACGCTTTTCACGATCACGAACGTGACGCGCTATCCGCAGATCGCTCATGTCACCATCTGGACGGACTGGTCGTTCCCAGTCCTCAGCTTCAACATCTATCTCACCGGTTACGACGTTCAGGGAATCTCGATCAACCAGATTCTGGGCGGCATCGTCGCACAGAACAACGGTACCGGCCCGACCAACGCGCAGTCGCCGCTCGGCTCTCTATCCGCAGGGTTCACAGCCAACCCGAACTT